>JBDSOE010000191.1:0-6140 GCA_039915005.1 Ginsengibacter sp.
GTAAGCATTCCGTGCAGAAAGCCTGTCAGAAAGTTGAAAACAGGCAGGCAATCTCATAATCAGCAATTATAAACAACTTCGGAGATTGCCACGGCGCAGGAAGTCTGTAATAATTTGAAGTCAGCACCGCGCCTCGCAAAGACGAAAGTAAGTTTGTCTGTCATTGCAAGCGGAAGCGTAATTATTATCGCGCAATTTTTGGGACAATCGTTCAGGCCGCCGAAGAAAGCGTCACGACCGGATAAAATAATTCACCTAAACTTTCCGGAAAAGACTTATCGCGTAATTGCCCGTCATTAGCAATTTGGAGAAAACCCCGGTTGATAATATTTGGGAAGGAATTCTCCTTTGAAAATGTATCATTTGCTTTAGCAAAGGATGAATATCTTTTTTATAAAACACCGCAATTTCAGATTCATTTTTAATGCCGAGATTTCTGTACAGACGCCAGAAGTAATCATAGACAAAAATATTTCTGAGGATGGCAGTTCCCATTTTTTCAACCATCAAATGATTCTCAGGAATTTCCACTTCGGGTTTGCGAAAGGTATAATTGGTAACCTGCTCATCATTAATTCCCACATTAATCAGAGCCTGATCTATATAAAAATATTTTTTTACTTTTCTCAAACATCTTATATAATATTCAAAATCCACTACCCACTTAAACCTGCTATCGTACCATAAATCAACCTCTCGGCGTATTAATGTACAACTCGGATTACCAATAAACTGTTTCTTAAATAAATTAAGCGGACTCCTCTTTAATAAAATATTACCCAACCATTTTAATTGCACTTTTTTTTTCTGGCCTTTATTTTCAGAAACATTATGATACGCAGAAAAAATAAAAGAGCAGTCCGGGTTTTGCAACGTGGCTTCATCAAACATTTGCAAGGCATTTTCATCTGCGAACCAATCATCGTCATGCATCAATTTAATCCAGGTGCCTTTTGCTTTTCGCATTGACTCATTCCAGTTCTCAGGAGTTCCCAGCGCAATTGGATTTTTTTGATAAATAATGGGAAACTTCTCTTTATATTTTTCTATAAAATTACTCACAGTAGAATCATTACTATCATCCGTAATTACTACTTCAAAGTCTCTGAAAGATTGCATAAGAATACTGTCCAGTAGCCTTTCCAGGTAAGGAACTCTTTTATAAGCAGGTATGCAGATTGAGATTTTCAATTACTGTATTTATCATTAGTGCCCATGCAGATACAATCTGAATAAGGAAAAATATTTTTTTTACGCAGGAGATTTTATTAAAAATAAATTTGTCTTCACTTCTTCAAACCAACTATCCTGACTATGGCTTTTATCTTTCTAATAAAGAAATTATTTTTTTTCGGTCCAAATCTTTCTGCATAATCTTCAATCCAGCTTTCTTTAAATACACTTATCAAATTAGGGGGAATGCAATAAATAACATCATCAACGATAGTAACAAGGTTAGCAGGAAACTGGGCTTTGAGCAATAAAAAGATCTCATCAATCCCCGGCCACTGGCTATTATCATGAGGGGGCGGCAAAGGCCCCAAAAATGCCCTCGCATCATCAATCAGAATTACAGAATCCCCAAAATTTTTAAGCGCTTTTATTTCATCTAATAGTGGACATTCTTTATCCTTACCCAATTCCGTTACATCGCACCAATGGCCATCAAGCCAAAACAGGCAAGTTCCTTCTATGTCGGTAACCAAATCAGGGAGAACATCTTTACTGTCACCCACGTAAAATTTAATATTGGCAGGGCATTCAGGATTTAAAGAAGTTGCTTTGCTGATAGCCGGATCAATCTCAATGGTATAAACTTTTTTAAAATGATGCGCCGCCCAAAAACAAGTTCCTCCTTTATAAGTACCCGTTTCTATAAAATTTTTAATACCTCCATTCTCTTTAAATCGCAGAACGATTTTTTTAGGAATAGAAAAATTTACATAACCCATAGGTAGAAAGTATTTATTTTATAATTAACCCTGATTTTAAATAATCAATCTTTTAACCGTCTTTATATTTCAGCTCACGGTGAAGGAATCAAATAATATTGGAACCTGCCGGCATCTGTTGACACAAAGCGTAAAAGCTGTCTTCTTATTTCCGCGCAAAAATAAAAGAGTTAATGAAATATACCGGAAAACTTATTATCATCCATGCGAACGCCAATATCTTAATCCTGTAATTATTATTTTTCAAAAACACAATCCCAAATTTCTTAACCCCATATCGCAAAAATATTTTCCTGAAAACCTTTGATAGAATATTAACCTTTGAAAAAAAACTCCGTTTACTTTCAAATAAATACCCGATTACAATATCGGGAAAGTCCTTTACCAGAGCACTGTCTTTTTGGAAACTGCTAATGCCACCTTTAGAATAAAAAGCAATAGTTTCATTGATAAATTTAGAAACAACGGCTCCTTTAATCCAGCAACGTAGATTAAATTCATAATCCCCTTCTTGCGTATAATCCGTATTGTAAAGTCCCATAGTTGCAAAGACGCTACTTCTATAAAAAATTGCCTGGTGGCAAATATTTCGTTTCAACAGTTTTTCAATTCCGAAAACTCCATCATAGATTCTGGCGGACTGTTCAAGCCACACATTTCCATAAACAATTTCTGCATGGGAACTGGAAAGAGTCAATGCGATACGGGCTAATATTTTATCAGAATAAAAATAATCATCAGCCCCCAAAAAATAAAGCCATTGTCCTTCTGCCAATAAAACTGCCTTATTCATGGCATCATATACTCCTTCATCCTTTTCCGTAACAAGCCTGATGTTGGCATCAGCAGACATATACTTACGAACCAAAGCAACGGTGTTATCTGTTGAATTCCCATCAATGATCAGATGTTCGTAAGAGGAATGCCCTTGCCGTTGAACACTTTCCACACAGCGTTCAATAAATTTTTCGGCATTATACACAGGAGTAATTATTGAAACTTGTATTTTTCCCGGTTGCATAATTATTTTTAATTCGCTTTTATAAATACCGCATCCGCCTGTAGAATAAGATTGGTTTCCGGAGATCTGAGTTGCTCTACACTGCCCGCGTAAGTGTATCCAAGGTTTTTGAACATCTCGTATATATCTGCAAAGAGCGATTGCCCCTTATAGAGTTCGGTAAATGAAACCTCGCAGAGAATTAAATCGGCCTTTTTAATTACTTCCATGCCGCCCTTTATCACTTTATCTTCAAAGCCTTGTACGTCTATTTTTATCAGTAAAGGCAAGTCGAGTTTACCAGGATCCAGAACATTATCCAGCCTATCCATCTTCACGGTTATAGGGTTTGTCTTTACCGCATAATCGAAGTTTTGAACATGTTTCTGCGACATGGTTAAAAGAGATGATGAAGGAGAGTATTCATTTTTATTGAAAGAAACCTCTCCTGTGAAATCACCAAGGGCAAGGTTTATGGCCTTTAATTGTTTTATGTTTTCAAAATTTTTTTGAAGCAACGCGAACGTTTCTGCAATGGGCTCAAACGAATGAATAATCGTTTCAGGGAAAAGGGTATGCATCTTATCCGCAAACTGGCCCTCATTGGCCCCGATATCAAGAATAGTCTTAAAATCAAAACTCCTCAGCCAGGAATATTCCCTCTCAAGATCTTCCATATCAATAGCACCTAAAACGTAGGGCGGATTATACTTTACTATATCATATCCAAACCTCTGAAGTATCTTCCTTATAAATAGCCTCATAAAATATTTTTAAATAGATGTTTATCATTAGCGAAAAACAGCACATTACTCCATTCGCTTCAATCCCCGAACCATAAATGTAAAGAGAAATCTTTTTAAAGAATATTCCATCAACAGATCTACTCAATCTTTCATCATTCTTTTTAAAAATCACAGATCAAAGGATAGTGCTTTCAAAACTTACCACGAGTGCTCTTATTTTTATGCGCCGATTACTTTAATTTTGCCGCAAATTTAGTGTAATGGAAATGAATCATTTTTCATTTTTTTGAGCACTTTGAACCTTATAATTTTTCTATGCAACTAATACCTCTTACCGCCATTTCACCCATTGATGGCCGCTACCGCCACCAGCTTCAGCACCTTGACGAATATTTTTCCGAGTTTGCTTTAATGAAATATCGTGTAAAAATAGAAGTGGAATATTTTCTTTTTTTAGCAGAAAAAAAATTCTTTAAAATAACCCCTGCTTTAAAAAAACGCGTTCTAAATATTGCCGATGAGTTTTCAATAGCCGATGCCGAAAAAATTAAGGCAACGGAAAAAATTACCAACCATGATGTAAAAGCGGTGGAGTATTTTTTAAAAGAAAAACTAAAAGATGCAGGGGCAGAAAATATTCAGGAATGGATTCACTTCGGGCTCACCTCGCAGGATATTAATAACAGCGCAATTCCTCTCTTGTGGAAGCATGTGATAGAGCACGAATATTTACCTGCGGTGATTAATCTTCAGCATGAATTATTATTGCTTGCAAAAAAGTGGAAAGACATTCCCATGCTTGCCAGAACACACGGACAGCCCGCCTCTCCTACCGTGTTAGGAAAAGAAATAATGGTTTTTGCGGAAAGAATAGAAAACCAGATTCAGCAATTCAGCTACATTCCTTTCACCACAAAATTTGGCGGCGCCACCGGCAATTTAAATGCGCATTATGTAGCTTACCCGAAAACAAACTGGACCGCTTTTGCCAACGAATTCCTGGAAGAAAAACTTGGACTTCAACGCCAGCAATACACCACGCAAATAGAACATTACGATTTACTCGCTACACATTTCGACAACATAAAACGCATCAATACTATTCTAATAGATTTGTGCCGCGACATCTGGACTTACATAAGCATGGAATATTTTAAACAAAAAATAAAAGCGGGTGAAATAGGCAGCAGCGCCATGCCGCATAAAGTAAACCCTATTGATTTTGAAAATGCCGAAGGCAATCTCGGAATGGCAAATGCACTACTGGAGCATCTTTCAGCAAAACTTCCCGTATCAAGGTTACAAAGGGATCTAACTGATTCCACCGTGATCAGAAATATTGGCGTGCCGGTAGCGCATACTTTACTTTCCATTTTTTCTCTTGAAAAAGGAATTGGCAAACTGATCCTGAATGAAGAAAAACTAAAACAGGATCTGGATAATAACTGGGCAGTGGTAGCAGAAGCCATTCAAACCATATTAAGAAGGGAAAATTATCCAAAGCCTTATGAGGCCTTAAAAGAACTCACCAGGGGAAAAGAGCATATTGACAAATCAAGCATTCACACTTTCATCAATTCCTTAAAAATTTCCCCTGCGCTGAAAAAAGAATTGAAAGCGGTAACGCCTTTTAATTATACAGGGTTTTGTAATATTTAAAAACAGCTTACTTCGTTCTAAAATACCCATTCCAACTAAAGGGCTTGAATTAACTAATGAGAAAAATTCTATTCGCAATTCTTTTTGTGTTTAATCAACCATGGTACGCTAAGATTAATCGCGATAATTAGCTAACCACACCTTCTTATGTTTTTGCAGTAAATATTGGCAAATTAAATATTAACTAAGACCAAATCATCAGGAATACCTTATGGCCCCATCCAACTTTTGCAAACCGGATAAGGAGCTTAATTTACCATTGTCAATCTGCTCAGTGAACCAGAGAATCCAAACTGGAATGGAACTTTAGCGGGAAATGCTGTTATTAATCAAACAAATCCGTCTCTCGGTTTTATTGCTGATTTAAGCATGATGATTTCCAATTCTATCAGTTGCAGCATTAACAACTACATTGAAGCAACCCGCTATAAGCTTTGTAATAATGAACTTACAGTAACCGATGCCACTAGTCAATTGCAGAATACTGATGCTTTTGTATATACAGTTAATGCAAAAACCGCCTGTGGAATTTTTAGGTGAAAAGGGACGGTAATGTTGTTGAAGTAAGAAATAAAGAAAATTAATTAGTCACGCAGCAAGGTAAAATTAATCTCCATAGGCTCTTCTTCCATCAAATTTTCTTCTCTACGAAAACCGCATTTCAATAAAACATTTTGCGAATTAAAATTGCCTGTTTCAGTAACTGCATAAATATTTGAAATCTTTTTTTGCTCAAATAACCAATTCACCCCTTCCTGTACAATTTCTGTGGCGTATCCTTTT
>JBDSOE010000026.1:0-7844 GCA_039915005.1 Ginsengibacter sp.
TTTCTAAAATTATTATGGAAAGTAAAACCATTTTGTGGAATGGCCCGATGGGGGTTTTTGAAATGGAAAAATTTCAGCAAGGCACCAAAGCCATTGCAGAAGCCATTGCAGAAGCTACTCAAAAAGGCGCTTATAGTTTAGTAGGCGGCGGCGATAGTGTGGCCGCGGTAAATGAATTTAACCTCGCCGATAAGGTAAGTTATGTATCTACCGGCGGCGGGGCTTTACTGGAATATTTTGAAGGAAAAGAATTGCCGGGGATAAAAGCAATCAGGCATGAGCAATGAGCAATGAGCAATGAGCAATGGGCAATGAGCAATGAGCAATCAGTAATCAGTAATCAGTAATCAGTAATCAGCAATGAGGTATTAGGAGCGAAGAAAAAGTTTATGCTACAAAAACAGAAACATTTATCTTTAATTCTTTTAAAATAAAACGACAAATATGAAATCAAGAACAGGTCTCTTCGTTGTACTCGGAATCATAGTTCTTTTATTCTTTTGGGGGTGTGGTGCCTACAATAATTTAATTGGCGTGGACCAGGGAGTGAAAACTAAATGGGGAAATGTGGAAACCAACTATCAAAGGAGAACAGACCTTTACAACAGTGTGATTAAAACTATTGAAGGCTCTGCCAATTTTGAAAAAGGAACCCTGACAGAAGTAGTGCAGGCGCGTGCAAAAGCCACTTCCATCAATGTGGATATTAACGACCCCGCTTCGCTACAGGCATATCAGAATGCGCAGGCGGGCTTGCAAAGTTCTTTCAGTAAGTTGCTGGCTGTAGTTGAAAACTATCCTGATCTAAAGACCACTACTGCTTTCCAGGGCTTTCAAACACAGATTGAGGGAACGGAGAACAGGATCAATGTGGCGCGCCAGGATTTCAATGCCGCTGTGCAACAGTATAATCTAAAGGTAAAAACGTTCCCCAATAATATTTTTGCCGGAATATTTGGCTATCATGAAAAGCCTTTTTACAAGGCCGACCCCGGTAGTGAAAAAGCGCCTGATGTAAATTTTGATATAAAATAAAACCTTAGCGAAATGTGGCCATTTGCCCGAAAGAAACCCTTCTTTTCGAAGGAAGAAAACGATACTATCGTTGAATCTATAAGGGATGCGGAAACGCAAACCAGCGGAGAGGTGAGGGTATTTGTGGAGAGCCATTGCAAGTATGTGGATCCATTGGACAGGGCCGCAGAAATTTTTTCTAAATTAAAAATGGAGGAAACGGAATACCGCAATGGCGTGCTTTTTTATATTGCTATAAAAGATAAGCAACTGGCCATTTTTGCGGATAGTGGCATTCACGCGGCTACGGGCAATGAGCATTGGAAAAATATAGTAAGACAAATTCTTTCCGTGTTCAGCAAAGAGAGTGTGGTGGCAGGTATGGTAATGAGTATTAAAGCCATCGGTGAGGCGCTGAAATCTCATTTCCCCTACGATAAAGCGGTTGATAAAAATGAGCTTCCCGATGAAATTATTTTCAGCAATTAATACCGCGTAATACTTATTCATGAAAAAATTCTTGTTACTGCTTTTCCTTTTTAGTTTTCAATCGGCTATTGCACAAAAGATTGAGAGCAAGCCACAGCCTCCAATGGCAGTAAATGATTTTGGAAATTTTTTGGAACCTTTTCAAAGACAGGCTTTGGAAGAAAAAATAAGGAATTATAATGATTCTACTTCTTCGGCCATTGTAATTGTTACCGTGCCCGATTTGCAGGGATATGATATAGCCGAACTGGCTTTAAAATATATACGTACCTGGGGCATTGGCACTAAGGAAAAAAATAATGGCGTGTTGATCCTTGTTTCAAAAGCAGAGAGGAAAGCACGCATAGAAACGGGCTATGGAATGGAGGGAGTACTACCGGACATTCTGGCCAAACAAATCATTGACCAAAGAATGATTCCTTTTTTTAAGCAAAACGATTATTACCGCGGATTTGATAATACCGTGGATGCTATCATACAGGCGGCGGCAGGGGAGTACAAAGCAGATCCTGCTTCCCGAAAAAGCGGGCGACCCTCGTTTGGGACCATTATACTTCTTGCCGTGATCTTCTTTATTATAATAGGGCTTTTTTCTGGAGGCGGTGGCGGAGGAGGTGGTTCGTACATGAGTAGAAAAGGTTCAAAGGATTTTATGGGGGCCTTACCCTGGTTTTTATTGGGTAGTATGCTGGGCGGCGGTGGACGCGGCGGCGGCGGATTTGGCGGTGGCGGCGGAGGAGGATTTGGCGGAGGTGGATTCGGTGGCTTCGGCGGCGGCGGCGGTGGCGGCGGTGGTGCCAGCTGAGGTTGGTAAATAATTTAGAATAATATAAAAAAAGAGGTTGTCTCCAAAGGGCAGCCTCTTTTTATAGGATCCCCTCACCCCCCAACTTCTCTCTATAAGTGGAAGTGGTGAAATTGTATCAGAATGAGGGTAAATTATGCCGAGATAATATCAAATGAAGTTTGATGAGGAAGAAACCATGTTTGAACATGAGAAAATTCTAATCAACCCTCAACCCTCAACCCTCCGGGAAGAAAGGACGATTCCCCTGAAATAAAAAAGACTGCCCTTGTGAGGCAGCCTCTTTAATAATAACTGGATAATAATGGGAGAAATTCGAAAGCGTTAATTAATCAATCCATCAATGTACGCTGCCAGCTCTGAATTTCCATGGGCCTGTTGCCCCTCACTTATTCTATTAAAAGATTGTTTAAAAACCGGGCCGAGAAACCCCATGTATTGCTCAGGAACCTGGTTCCTCAGTTTCATGATCTCAGTCACACCTTTCTTCACCCTGGCCGTGTCTGTTATTTTGGAAAGATAATTGGCTAATAACATCGTCTCCTGAATTTTTACCTGGCTAAAGGATTTGTTTTTGTATAAATTAAGAAGTATTTCAAAGTCGGATTCCTTTGAATTTTTGTATAAAATATCAGAAATAACTTCTCCCAAATCGCCCTTTGCGTCTTTACTGTACGTTTTAGCCAGGCTATAGGCATTGTTCGGGTCAAGAAGGGCAAGCCCTTCCAAAGCGGCTCCCGATACAGAGTAAGAGGAATCGTTTACATATTCGGCAAACAATCGTTGATATTTTTTGTCTTTCAATTGTGCCAATATTTCCAGGGATTTTGCCTGCACTTTTTTGTTCGGATCTTTCTCAGCCATGTGTTCAATGGAAGTAAGTACCGAAGGGATGGTAAAGCTTTTTGCCTCGTCTAATTTTTCTAAAGTAAACAAACGAAGCCCCGAATAGGTATCGCCTAATCCGCTGGCAAGCAGGCTGATTTTATTTTTTGAAAAATAGTCAAGCGCTTCTCTGCGGTCAAGATAATTGGGTGCATATTTATATTGCTGTTCAAATTCTTCTGCCGGTTTATGATCGGTTTTTGTGGCAAGCAAAACTTTATCGGCATCTACATTTATCAGGGAAGGTTTTTTATTGCCCGGAAAATAAAAAGTGTCGGCTTTGTTTTCTAGCCAAACGGAGTATCTTTTTTTATGGGCGCCTTCGCTATATACATCAATGGCAACAGGCAGTTTAAATATTTTCCCCGTTTTTTGCACCTGATTCACAATCACTCTTGCTTTGCCATTGCTATACTCATAATTGATGTCGAGAGCGGGTTCTCCGCTTCCGTAATACCACTGGTTCCAGAACCAGTTTAAATCTTTTCCGGTTACCTCTTCAAAGGCCAGTCTCAATTGCTGTGCTTCTGCAGATTTAAATTTATAAGTGGTTAAATATTTATTCAATGATTTAAAAAAGGCGGAATCGCCTACATAATTTCTCAGCATGTTTAAGATGCGTCCGCCTTTATTATAACTTACGGCATCAAATACATCTTCTTTGTCTTTGTAATAAAATCTCACTAAATTTTTATTGCTGCCTCCGCTCATTAAATATCCCTGCATGTCTTTAAAGGCATGGTCGTCAGCCGCATCTTTTCCATGCCTGAATTCGTCCCATAAATATTCACTGTAGTTAGCAAAAGATTCATTCAATGTAATGTTGCTCCAGCTTTCAGCGGTAACTAAATCGCCAAACCAATGATGAAATAATTCATGCGCAATTACGCTTTCCCATTCATTTCCATCCACCAACTGGCGCGCATTCTGGTAAGCGCTTTCCTGGTGAAGTGTGGCGGTGGTGTTTTCCATAGCGCCGCTTACATAGTCCCTGCCCACGATCTGCGCATACTTTGGCCAGGCAAAAGGCACGCCGGTTATTTTTTCATAAAAGCCAATCATGGCAGGCGTTTCACCAAATATTCTTTTGGCCACCGGGGCGTATTCTTTTTCTACATAATAGTCCACGCCCATTTTCTTATACTTATCCTTTACGATTACATAGTCGCCCACACCCATAAAAAATAAATAAGGTGAATTGGGTAAATCCATTTTCCAGGTATCGGTGCGCGTGCCATCTGTATTTTTTTTCTGACTGGTAAGCAGCCCATTGCTGAGGGTTACATATTTTGACGGCACCGTCATTGAAATTTCCTGCGTAGTTTTCTGGCCGGGGTTATCAATAGTGGGGAACCATACGCTGCTGGCTTCCGTTTCGCCTTGTGTCCATATTTGGGTAGGGCCTTCTTCTTCTCCTTTTGGGTTAATGAAGTACAATCCTTTGGCATCGGTTATTGCCTTACTGCCGTGCACTTTTGCTTCATTGGGTTTTGAAATGTAGTTGATAAATACGGTATATTTTTCACCTCCTTTATAAGACTTATCAAGCTGGATTTTTAATTGCATACCATCATAAGAATACTTTAACGGAAGTTTGGACGCACCTTTCATCAAAGCAATTTCTTTTACTTCCATTCCTTTGGCGTCAAGCGTTAAAGAGTCGGTATTGTAAAAATGAGGTTGCAGGGTTACCCATTCTTTTCCATAAAGCCATTGTTTATCGTAATCAAATTTTACATCGAGTTTGGTATGAACGAGATTATTGATTTTAGGGGACGTAGCGCGATAAATTTGCTGCCAGGCGGTGTCTTCAGATGGCTTCTGCGCAGAGGCCAGTGTTAGTGAACCCAAGAATACAAATACAAGGAAGATTTTTTTCATAATTGGATTTTTAAATGCCTGCAAAAGTAACCGACCTACTATTAAAGAAATCCTATTTTTTGATGGCTGGTATTTTTTAGTATTATATTAAATAGATTTGCTCATGATGTCTATTAGCAGGTTAAAACTAATTTTTACTATTGTTTGTATAAGCGGCTTTGCCTTATTGGCAAATGCGCAGCAGGTTCATTTTGTTTATTTGCAAACAGAAAACAACCAGCCCTTTTATGTAAAAGTGAATAAGAAGGTGGTAAGTTCTTCGCAGACCGGTTATGTAATTATTCCCAACATGGTTGATGGCGATTATGAGATGGTAATTGGTTTTCCTAAAAATGAATTTCCAGAAGAAAAGTTTAAGGTTACTATTGATAAAAAGAATGAAGGATTTCTTGTAAAAAATTTTGGGGAAAAAGGTTGGTCGCTTTTTAATCTGCAAACGCTTGCGCTTATAGAAAAAATGGAAGCCCCGGCTACTGTGGCTACCGTTACAAAAATCCAGGATGATCCTTTTTCCAAAATGCTGGCCAGTGTGGTAAAAGATTCTTCTCTTTTACAAAAGATAGAGCCTGTAGTGGAGAAGCCGGTGCCAGTGGTTGCTGAGAAGGCCACCGATACGGTTGCTGAAAAAACCGCGGATACAATTGCTGAAAAGCCTGATGTTGTTATTACAGAAACACCTTCCAACCCTGTTAGTCCGGTAGTTGAGAAGCCGGCAAGCCCTGTTTTAGAAATATTGCCAGATTCAAATAAAGCTATAATTTCCTCGGTTACCAAAATCCTGAGCCTGAAAGAAAAGGAAGGTATTGAAATGATATACGTTGATAAGGAGGAAAAGAATAATGATACCATCAGAATTTTTATGCCGTTTACTGAAGCTCAAAACACAAAGGAAGTGCAAGTTGCTGTTGTCGAAAATAAGATGCCGAATATTCCTTCCGGCATTGATACTTCACGGCTGACTATTACGCCTACCATAATAACGGCTCCTCCTTCGGATACTGCGAAAACTTATCCTGTAGCCAAAGATTTGCATTTTGAAAAGAGAGACGTAACTGAGCGCCCGGCAGTTATTACCTACGACACCTCTTCCACTGTTATTAAATCTCCTGAAGAATCTAAAGCGGTAAATAAAGAAAAGAACGAAATAATTGTTTTGCCCAGAGCAGCTACATCTTCAAAAGTAAATTCGGATTGCAAAGCATTTGCCACCGATTCCGACTTTTTGAAACTGCGCAAAAAAATGGCTGCAGAAAACAATAACGATGATATGGTTGCTGTTGCCAAAAAAGTATTTAGGTCAGCCTGTTTTAGCACAGAGCAAATAAAAAATCTTTCTTATTTATTTCTGAATGATGAAGGGAAATACATGTTTTTTGATGCTGCGTATGCATACACCTCGGATTCTGATCAATATGAGGACCTTGGAGCACAATTAACGGATCCGTACTACATAACCCGCTTTAAGGCTATGATTCATAAATAAATACCTTTAAAGCCCATGCCAAGATATTTTATAGAAGTGGCTTACAAAGGCACCGCTTATTCCGGCTTCCAGGTTCAGCAAAATGCAGTAACCATACAATCTGAAGTAGAAAAAGCGCTTTCTATTTATTTCAAACGAACTTTTTCTCTTACCGGCGCATCCCGCACGGATGCAGGAGTACATGCTTTGCAAAATTTTTTCCATTTCGATACAGAAGAAATCCTGGTTGACGATTTCCGAAAGATATATAGTCTAAATGCCATACTTCCGGGGGATATAGTGCTGAAAAGAATTATTCCGGTGGAAGATGATGCTCATTGCAGATTCGATGCAGTCTCGCGTGAATATAAATACTACCTCTATGCTGATAAAGACCCTTTTGTGCAAGACCGGGCCTATTATTTCCCCTATAAAACAGATATTTCCAGGCTGAATGAAGCGGCTTCGCTATTAATGAAGCAAATGGATTTCACTTCGTTTTCAAAAAGAAATACACAAGTAAAAAACTTTATGTGCAGCCTCTATAAAAGCGAATGGAAAGTTGAAAGAAATACATTGATTTATAATGTGGAAGCCAATCGTTTTTTAAGAGGAATGGTAAAGGGATTGGTAGGTACTATGTTGATGCGTGGGACTAATAAAATCTCGCTGGATGAGTTCCATTTTATCATAACAAGTAAGGATTGCACAAAGGCTAATTTTTCCGTTCCTGCCCACGCTCTTTTTCTCGTTAAAGTTGCTTATAATAAATAATAATTTGCCAGGGCATCAAAGAATTCATAGGTTACCAATGAAACAGATAGCAAAAAAATATTTTTTGGCTGTAACGTACTATTTACAGTACTTTCAGAGAAGACAACAAAAAATATTTAAAATAATTTTGAAAAGAAAATTATCTCACCCTATCTTTGCAATCCGCTCGAAAAAAAAGGGCATAGTTCTTAACAAAAACAACCAGAAAAAACAAAAAATTTAGAGTTTAAAAAATAGATTTTAAAGGTTTTGAAAAATAAATTTGGTTAGAATAAAAAAGGCTCTTACTTTTGCACTCCCAATTAAAAAACGGGTGGTCAAAAAAAGGCCAAAAGATCTTTGAAAGTTTGGAAGTAACAGCACAGAATTTTTATAATTCTACAAGGTAAAGTTTAGCGTAACAAATTAGAATTTTTGACGTTAATTTTTCGATGAGAAAATTTGATAGTCAGATCAAACAACATTTACAATGGAGAGTTTGATCCTGGCTCAGGATGAACGCTAGCGGCAGGCTTAATACATGCAAGTCGTGGG
>JBDSOE010000218.1:0-16760 GCA_039915005.1 Ginsengibacter sp.
CAAACTACTGTCAATAAAAGATTGCAGCGTTATAGCGCCACCTTCCACCAACACACTTTGCAGGTTCATCTCAAAAAGAGAATCTAACAATGAGGGCAGAAAATTATCCCTTTCCAACTTTATAAACAGCCTGTTATTTTGCTCTTCATTTTTATAAACATTGAAAATAATGGTTTCCGCTTCATCATTAAAAATGTTTAAAGTATCCGGCAGTTTTAATTCTTTATCCATTATAATTCTTACCGGATTTTTTCCAGGCCACCATCTTGTAGTTAAGGAAGGGTCATCTTGTAAAGCGGTATTCGTTCCTACTAAAATCGAAGCTTCCTCACTTCTCCATTTATGAACGAGGCGATTACTGTAATCATTACTGATCAAAATTCTTTTATCATCCGCTGAACCTATTTTCCCATTGGCACTTTGCGCCCATTTCAAAATTATATATGGCCTTTGCTTTTTATGAAACGTAAAGAATCGTTTGTTTACATCCATACATTCTTTTTCCAAAACACCCACTGTTACTTCCACACCGGCATCTTTTAATTGTTGAATTCCCTTCCCTGAAACTTCTTTATAAATATCAGTACAGCCAATCACTACTTTTTTTATTCCCTGCGAAATAATGAGATTCGTGCACGGTGGTGTTTTTCCAAAATGAGCGCATGGCTCCAGTGAAACAAACAGAACGCTTCTTCCGATGAGCTGTTTATCTTCTGCTTTCACACTGCTTATACAATTTACTTCAGCATGTGCTTCTCCATACTTTTGATGATAACCTTCACCAATAATCCTGCCTTCATAAACCAGAACAGCGCCCACCATTGGGTTTGGGGCCACGTAGCCGGCACCTTGTGTTGCAAGCTGAATGCAACGCTGCATATATTTTTCTTCAATCAAACCAGTAACATTTAAAATTGGTTCACAAAATAATTAAGTTTGCGCTAATGACAACAGCAGAGGCATATATTGGTTTTCAAGATCAACTGAAAAAGATTTACGATGAACGTGAAGCTGACAACATCAGCGATTGGGTATTTGAAAATGTAACGGGACAAAAAAGATGGGAAAGAAAAAACCAGCCCGATACCTTAAAAGACGAAGCTTTCCATCAATTGCAAAATTATTTACAGCAACTTCTGCAGCACAAGCCCGTACAATATGTTTTGAATGAAGCGTGGTTTTACAAAAACAAATTTTTTGTAAATGAAAATGTGCTTATTCCGAGGCCGGAAACAGAGGAATTGGTGGAATGGATTATTGAGGATGTTCGACGTGCGACGCATAATGTACGATGTACAATTCTCGACATTGGCACAGGAAGCGGCTGTATTCCTATTTCATTAAAAAGAGAAATACCGGCATCACACGTTACAGCTATTGATATAAGTGAGAGAGCTTTGCGGGTTGCAAAAAAGAACGCCGAAAATTTTGATGCAAAAATTGGGTTTTTACCTATTGATTTTTTACATGACAATAACTGGAAGGCGCTTTCCCAATTCGATATTATCGTAAGCAATCCGCCTTACATCCCTGTGTCAGAAAAAAAAGTTTTGCAAAAAAATGTTACCGATTTTGAACCAGGAATTGCTTTGTTTGTTGCGGATAACGATCCCTTTATTTTTTATAAAAAAATATCAGTGTTTGCACAAACGCATCTAAAACAAAACGGCAAAATTTATGTGGAAGTACATGAAGAATATGCAAAAAAAGTAAAAGCCCTTTTTGAAGAAGCAGGCTTTATTTCAAAAATAAAAAAAGATATTTATGGAAAAGAAAGAATGGTAAGCGCTGTATTTATTGAGAGCTAACGGATGCAGAGGTAGTGGCGCCAAGCCTTTTGGCCACCTGCATTACCCTTACAATATCGCCCCAGCTTACCAACGAATCTGCATTGATAACTACAGCCGGTTTTACAAGGCTATCCGCAACCGGCAAACGGCCTTTCAAAATTGATTCCAGCGAATCAAATTGAATCTTTTCCTGGCCAATAAAAATATCTTTGTTTTTATCAATGCTTACAATTACGCTTTGTTTCGCCTTGGCTTCGCTGGTAGCCCGCGGATTATTCATCTTAATCACATTGGGATTGGCCATCGTAGAGATGATTAAAAAGAAGAACATCAGGATAAACAGGATATCATTCAACGGCCCTGTGTCCAGTTCCGTATCATCACTTTTAAATCTTCTTCTTATACTCATGATTACATCTGTATTTCTATAAAAGGGTAATTAGTGATTAGTCTATTCCTAATTCGTAATTATCTCGTCGGTTCCTGTAAAATATCAGCAAATTCCGCGCTGGCTATTTCCATTTTATTTTCAATTCTGTTGATCTGCGCAGACAGGTAACTGTGACCAATATACGCTAATATGCCAATGATTAAACCGGTTGCGGAAGTAATCATTTTAATGTAAATACCATCAGCAATTGTGTTGGGAGTATATTCAGTACTCATGGCAATTCCTTTGAACAAGGCAAGCATTCCTATTATAGTTCCGAGGAAGCCAAACAACGGCGCAATGCGGGCTACAATGGAAATAATAGAAAGATTCTTTTCTAATTTATACAGTTCCAGCGCCCCCACATTATCCATACTTTTTTCAATGGCATCAATGGGTTTGCCTATCCGCTGAATCCCTTTATCAATGATGCGCGCTACAGGATTTTCATTGTTTTTTGAAAAACTTCTTGCAGCAGCTACGTTCCCGTTTACCACATGATCGCGAATGATGCGCATAAAATTATTATCCACCCTTGCCGCTTTATTAATAGCAATCAGCCGTTCAAAAAAGAAGTAAAGAGCGCCAACAAAAAGAACACCCAATGGTATCATTAATACGCCACCGCTTACAAGAATTTCCCAAAAATTCTGAACTTTTGGAGCGGTAGCATGGGTAAGTGCACTCGAATCTACCTGCAGGAAAAATAAATCCATTTAATTAGGTTTGTGAACAAATGTAAAAAGTAATTTGATAAATGTAAGGTGCCATAAATTTGAATTACAAACTTTAACTTAATTGTTAAAGATATCTTTCCTGAATTTGGTTTTAAAAAGAATACAAATAAACATGGCCAATAAATTGATTCTAATCTAAAACCGATTTATAAATTTATAAGAATGATAAAACTTATGGAATCACAATGTTGATACCGCTTATACTTTGGGCACTAAAATATCCGAGCACGCCGCCGCTGATATTACTTACCGGGTTGGTGGGCGTGGCGCTTTGGTTATCGCCTGTGGCTGCCTGGTCTAAACTAAACCAGTATTTATAAACATCGGAATCTATGCACAAAAGATTTACCCTTACGGCATCCCCGGTCTTTAGCTCCCCTTTAGGATTGATCAATGGTCGCGATATAACAAGGCCGTCACTCAGATCATCGTTTTGCACAAATATTTTTTTTACCGGAATCTCATTGGCATATTCAACAATACGATAACTATTACCAAGGCCAGGCGGATCTTTGTAAGATGGAATAATGGTTTTTACGGTATTACTGCCAAAGCCAATATCAAATAAAGAAAGAGAATCTATGCTTACCAATGCTGAGGGCATGGTAGAGGTTGCGGTATAAGAATTACCGTTTATGGTTACAGAAAGCTCGTAAGTCCTGCCCGGAATTCCCTTCAAAGCCGTGGTCCGGTAAATGCCTGCGGAAACTTCAGCTAAACGATAAGCAAGGCCACCTTTCTCCCTGATACTTACCAAAGCTCCCCTGATTCCTACAAAACTATTATCATCGCTAAAGTCTTTTGTTTGCGAAATTTTCACTTCCTGGGGCAGCGATTGAACATTAAATACATTTCCTTCTATCACATACTTTTTATCTGCTCCATTTATTTTGATATCAATTACTTTTTCGCAAGAGATAAAAAAAGATAAAAGAAATAGCCCTGAGATCGATATAATGCGCTTCCTTCCAAATGAACAGAATAAAAGACGTACTCTGTTCTCTTTGCGTATAACATACATACCTCGTTTGAAAAAAGTAAGAATGTCCCCGCTGTCAATAATTATTTTCATGCTCATCTTTTTGTAAAATACATTCATCAAATTCCAGGAAACTCTCAATATAAATGATGAAACGAACCCGCCCAAATTTTAGAGTGCATTTTTAAATATCGTAAAGGTTGCCAACCTTAAGAAGCTGATTCCAATTTAGAAATTTTTTCTAAAGGTTGGCAACCTTTGATCAGTCGGAATGTTTAAAATTTAAAATTATAAGAAATGGAAGGAATCCATCTGAATAAAGAGGTTTGCACGGCTTCCGTTTTTCGAGGGTCTTCTTTATTATCACGGAAGGTAATGGTGTAGGCGTTTTCTCTTCCGTAAGCATTGTATAAACTAAAGGCAAGTTCACTATTCCATTTTTTCTTCTTTCGTAGCTGAAGAGTAGCACCCAGATCCAGCCGGTGATAGGCGGGCATTCTGTATTTATTTCTATTGGTATAATAATAAACAGTTTGCTCGCCAACTGTATATTTCCCATTTGGAAAGGTTACGGCATCTCCTGTATAAAAAACCCAGTTGGCAGAAAGCGCCCATTTATTATTTAGCTGGTACATACCTACAATGGCAACATCGTGCGTGCGATCCTGCCTTGCATTGTACCATTGATCATTATTGATTCCATCAATCTTTCTTTCCGTTTTTGAAAGTGTATAGCTCAGCCAGCCGGTAAACTTTCCTGTTTTCTTTCGAAATAACCATTCAATGCCATAAGCCCTTCCTTTTCCAAATAGTAACTGGGTTTCTATGGCTTCAGCAGAAAAAACATCGGCAGCATTACGGTAATCAATCTGGTTCTGCATACTCTTATAATATACCTCAGTAGTTAATTCATAATTATCACCATCAAGATTTTTATAATAGCCCAATGATACCTGGTCCGAAATTTCAGGTTTGATAATATTGCTGCTGCTTATCCACTTATCCGTGGGCCTGCTGCTGGTACTGTTACTAATGAGATGCATGTTCTGTACATTTCTTGCGTAAGACGCTTTGAATGATAAGCTCTTATTAAACCGGTAACCCAGGGCAAGCCTTGGCTCAAGGTTCCAGTATGTTTTTACCACTTCGCCAGTCTTGTATGAAGTGGTATCCACAATTTGCCCATCATCGTTCAGGGTATAAAAATCACCTTTACCCAAAACACTTAAAGCGGTAAACCTTGCTCCATAAGTAAGTTCTAATTTATCAGAGGCTTTCCAGGTATTGGTAGCATACACCGCTTTTTCAAATGAATATCTTTTTTGCTGTTTTTTGCTTAGGAGGCTGGAAGTTTCTGAGGCTGTGATTTCGCCAGGCCTCACCGTGTGAAAGGTGCTGCTCCATCCAAAGCGGATATTATTTCTGGAACTGGCGTTCCACTGATAATCCTGTTTCAAATTCCAGTCGCGTATCTGAGAATAAATATTAAAATCATTGGCGCCGCTAATTATCCTGATCTCAAAATTATAATTACTATAAATTAAAGAAGTATTGGAGAAAAGCTTGTTGCTGAAAATATGATTCCAGCGGGCAGTAGCGGTAGAATTGCCCCACTTAATTTCAAAATCATCACCAAATCCCAGGTTATCTTTTCCGAAATATCCGCTGAGGAATAATTTATCTTTTTCACCTAATTCATAATTCATTTTTGTGTTCAGGTCATAGAAATATAAACGGCTTTTACTGATGGCCGTATCTGATGAAATTTTTAAAAACATATCCGCATAGGTTCTTCTTCCGGTAACGAGGAAAGATGATTTGCCTTCCTGCAAAGGCCCTTCCGCATTGAGCTTTGCCGATATCAATCCTATACCGCCGCTCACATTATAATCCTGGTTATTACCATCATTCATTTTTATATCCAGCACAGACGATAGTCTGCCTCCATATTGCGCGGGCATACCTCCCTTGTAAACAGTTACATCTTTAATAGCATCAGAATTAAATGTAGAAAAAAAACCAAGGAGATGAGAAGCATTATATACATTGGCTTCATCCAATAAAATCTGGTTTTGGTCTGATGAGCCTCCTCTTACAAAAAATCCGGCATTACCATCGCCTGCAGGTTTAATACCCGGAAGTAATTGTATCGTTTTTAATACATCTTTTTCTCCAAATAAAACGGGGATGTTTTTAATTTCCCTGGTACTTAATATTTCTATGCCGGTTTGTGTTCCGCTGATTCTTCTGCCTTTTGAGTTAGCGCTCACCACCACTTCATTGAGGCTACTCGTTTCATCTTCCAAAGCGATGTTTGCTTTTACACCCTTGTCAAGAAGAATATCCAGCGTGTCATTTTTCTTCCCTATGGCGCTTATCTCAAACAGGTATCTCCCTTCGGGAAGGGTGATGGAATAAAAACCATATTCATTGGAAGCCGTTCCTTCCGGGTTATTAATGGACCTTATGGATGCGCCGATTATGGATTCACCCGTCTTTTTACTTTCAACAGTACCGCTGATAGTAAATTTTTTTTGAGCCTGGATGCTTACTGAAAAAACAATTGAAACCAAACACAGAATTATAAAGGGCTTTATCGCACCGGTCGCTCGCATTTTACTTTTAATTTAATAAGGTACAAATATATCTTTAGTTATAGTAAAAGAACAACCGACAAACTTACAAGGAGTAAATAGATTATTATAAGAAATCTTTAGAGCCTCGTAAATGATTCAATTAGTTCGATAAGCTGAATACAGTTATTTAGATTTGTTATTGTTATTCATACACCAGGCGAAGGTTTTTTAATAAAACATTTAACCAAATTAAAAATATAAAATGGTAATACAATACGCATCGGACCTGCATTTGGAATTCAGACAAAATAATGAATTTATGAATCTTCATCCAATGCAACCAAAGGGTGATGTGCTGTTGCTGGCGGGTGATATTGTTCCCTTTTATATCATGAATAAAAAGGCTGATTTTTTTAATTACCTGTCAGATCATTTCAAAATAACTTATTGGATCCCGGGGAATCATGAGTACTATCATTTTGATATTTCTGAAAGATGCGGCACCTTACACGAAAAAATAAAAAGCAATGTTTTCCTGGTGAATAATACTTCGATAATTAACGATAACATACAATTTATTTTTTCTACACTGTGGTCACAAATTAGCACCGCCAATGAAAGGCTTATTGAAAAAGACGTGAGCGACTTCCAGTTTATCAAGTACAAACAGCATCGTTTTTCATCCGCACATTTTAACCAGTTGCACAAGGAAAGCGTTGCTTTTTTAAAACAAGAATTAACCCGGGAAAGAGCTCATAAAAAAGTAGTGGTTACCCACCATGTGCCCACTTATTTTCATTATCCTGAAAAATATAAAGGAAATATTTTGAATGAAGCATTCGCTGTGGAATTACATGATTTTATTGAAACCAATGGTCCGGATCACTGGATTTTTGGCCACCATCATTTTAATACTCCGGATTTTAAAATGGGCAATACTGAAATGAGAACAAATCAATTAGGATATGTAAAATACAATGAGCATTTATTGTTTAACTCCTGCAAAACATTTGAGATTTGAAATCAGAATGCAGAACTGTTTATTAATCAAAGGGAAGTTTTATTTTTAGCAATTGCCGGATTTTTATATTCAAAAGAAAAATGGCAAGCCATATCCGTTTACACTTCCATTGAAAATGATACGCCTGCACACAGCAATAGCCAGAAAAGCCGCTAATTGAACGGCTTATAATACACCAAAACATTAAACTAAATATCCACCATTTTCATCTTAGGAACCAGGAAATGCATGATAAGCCACGCAATGAGGTAAGCAAATCCGCAGATAAAAAACATGATGTAATAGCCCGTTTCAATTTTCCCTAACAACTCATATTTATCGAAAAGCATACCGGCAAGCCAGGCTATTGCCATGCCGCCAACCGCGCCTGCCATACCGCCAATACCGGTTACTGAAGCAACGGCCTTTTTAGGAAACATATCGGATACCGTGGTAAAAATGTTGGCGCTCCACGCCTGGTGGGCAGAGGCAGCGAATCCGATAATGAACACCGCCAGCCACATATTCATGGCACCGAGCCATTGGGCAAAAATTACAGGTACCACACAAAATGCATATATAAGCATAGAACCCTTCCGGGCACGAAAAACCGGCCAGCCTCTTCTCACCAGGTATAGAGGCAACCAGCCCCCGCCAATACTTCCAAAGCATGTCATTGTGTAAACAAGTGCTATAGGCAATGCCACTTCGGTCCCGGTAAGATGATACTGTGCCTGTAGAAAGGCAGGCAACCAGAAGAGATAAAACCACCAGACAGGATCTGTCAAAAATTTCCCTATCGCAAATGCCCATGTTTGTTTGAACCCTAATAACTGAAACCACGAAACTTTCCGGGCTTTGTCTTCTGCAGTAACCTGCTCATCAATATCACTGTGGATGTAATCAAATTCTTCTTTAGAAAGTTTTTTATTTTTTGCGGGGATCTCATAGATCAATACCCAGCAGATCAGCCACACAAAACCAACAGCGCCGGTGATAACAAATGCCCATTCCCACCCAAGGTTTTCTGCGATCCAGGGTACGCTAAGAGGCGCTACAATGGCGCCTATATTAGAACCTGAATTAAAAATACCCGTTGCGTAAGCGCGTTCCTTTTTGGGAAACCATTCGCTCACCGTCTTTATTGCTGCAGGAAAATTACCCGCCTCACTTACACCAAGGGCCACACGTGCCACCACAAAACCAAAAGTGCTTTTTACCAAAGCATGCCCCATGGCAGCAAGGCTCCAGACAAGGATGGATAGCGCATAACCTATCTTTGTTCCCAATTTATCAATAAGCCTTCCCACTCCCAACATGCCGATGGCATAAGCCAACTGAAAGGCAATTACTATATCCGCATAATCACTTTCCGTCCAATGGAATTGTACTTCAAGGTAGGGTTTCAATAAACTGATCACCGACCTGTCAAGGTAGTTTATGGTAGTGGCAAAAAATAGCAATGAACAAATAGTCCACCTGTACTTTCCCATAGTTTTTGCTTGCATTAAATTATAGTTTAGAAGTAAGTATTTATTAGTTTCACCATGTCGTGCCCTGTTTGGCAGGTTGTCTTATTTTTAGATAATTTTCTATTTAAGTAATAGTTTCTTTTGCTTCGCAAACTCAGTGCAGACAGTACATTCCACCGCCCATGATATCTGCATTATAGAATGCTTCTGAGATTTCAACACTTCCCCTGGTATTCTTATAAAAACAGAAAGACAATGGCCTCAGACCTCCTGGATCGGTTTCAATAACTCATTATTTTTTACACATAAAATTTGAACTTATGGGACAAATTATTTGAATTATAATTCTAAGCCCTGTTTTTTTACGCAATCGTTTTCGTTTGTCGATAATCACTTTTTTAGCAAGATTCTGCTTTTCCTTTTTCAGCATCTCAAATTTTTCGCCGGAATGCACAAAAGCGCTGCCGTTCGATTCTGTTATTTTCAGTGCATTGTGTATCCTGTTTCACATGCCTATTGACATGCGTACGTTGATACCCTGGATACATTTTAAGGTCGCCTTTATTTTTATCGCAGTCATCAACGCGTCATTCGGATTGCTTATCATTACCTGGAAACTATCGCCCCGGTATATCTCCCAGAACTTCGGGCTTTTACCCACTTTATTCAATTCTTTCTTTAATGGGCTGAGCCATGCTTTGGGACTGTTTCTTTTTGAATTGATTACATCTCCTGTAATAATACAAATCATTGCCTGATTTATTTTACAATATAAAATATCACACTTTTGCGTGATAATCGAATATATCACGCTTTTCCGTGATAATCATATTTTAATCAATTCGCCAGCCAAAATAATTCTTTGCGTTATAGTAGCATATATCCTGGATAATTTTTCCCGTCCATTTCATATCGTTTGGCAATTCGCCATTTTCTATTTCTTCCCCAAATAAGTTGCATAAAATTCTTCTGAAATATTCGTGACGTGGATAGGAAAGGAAACTTCTTGAGTCTGTAAGCATGCCTACCAGCCGGCTCAGCAATCCCATATTAGATAAGGTATTAAGTTGTTGAGTCATACCATCTTTCTGATCTAAAAACCACCAGGCTGCGCCAAATTGAATTTTACCCGGAAAGCTGCCATCGTTAAAATTCCCTGCCATTGTTGCAAACAATTCATTATCGGAAGGGTTCAGATTGTAGAAAATGGTTTTCGCCAGTTGATTGGTAGCATCAAGTTTACCCAAAAACTTCGCCAGTGATTTCCCGTGTGAAAAATCGCCGATTGAATCCCAGCCTGTATCGGGTCCTAACGACTTCAACATTCTGATATTGTTATTTCTTTGTGCACCCAAATGATATTGTTGCACCCATCCCTTTTCATGATCCCAAATTGCAAATTGAAAAAGCAATGCCGATTTTAGCTTCGCATTTTCCTCTAAAGAAAGTTCTTCGCCATCACGGATCTTTTTGAAGGAAGAATTAATTTCCTGATCAGTAAAATCTTCTGCATAAATAAATTCCAACCCATGATCAGAAACAGAACAACCCATAGACGCAAAAAAATCGTGGCGCTGTTTCAGCGCATTTAAATACGTTTGATAAGATGAAATCTTTATGCCGCTTATCAATTCCAATTTCTCAACATACAAATTAAAGGTACCGGCATCATCTACATTCATCGCTTTATCAGGACGAAATGCAGGAAGTATCTTTATTTCAAATCCCTGTCCGTTCGACAGGCGGGCATCATCTTTTATTTTCTGATGATGCTCCAGAGAGTCTATCGGATCATCGGTAGTGCAAACTACTTTTACATTCATCTTCCTCAGCAAATTGCGGACGGAATATTCTTTGGTTTGTAATTTTTTAGTGCACTCATCATATATATCTTTCGCGCTTTCGGGAGTTAGTATTTTATCAACATCAAAATATCTTTGTAGCTCAAGATGTCCCCAATGGTAAAGCGGGTTACGTAATGTGTAGGGAATTGTTTCCGCCCACTTTTCAAATTTTTCGTAATCGCTTTTATTGCCGGTACAATAGCTTTCATCCACGCCATTGGCACGCATAGCACGCCATTTATAATGATCGCCATACAACCATATCTGAGTAAGGTTTTCAAAATTAATATCGTTGGCTATCTGATCTACAGGCAGGTGGCAATGGTAATCAATAATGGGCATTTTTTCAGCGAAGTCGTGGTATAATTTTTTTGCTGTCTCCGTCTGAAGTAAAAAGTTTTCGTCTAAAAAATTTTTCATGTTTTATAAATATTGAATTAAAACCAATGTAACCTTAAAATGATTCCGGTACACTCATTATATTTTATGCCATCAAAGGCTTACTCCCCTTTTCCATGGAATAAAATCATTTTGTAAATGCCGAACGGCACTTACTTCCTTCTCTCCGCTGGCCACTTTTATCACATAGTCTAAGATGCGCTCACCAGCTTCCTCTATGGTCTCTTCACCCTCGATAATGGTTCCGGTATTTATGTCAATGATGTCGTTCATTTTATTAAAGAGGACGGTATTGCTCGATAGCTTTACTACCGGCGCAATCGGGTTTCCGGTAGGTGTGCCAAGCCCCGTTGTAAACAAAACTATGTTGGCCCCGGAACCCACTTCTGCCGTGGTGCTTTCCACATCATTGCCTGGTGTGCAAAGCAAATTCAATCCGGGTTCGGTAACCATTTCGGGATAATCCAATACGTCTGCAACCGGGGATGTGCCTCCTTTTTTTGCAGCACCGGCAGACTTTATCGCATCTGTAACTAATCCATCTTTTATATTTCCGGGAGAAGGATTCATGTCAAATCCGGAACCCACCGCTTTAGCTCTTTCATTATAATTTCTCATCAGATTACCGAAGCGAACAGCAGTTTCTTCCGTAACACAACGATCACTGATATTTTGTTCTACGCCACATAATTCCGGGAATTCAGAAAGAATAACCGAGCCGCCTAAAGCCACCAGAAGATCGGATGTGTATCCAATGGCGGGGTTGGCAGAAATACCACTGAAACCATCAGAGCCACCACATTCCAGGCCAATACATAATTTACTTAATGGAGCAGGTTTTCTTTCAAGCCTATTAGCCTGAACCAGTCCTCCAAATGTTTGCTTGATGGCTTTTGATAAAAGATCTGATACTTTTCCAATTTGCTGTTGTTCCAGAATATAAAGAGGCTTGGAAAAATTTTTATCACGCTTCTTTATTTCTTCCTGCAAAATCCCGACCTGGGCATTTTGGCATCCAAGGCTCAAGATCGTGGCCCCTGCCACATTTGAATGGGTAATATATCCGGCCAGCAATCCGCATAAGGCTTGTGAATCATCCCTTGTGCCGCCGCAGCCGCCATCGTGCGATAAAAATTTGATGCCATCTACATTAGGGAATATTCTCTGTTTCTTTGCATCTTCAATATGAACCGAAACATCGGCACTTAAAATATCATCAATATTTTTTCCCTCTTTATAAAGATCTATCAGTTTTGAAACCTCTACTTTTTTATTCTGATTTCTTCCATAGCCCAGTTCATTTACCAATGCTTCGCGCAGCACTTCTATGTTTCTGTTCTCACAAAAAACCATGGGAATTACCAGCCAGTAATTAGCAGTGCCCACTTTTCCATCGGCCCTGTGAAACCCCATAAACGTTCTGTCAGTAAATTTAGATACATCAGGTTTATGCCAATCCAATTTTCTTTCACCCACTTCAAAGCCTTCGGCAGCATGCTTTACATTACTTGTAGTGATTCTTCCTCCTTTAGGAATAAAAGTTTCTGCTTTACCAACTAATACGCCGTACATAAATAATTCATCCCCGGGCTGCATATCTTTTATTACAAATTTATGTTTGGCAGGTACTCTGTCAATCAGCGTGTATTCATCGCCGTTATAGTTTACGTTTTCATTTACAGCGAGATCGCTTAATGCCACCAGCACATTGTCATGTGGATGAACTTTTGTTATTCTGTGATTCATATCAGGCCTATTTTTGCGGATGAATCTTTTCCAATGTCGCCTTCATCCCATTGTTTATAATACTGTTTAAATTATCAGTTACTGATTGCTGAAAACCCGGAAGAAGCGTAAGGTCTTCATCCCACAATGAAATATCACTCAACACTTCCTTCACTATATCCTCTATATTCCCCTTCTGCCACAAGGAATAAAATTTTCCTGCCATTTCATCTTCTATCAAATAAGATCCACCATTAAACTCTCCAAAAAATTCTTTCCCTTCCTGCTTTACAGCCTTCATAAAATATAAATAAGCCGCAAACCCAAGAGCGAATAATGGCGGCAAAGAACCATTATTCTTATAATAATTTATCAACAAAGGAAGGCAACGCATCTTCATTTTGGAAGTATAATTGAGCGTAATATTTTTCCAGATATGATTGATATGTGGATTCCTGAAACGATCCAGCACATTTGTAGTAAAATCATTTATAGCCGCCTGATCAATTTCGTACGGAATGGAAGGCCCAATTTCATTTCGCATCAGGTCGTTAATAAATGAGGCACTTACCGGATCTTCCATGGTATGCTGCACCGTATCGTAACCTGCCAGGAAGGCAATGCCACAAGTAAGTGTATGCGTTCCATTCAACAAGCGCAATTTCAATTCACGGTACAAATCAATATTCGGTTCAATAACCACTCCTTCATTCACTTTGTAAAATGATAAGGTTTCTTTGATGTGCTCCTCACCCTCTATGGCCCATAAACTATAGACTTCGCTTACCGTCAGCAGGTCATCTTTATATCCCAGTTTTTCTTCCATCTCTCTTCTTATTTCTTGATTGGGCATACCGGTAACAATTCTATCCACCAATGAATTGCAAAAGTAATTGCTGCCTTCCAGCCATTCTATAAAATCATCTTCAAGGCCGTTTAAATGCGCCAATTCAAAAACAATGGATTCTAATTTTTTACCATTCTCAGGAATTAATTCCGTAGGCACTATTACCAATCCGCTTTCTTTACTTCCTTTGAAAGCAATAAATCTTTCATGCAAAAAAGCCAATAATTTTCCCGGAAAAGATACCGGAGGATACCGATGAAAATCATCGTCATGCACTAATTGAATACCCACTTCTGTGGTATTGGAAATAATGATTTTTAGCTCTTCATTATGTGCGCACTCCAGCACATGCTCCCATTCATGCTGCGCTATCAGGACCCGGCTGATAGAAGATGAAATAATATTTTCTTCAATTTTTTTACCATTTACAATACCCCGCTCGCAAATAGTATAAAGCCCGTCCTGTTTATCGAATGCATCCGCTTCACCTTTTGCCGTAGATTTAACCACAACGACCCTGCCATTAAAAACACCTTTCCTGTTGGCTTTATCAATAAAATAATCTGGCAGGCCACGAAGCAATCTTCCCGTGCCGAACTGTAAAACCTTCTCAGGCAAATCGAACATTTCTTCATCCGGAAGAATGATTTCTTCTGATAAAATATTTTTTAAAGTGTAGTGTGATAATTTCATTATTATAGTTTTTTATTCAGATGTTCATACGTCCATTTCGCTGGCCTTCCATTTTCTGAAGAAAGCGAATTTTTCCAAATAGACATTTCAGTCAGTAAACTTTTCTTTTAAAAAAAACATGGGTTGCATTTGTTGATGAACAATTGTACCCCCATATTTTTTAATTACAATGGTATTTACACTATTTATTTACGCAATCGTTTCCGAAAACGTTACCAAGGTAAAAAACTATCAGGTATGCCCCTCTGCGGTAAAAGAAAAGATTCGTTTGTCTTTATTACTTTCCAAAGACCTTTTCTCTATCCTGAACCAGTAAAATCCGCATACTCTAAATCACTCGTCAAGCTTTCCCTGGTATAAAATATACGAAAAGACTCGCATAGTTGAACCCATAACCGTTTGCCCGGCTTTTCATTTTCGAGGTTCTTATTGAGACTGCTACATCCTGCATCCTTTTATCTTTTTAATAAGTTTTAAATATCTTTCCATCCTTAAATAATATCACTTCCAATTCCTGATTTATATGCAAAAAGCTATCTCATTTATTTTCACTTTCATTGTTTTTCAAACCCATTTTGTAATGGCACAAGAAACCATCCTACCGCTGTGGGAATCCGGTAAAGTTCCCAATTATCAAAAAACCGATGAGGCAGAGAAAAGAGATACCTCGGAAATGATACATATCAGTAAGGTTCAATTGCCAGATATAACTGTTTACATGCCATCAAAAAGAAATGCAACGGGGCAGGCAGTTATTATTTGTCCCGGCGGCGGTTATGTAAACCTGGCTTATAGCTGGGAAGGCACCGATGTAGCCAAACTGCTTAATTCCAAAGGCATTACCGCTATCGTTTTAAAATACCGCCTGCCCAATTCGAGGAGTAATATTGCTCCCAATTTATCACCCTTAATGGATGCCAAAAGGGCAATAAGAATGACGCGTTTCTATGCAGCAAAATGGAATATAAAGAAAGATAAAATTGGGATCATGGGCTTTTCAGCGGGTGGGCATCTTGCCTCTACATTAGGCACTCACTTTGACAGTGGCAATTCAACGGCCACCGATTCGATTGAGCAAATGAGCTCTCGGCCCGATTTTATGATTTTAATCTATCCGGTTATTTCCATGAGTAAAATCATCATGCATACCGTATCGAGAAACAGCTTAATCGGTAATAAACCAACAGAAAAACTTGGCAGGTTCTACTCTAATGAATTGCAGGTAACCAAAGAAACTCCTCCCACTTTTTTGGTACATGCCACAGATGATAAAACAGTACCTGTAGAAAACAGCCTGCTCTTTTACCAGTCATTAAAGGATCATAACGTTCCCGCAGAAATGCACATTTATCCAAATGGTGGTCACGGTTTTGGTTTGGCACTGGGGAAAGGATACCTGGAAACATGGACTGATCGTTGTATTGACTGGCTCCGGTCGCTCAATAATTAATCAGAAATGTCAAATTTTCAATAGAATAAATTCTTCCTGTTTAGGTTTGATTTTTAAATTCTATTCTGAGAAAACATTTTCAAATTCATCTTTTGAAATGGTAAATACCGTACCATGCCTCACCCCTTTCGGGAAATGTATTTTATCATAAATGTTTGTCCAATGAATAAGGTCTGGTGAGCTAACCGCCCCATATTGATGCTCCGTATCAAAAAAACAACCTTCATCCATAAGTAATATAGTTTAACAGTATGGTCCAGGCAGGGGATTTATTTTTTATAAAGTATTTTTATGAAAAATAATTGCCATGATATTCTTTAATGCTGAACTATTATTTGCCATGCCAGGTGGCACCGAGTGGGTATTAATATTGCTTGTTGTTCTTCTATTTTTCGGTGGTAGAAAAATACCCGAACTCATGCGTGGCATAGGTAAAGGAGTGAAGGAATTTAATAACGGTAAAGAAAATGTAAAAAATGAAATGGATGCCGGCACGTCAAAGAAAGATAAAACTTCAACAAAAGGAGATAAAGGGAAAGGAAATAAGGATTCCAAAATAAATAAGTTTTGATTTGGACGTTGCACACATTTTAGAAAGTAGAAGCCCCCACCATCAAAATTCTCTGAGTGGCACCTGACAAACAAAACGCTATCTCTCTTTTAAAACTTTTTGGTAAAGATTTAATGAATTCGATTCAATAAAAAGTAATGAAATTATTTATAAAAAATATGGTTTGTCCCCGTTGCATCATGAGCGTGGAGCAGATTTTGAAAGAACATAAAATTGAAACAAAATATGTGCAGCTTGGTGAAATTGA
>JBDSOE010000248.1:0-7288 GCA_039915005.1 Ginsengibacter sp.
TAGCCGGTTGCGTCTTTTTCTATCCCTTGTGGACTTTCCCAAAAAAAACGGAGCGTTATCAGCGTTCTCTGAGCGGCTTCGGCGCGTGTCATAAACCCTCGCTCCGCAGCCACCGTATAACAGGAAAGCGCCAACCCAACAGCAGCAATCGAACAATGAGAGCCGGTTCTGGTGTTGTCCGGCACCAGGCCGTTTTCCGGATTTGTTTCTTTTAAAAAATATCCAAAAGTATCTTTTTCAAGTTTGTCCAATTCATTTTTGGTTAATGCCTTTTCTCTCATTGGTGCTTCCTCAAATCCTTTCCTTGTACTATCTTCCGCATATTTAGTCATTTTAATATTTTTAGTGTAATGTCTAATTCGGCTGAAACCGCACCGTGACTGAGGCAACCGAATGAGGGAGCATATCTATCTCAAAAGTTACCGCCGAATCATCATTTCGGCACTTAACCGTTTCTTTTATTAGCATTGAGGCTTGCGTCAGATGTTCCACTTCCGATGCGCTCAGGTATTCGGGCTTATCCATTTCCTGCCAGGTCTTTTTCGGATTGGCATGCGCCTCGTCTATCCGCTGCACTGATGCCGTACAATTTCGGGATACACCCATTAAAGTTAAATTGACTTTTTCGGTTTTAATCCTATGTTTCGGCAAGGCATAATTGGTTAGTAAAACGGTGAATGAATTTTTATTTTTTTTGATAACCCAGGCATCAACTGTTGCGTGCATACCATCAACCATTAATAATTTATCGCCGAGCTGGTGCAGTAATTCAAAAGCACGGTAGGCCGGCTTCGGAATACCATGTATATTCTGCAAGCCGAATCCGCCATGAAACGGCACCGAAGGGAAATAGTTCTCCTCGAAAATATCGGTGAAAGTCCAATAAGAATAACCTGCTACCAAACCGTTGGCTTCCATAATCGTTTTGATAATAAAAGCAGCGGTATAAGGTTCATCGTGGAGTGGGCCACGCGGATTTGAGGAAGCGTTCCACTCGGTATAATAAACGGGTTTGCCTTTTGCCTGCCTGAATACGTTCTGAGCGTCTTCGCGCATAATACTGCGGCGGCTTGCAGCAAGCTGTTCGATAGTGTCGCTGCCTATTTCACCAAAAGCGTCGGTTGGATAATGATGCGTCGAAACAAAATCCGCAGGTAATTTATTTTTCCTGCAGAATTCAACAAAATCTTCTATCCACTCATTTTTTGCTGTTGCAGGGCCGCCCACGCGAAAAGATTTATCAACTTTCCTGATGGCTTCTGCGGTGTGTTTATAAAGTTTGAAATACTCAGTTTGCGTTCCTGCCCAGAAGTCTTTTAAATTCGGTTCATTCCAAACCTCGAAAAACCACTCACGGACTTCTGCGATACCATAACGCACTACCCAATGAGATACCATTTTTGTAATTAATTGCGCCCATTCTTTATAATCTTTCGGAGGGGTTATATTGGCTTTATAGTGAAAAACCGTTTTGTTGCCCGAAGCCAGCGCTTCAGGCATAAAACTGAGTTCAATAAACGGTTTCATCCCAATTGAAACCAGGAAATCGAATATCTGGTCAGCATTAAAAAACGAGTAAAGTAATTTTTCGTTCTGACAAATCAGCGTGTCCATTGGATGTGAAAGAAGCCCATGAAAACGAACGTACTGAAAACCCAATTCCTCATGAGCTTTTTTAAGCTGCACCTGCCAATCGGCGCGAAGCGCGAGCGATGCGTGTCCGCTGCCGACGGTATGTTCCCAAAAATGCGGAAGGGCCGTTGTTGCTCCGGACAAATCGCATGTTAAATTAATACTCATAATTTTTATTTATTTTTCTATCACTACATTATCTAATTATGGCCACGTTTCCGAAGCCACACCACACCTGTCGCCAAACGTAATACGGCGATTGTGGCTATGCCGTAATTTTTTTTTCCCAATCTGCAGGCTGAAATCAGTGGAGTGGGAATCAAGCGAACCCTGTACTCCATGCAATTGAATATATTGGAGAAGTTCTCTTGTATTTCAATCTGCGAATACAAAGATTATCCCCAATAAATATTTTTATTTTTATAACTAAGCTTAGTTTCATTTCAATCATTTGAAATAAACTACAACAAGTGTGCCCGGCAAATTCTTGATAGATTAATGATACTTTATTTTATATTACATAGTCCATCTTTCAAACTTGAAAATATGTAAACATAGAATGCCATGCAATGGAAAAAAGTACCGATATCTAAAGTTATTCATTATGCAGAAAAATATTTTCTCAATCACTATAGGAATTTTGATTAATAATGTTTTACTTTGTCTTTCAAAGCACTTTTTATGGCTAACGAAAACGAACCTATACAGGCATTGGAAGAAATAAAACAAATGATGGGCCGGGGCATCCGTTTTGTAAGCCTCAGTGGTTGGAGCGGTATTGCAGCAGGGATTTGCGCATTGATTGCTGCCTGGCTGGCAGGTAAAAGGTTCAATGAATATGCTGTAAATGAAAATGAATATCTATCGAATTCCAGTCATACCGGCGAGGGTAATCTTTTGCAACTTGATCGCGATCTGTTGATTTTAGCAGTGATCACTTTTATAGCTGCATTTTTCTTCACATTTTTATTCACCTGGTTGAGAAGCCGGAAAACAGGTGTACCTATCTGGGGGTTTACGGCCCGTAAAGTAATGATCAATTTGGCCGTACCGATGATGGTGGGCGCCTTATTGATCTGGCGTATCACAGACCTTGGAGTGTATGGTTTGGTAGCTCCGGCATGTCTCATCTTTTACGGTCTTGCTTTGATCAATGGATCCAAATATACGGTGTCTGAGGTGCGCTACCTTGGTTATTTACAATTAGTGCTGGGTGTTATAAACCTGTGGGCAATGGGCTATGGCTTGTATTTCTGGGCTGCGGGCTTTGGAGTGTTACACATTCTTTATGGCATTGTGATGTGGAATAAATATGAGCGGAACGAAAAAACAGTCGCGTAATGAAGAATCCTATTTCAGGTTTGAATAAAATATTTGACAACCGCATACGTCTCGGTGTAATGAGTGTGCTCATAGTGAATGAAGAGATCAGCTTTAATAACTTGAAAGAAATGTTAGAAGTAACCGATGGCAATCTTGCCACTCACCTGGTTTCTCTTGAAGAGAACGGTTTTATTAAAGTCCATAAAGGATTTATTGGACGAAAAACCAACACTACTTATTCAATAACAAAATTGGGCGAGCGGGAGTTTAAAAATCATGTGAAAGTTTTGGAAGGAATGATCAAAGGAATAAAATAAAAAATTTTGTTTTTATACTTTGAAATACAAAGTGCTTTTTAATTATATTTAAAGTTGTAAAACTAAATTATCATGAAACAAAGAAACCATTTAACAACACGGACCAATCAACCGGCATCATTAGCAAAACCAATATTAATTGGTGCAGGGATTGCTTTAATTGTAATCTCATTTTTTGTATTTGGAGTTGATGAGCCTCATCTGGAATGGGGGAAGTTCTGGATGGTCAGACCTTTAATCATTACGCCTCTGGCGGGTGCATGGGTGGTGCATTTTACGCATTTATGGATTATCAGAGCTCCCGCAGTTTCAACAGAACCCTGGCGATTCTCCTGAGCTTAATTGTGTACTTCATTGGACTGTGGCTTGGTACTGTTTGGGAAAGGCCGACACTATTTAGGATTAAACGGGCTTAACCAATTAGCATTAAAGATTTTGACAAAAATGTTTTAAAATATAAACTCATGAAAGACAAAATTCTTACCCATCTAAACAACCCCGGGCAACTTGAAAAGATGTACCGAACAAACAAGATATCTTTTAAGCGGGAGTTCAATACCCTGTACCCGGAGCTTAAAGGAAACGCGCCCGCTGATTTCTGGAATGAAAGACTGAATTACGAAAATGATGAGATTGACTGGGGTACAGGCAGGGAATTATTATTGGTGATAATGGCTGCATTGGTAGCGGGTTTTATCGCAAAGCTGCCGGTATTTCTACCTATAAGCGAAGACGTTTTCTATCCCAGGAATATCGGGTTTATCATTTTTCCCGTACTAACGGTTTATTTTGCCTGGAAGAATAAATTATCAACGAGTAAGATTGCTTTTATTGTTGGCGCAACCATCGTTGGTTTAATTTTTATCAATTTCATCCCTGATGTTAAGAAAAGCGATACCTTGATTTTATCGTGCGTTCATTTAGTTTTAGTTCTATGGTCGGTATTGGGTTTTGCTTTTGTAGGGGAAAAGCGAAATAATGTTGAAAATCGGCTTGGGTTTTTAAAATATAACGGCGACCTGGTTGTCATGACAACGCTTATCCTCATAGCGGGTGCCCTCTTAACAGGAATAACGATTGGGCTTTTCAAATTAATAGGCTTTAATATTGAAGAATTTTATTTTCAGAATATTGTAATATTCGGGCTTCCTGCTGCACCAATTGCAGGCACCTACCTTATCCAAACCAATCCGCAATTGGTAGGGAAAGTTTCACCTGTAATTGCTAAAATTTTCAGTCCGCTGGTATTGGTGATGCTGGTAATTTATCTCGTAGCAATTGTTTTTTCAGGGAAAGACCCTTACAACGACAGGGAGTTTTTACTGATTTTTAATGCGCTCTTGATTGGGGTTATGGCCATTATTTTCTTTTCCATTGCCGAAACATTCAGGACTAAAAACCTGATGGGGATTTGGATTCTGTTTCTACTATCTGTTGTAACAATCATTGTAAATGCCATTGCGCTTTCTGCCATTTTATTCCGGATTTCAGAATGGGGAATTACACCCAACAGGGCTGCGGTGCTGGGTGGCAATGTTTTAATTTTAATAAATCTTTTGTTGGTAGCTGCGCAACTTTTCCGGGTGCTTTTAAAGAAAAATGATATAACCGGGGTGGGTAAATCTATTGCTTTCTACCTGCCTGTTTACGCAATTTGGGCAACGATCGTAACTTTTATATTTCCGTTACTATTTGGGTTTGAATAAAGAAACCACAAAAGCAATGACTATTACCATTTTATTTATTGTGCAGGAAACAAAACCCCGCGTAACTACTTAAATTTTAAACAGGATCTTCGGCGCGATGCTCCGGGAGTAGCTCTGTAATTACTAATAACTTCCGGCAAAGCGGCTGTATTAAAACCGTCTCCCAGAGAAGTAGGGGAGCCTTTATTTCTTGTTGAATTTTTTCCATTTTTTATTTATTTTCTCCTGTATGGCATTCAACCCGGCAAAAGTACCTTCAAAATAATTGTTCTTCTCATACAAGGGAATAAAGTACTTATTGATAATCTTTTGCCTGTCATATTGATTCATAAATTTCTCAATTCCAAAATCGGCAATTATGCGAATTGTTTTTTCATCTTTTGAAATACAAATTATCATCCCATTGCTTTTTGAGATTTTACCTATACCCCACAACTTCAGCAACCTGTAGGAAAATTCATCAATATCTTTTCTATCCACCATAAACGAATCTATGGTTACCACCATAATTTCCACGCTTGTTTCCTTTTCAAATCTGGCGATCTTTCTTTCCAGAAAATCTTTTTGTCCTTTTTTAAATAAGAGACCGTAATCATTAACCCAGCCTACTGCGGCCGGTACTGAATCCCAGATAAATTTCCGGTAAGCCTGCAATTGTAACGGAGTCATGGAAGGGATGGTAATAGAATCCTGCTCAGCCTGGCCGGCTGCTAAAGATTTAAAACCAAATAAAATAATGAAAGTAAAAAGTATCCTCATACTACCTTATTGGGTTCATCACAAAAATAATATTTTATTAATGATTGCACGACCTCCTCATGAAGGGGGACGAATGGACTACATCATAATTTGAGAAATACCTTAGGCGGTTTCGCGGCTGGGACGGCAAAATAAGGACAGATTGCGCCGGGCGCTTTACCGGCAAGGAAAAACATAAATGAAGGCTTAGGGCGGCGGGTTTTGTGTTTATGGTTTTTTCCGCCAGCCGAAAAGCACTATCGGATGGCTGTACGATTTGCCGCCCGCTGCTTTCAGGTTTTGTATGTCAGCCAGCAGCGCCCAGCCGCGACGCAGACCCGCCATAGGAGCCTTTGTTTTTTTTCCGGGTTTGTGTTAGGCTTAAAAAACAAAGATCAGCGACCGGGCTAAAAAATACAGGCAGCGAGAAGGCACCGCTTTTTCTTACGGGTTTTGTGCGTTAGCAAAAGCGGGACGGGAACGCTGACTGTCCAATGAAGCCAAGCTGATGAGGATATGAATGATAGATGACCAAAGAACGGCGAAGCCACATGCAGCGGCGGCTGTGTTTGTTAGCGCGGTTGGCAAATTAGATTAGCCCGCAGTTATTAAGCTGATTTCCATTAACCAGATTATGTTTTTTGTTTGCCACTGGGATAGTATGAACATTAATGCCTTTTATTAATAGGCTACTGCAAAACTCAATTGTTCTTTTGTGAGATTTTTTTCATGATTATAGATCTTCCTCAAACAACAAAATCTGCTGGGGCAAATTTTCTCTTAAAATATGGATGGCTATTTCAATAAATCTGATTACTTCTTCATCAGAATCAAACAAACTGAAATCAAATTCCTGGACTTTTTTGGCGGTGGCAATTTTGAAAATATCTCCGAAAACGTAGCAATGAAAAAGGTTGGCATTTTTTTGCTTTGACATGACCTTTACTGCTTTATGAATGCTTCGGCGCAAAAAGTTGTAAACCAGCAAACAAAGAACAATAGAACTTTTTCACTTTTCATTACTGTTATTTTTAAAATGATGTAAGAAAATAAGGCCTGCATTTTTTAGATTTTCCGGATATGCTGCTTAGATGAATTTTTCAAGCTAACGCGGAGCGACGGCAAAAAAAAGAAAATGTTCTAAGTCTGTCTCTTTCATTCCGCTTATCGTTAGTCTAACGTAAATAGGAGCTTTACCGGAATCGTCTTTTTTTGCAGTTTTTAACTGAAATGAAAGAGTCATTGCATTGTTCATGGTGGTATATTTATTTTGGCTTATAATGCAGTGTAGATAAGGCTTTCATAGATTTGCGAGACCTGTATTTTTATAAAAGACAGGGTCTCAATATAGCACATTTTATTCGAGAGGAAATGAATGATGTGGTGAGGTACCAAAACAAAAAACCCTTGAAAACATTGAGTTTGCAAGGATTTGATGATGTTTGTATTGTTACTAAGCGGACCGGACGAGACTCGAACTCGCGACCTCCGCCGTGACAGGGCGGCATTCTAACCAACTGAACTACCGATCCAAATATTATAATTTGGGAGCGCGAAGATAATAAATTTCAA
>JBDSOE010000265.1:0-7814 GCA_039915005.1 Ginsengibacter sp.
TCAAATTTTTACAAACTCTCCGCGCCGAAGCAATCTCATACTCTGTATAGATCTACTTATGCGGCGCAAGGAATAAAACCGTGAATCATTTAGCTTGAAAAACTCGCGGGTAACCCAGGGCTTTTTACCAGTTATGAGATTGTTTCTGCGCTGGTAGCTATTAGCAATCACAACGCTATTCCCGGCGCATCGCAATGATGGAACCGCAAACGCAATGACAGACTGACTTTCCGTCTTTGCGAGGCGAAGTACTGACTTCAAATTTTTACAAACTCTCCGCGCCGAAGCAATCTCATACTCTGTATAGATCTACTTATGCGGCGCAAGGAATAAAACCGTGAATCATTTAGCTTGAAAAACTCGTGGGTCACCCAGGGCTTTTTACCAGTTATGAGATTGCTTCTGCGCCGGTAGCTATTAGCAATCACAACGCTATTCCTGGCGCATCGCAATGACGAGAACCGGGAGTGCTGCAATGACAGAACCGGCAACCTCACAAAGACAAACTTGCATTTTTTTATAAGGATGGTATTTTCTTTCTTCGCCACCACATGAAAAATACAAGTAATCCAATTATTATTTGTGCCGCATAGGTTTCGGCTGTAGGAAAAATACCTAACACACCGGAGTGAAAGTTTACCGGAATACTGGTAACTGAAAGCAATCCTGTTTCCTGGAAAGCGTGGGCGCCTTGACCTGCAAGTACTACAGCAAGTATCATAATGATGATGGCCGAATATTGAAACAATTTACGGATGGGTATGTGAACAGAAAAGCGAAGCAATAAATAACCGAGCAATATAACCACACCAATGGAAGCCAACGCTCCCATCCACACTCCATTGCGGCTGGCATCGTCCACCTGCAATTGCATGGATGACAGGAAAAGAATGGATTCAAATGCCTCACGAAAAACAACAATGAATGAAATGAATGCAAGCCCGAACATTTTCTTTTCATCGAGCATGCCCGTTATTCGGGTGTTGACAAAATGCTGCCATTTTTTTGCCTCTGTTTTGTTATGCAGCCAGAAGCCCACGTACAAAAGTATGATGACGGCAATGGCAGAGCCGCTGGCTTCTATTAATTCACGGTTTTGTGAACCCAATGAAATGAGCCAGCCAGTAAAAAACCAGCTTGCTGCGCCAATAGTAAGTGCCGTAAGCCATCCTCCATGAACCCACCTGATTGCCCGCTTCGCATCCAGAGACTGAAGAAGGCTGAGAATAGTGATGATAATTAATACCGCTTCCAAACCTTCTCTTAATAAAATAGATGCGGCAATAAGAAAAGAAAACCAAAAAGAATACGTTTGCTCGCCCAGCAATTGAGCGGCTTTGCCAAGTGAACCCTTCGCTTCGGAAATGTTTTTTTCCACTTCTGATAAAGACTTCCCCGCTTTTATAGAGGAACGTACGCCATTCATTTTCAATTCCAGCTCAGCCACAATACCCGCGTCAATGGCCGAGAGTTGTTGCTCCACAGGTTCCACACCATCCAGGTACGCAAACAACGCTTTTTCTTCAGAAAGGGTAACCTGGTGGTTTTTGTAAAGGTTCAACGCATCGTCAAGATAAGTAGCAGCCATGATGAGCGAAGTGTTCTCATTGTTGCCCGGCTGATGAAGCCTTAGCGCCGCCACGCTCTTCTCTCTTTCAAGGGCAGGAAACCTTTCTCCTAATTCTATATCAGAAAGATGGGCCACATCAGAAAGAGGATTTTCAGTTTGAATTTTTCTGTAAATTCTTTCTAATGAATCCGATTTTTCTGAAAACTTTTTTTCAAATGGCAACGACTTAATGTAAAAAGCAATCTGCCATACTTCCTTATCGGAAAGGTTGTCAAATGCGGGCATACCCGTTCCTCTTACGCCAAGCCGGGTGGTATTAAAAACCTGCAGAGGGGAAATAAACTGCATTAAAGATTCGGATAAAAAATTAGCAGGGCGCGGCGTAAATGAAACGGAGAGCGGGCCATCGCCCTCGCCGCTTTTGCCATGGCAGGATTGGCAATTGGCCCGGTAAAGCTTTCTTCCCTCAGCAATGTCGGGGTATTGAGCCGGAGACACTTTAATAAGCTGAAGCAGCATGATCATTTTTTTTATTTGCTGTGCATTTTCAGCTATCAGGTTCTTGCTGCTTTTTTGTTTCACCAGGTTATGCAAAAGCGCCAGCCTATCCTGAATATCTTTTTTATTTCCAATGGCTACTTTCAACGAAATGGAATCAAAAAGAGAAATGGTTTCTCCAGAAAAATCCATCATCTCATTGTATTCTCCTGAATTGATAACCTGCCCATCGCTTACCGCTTTCGCGTAATCCTGTGAAATATAATCAAGCAGGTTGATGAGCGTACGCGCCTGTCCCTGAAAATTGGTATCCAGGGTAAGCGCATCTTTTGGTAGAAAGAAGGCAGTTAGAAAAAAGAAGAATACAACAAGAGACTTACAAAATTTACTATCATTCATACCATTTTTCCCACTCTTACTTTTATGATGAGCTATTTCAATATTCGCGGGAGTGTAAAGGTAGAGCATGCCAGATACCGGCACCTTCGCTAAAGGGAAAAAATTTCAATTAAATAATTGCTCTTTTAAACTGAATAATTTGATTCATTTAAGAAGCGGAGAAGGATTTAAAAATGGCGAACCTTTTATCAGATAGGTTCTTATTATTTTTGGAGATGTTCCAATGCAGAAATAATCTTTTCTTCAGTTTGCTGATCACTTAGCTGTTGAGGCTCAAATTTTTCTCCAATGAGTTTTTCAAAAAGCTCAATATAACGGTCACGGATAGTCGCAATCCATTCATCATTCATCTCAGGAACCTGCTGCCCTTCTTTTCCCATAAAATTATTGGCTATAAGCCATTCCCTTACAAATTCCTTACTCAGTTGTTTTTGCTTTTCTCCTTTCGATAACCTTTCTTCAAACCCATCCGAGTAGAAATAGCGGGAGCTGTCTGGGGTATGTATTTCATCAATCAAAATAATCTGGTTACCGGTTTTTCCAAATTCGTATTTTGTATCCACCAATATCAAACCTCTTTTCGCGGCGAGTTCCTTACCTCTCGCAAAAAGCTGCAGTGCATATTTTTCTAATTGCTCATAATCGTCCGGTGAAACAATATTTCTTTCAATTATTTCCAATTTACTGATGTCTTCATCGTGCCCTTCGGCGGCTTTTGTGGATGGCGTAATGATGGGGTGGGGGAAATAATCGTTTTCCCGTAAGCCATCCGGCATTTTTACTCCGCACAAAACCCTGTGGCCCGCTGAATAAGTACGCCAGGCGTGTCCGGTAAGATTTCCCCTTACCACCATTTCTACTTTAAAAGGAGTGCATTTGGTTCCGATAGAAACATTAGGCGCCGGCACATTTAATAACCAGTTTGGGCAAATATCTGCAGTATGTAAAAGCATATATTCAGCTATTTGGTTTAAAACTTGTCCTTTAAAAGGAATTGATTTTGGCAAAATAACGTCGAAAGCAGAAATGCGGTTACTGGCTATCATCACTAATAAACGGTCGTTAATAGTGTAAACATCCCTCACTTTCCCCTGGTAAAAATCAGTTTGATCCTGGAATTTATATGAACTCATAATGGATAAAATTAGTTGCAAAAGTGCAAATAAAATTTCAGGAAAATAAAAACAAAATTATTAATTGCGAAAGCGGAAAAATATTTTTATTACTAATAGAACAATCCTATATTGCCCTAAAATTCACCAGCTAAAATAAAAACTATGAGAAAATTTTTCAGATACTTTACTCTTCTGATTTTTGCCGGCACATTTTCCCAGGCAGTTTTTGCCCAAAGTAATAGCCTAAAAGGAAATGTAATTGACAATGGCACCCGCGAAGCCATTCCTGCTGTATCTATAACGATCAAGGGTTCAGGTGCCGGAACCTATACCGATGATAAAGGAGATTTTTCTTTAAACATCAATCAACCTTTACCACTTACCCTAATAATATCGTCCATTGGCTACCAGATGAATGAGATTACGGTAAACAATGCTTCCGATTTTATAACAGTTGTTTTAATGCCGGCCAGCATTCTTGGGCAGGAAGTGGTTGTGTCTGCCACACGTACACCTTCAAGGATACTGGAATCGCCGGTAACTATTGAAAGAATAAGTGCAGCCAACATCCGCAATACAGCCTCAGTATCATATTATGATATGGTTGCCAAATTAAAAGGAGTGGATGTGGTTACTTCTTCGCTTACTTTTTCATCTCCGAGCACGAGGGGATTTAATGGAAGTGGTAACCTTCGGCTTAACCAGATTGTAGATGGGATGGACAACCAGGCTCCCGGATTAAATTTTTCACTGGGCAGTGTGATCGGCATTACAGAGCTTGATGTGGAAAGTATAGAATTATTACCCGGCGCTTCTTCCGCTTTGTATGGCCCAGGTGGTATGAATGGCGCTTTGGTCATCAACAGCAAGGACCCGTTTAAATACCAGGGGCTTTCTTTCCAGGTAAAAACCGGTATAATGAACATTGACAACCGAAGCAATAAACCCTCTCCTTATTATAACTGGAATGTTCGCTGGGCAGAAAAAGTCAGTGATAAGTTTGCATTTAAAGTAACCGGAGAATTGGTGCAGGCTAAAGATTGGGTGGCAGATGATTACCGGGATTATGATCGCCTCGGAACCACTGGCAGCGTAAAGAACGGCACCCGTGCAACGGATCCCAACTATGATGGTGTAAATGTTTACGGCGATGAAACTACGGTTGATATCAAATCGGCAGTATTAAAGCCGTTAGCTCAGCTGGCTCCTTTTTACGCACCTTATGTAAATGCCCTGCCTGCTTCTATTCCTGTTTCCAGAACCGGTTACCAGGAAAATGAAATACTGAATCCCAATACCGTAAATGCGAAACTATCAGGTGCATTAAGTTATAAACTTACTACCCGAACTTCTCTCAATGCCGCTGCCTATTGGGGTACCGGCAATACGGTTTATACAGGAAGCGACCGGTATTCATTATTGAACCTAAAAATCGGCCAGTATAAAGTGGAACTGGTGAACCCTAATTGGTTCTTACGGGCTTATACTACCCAGGAAAATGCGGGCGAATCTTATAACGCCACCGTTACCACTCGTTTACTCAATGAAGTATGGAAACCTAGTGGCGGCACCACAGGATGGTATTACCAATATTCATTAGCATTCCTGAGTGCCAAACTGGGAGGCGCTACGGATATTGCAGCTCACACAGCAGCGAGAGTGGTGGCTGATCAGGGTAGGCCAGAGGCAGGCTCGCAGCAATTTAAAAATATTTTTGACAAGGTAAGAAGTATTCCGATCTCTAAAGGAGGTGGTTTGTTTGTTGATAAAACCAACCTCTATAATGTGGAAGGGCAGTACGATCTTTCGCAGTTTACCTCTAAAGTGGTAGATATTTTAGTGGGCGCTAATTATAAAAAATACGTTTTGAATTCTGAGGGAACTTTGTTTGCGGATTCCACCGGAAAAATTCCAATCAATGAATATGGAGCTTACCTGCAGGCTACCCGACGTTTTGCTAATGACAAACTTAAACTAATCGCCTCGGCCCGCTATGATAAGAATGATAATTTTGACGGAAGATTTACGCCCCGTTTTTCAGCTGTAATTACAGTGGCCCCGGACAATAATATCAGGCTATCGTATCAACAGGCGTATCGCTTTGGCTCTACTCAACAGCAGTATATTAATTTAAGGGTATCAGGAGGCACTGCTTTAATTGGAGGTGTGCAGAGTTTTAAAGATTTCTATAATTTTAGTGGCAATCCTGTTTATTCAATTAAAAGCATTCAGGCAGGAACTCCTATTGTCCAATCCCTGAACAAATTCAAAGCGGAAACGGTAAATTCTTTTGAGGCAGGATACAAAGGATTATTGCTCGAAAAAAGATTGCTTATTGATCTGTATGGTTATTATGGAATCTACAAAGATTTTATCACCCGAACTTTGGTAGGCCAATCGGTAAATGGTAATATAAGCGTGTTTAATAATCCTGATTCTGCCATTCGCGCAGCCAATCTTAAAGATCCGCTTATTGCAACTACTTATTCAGTGCCCACCAATGTTTCCGGAGATGTAACCACGTATGGCTATGGCATCAGCCTTACCTATTCTTTGCCCCACAATTTCGCAATAAGTGTAAATGGCACTTCGGATAATTTAGAGGGGGTTCCTGAAAATTTTATAGCCAGTTTCAATACTCCCAAATATAGGGTAGGAGCTACTTTCAGCAATACGGGATTTGGATTTGATAACCGGATTGGGTTTGATCTCACTTATCGCTGGCAGGATGATGTGGAATACCAGGGCGATTTTGCAACGGGTATGGTTCCCGCCTTTCACACACTTGACGGAATGGTAAGTTATAAATTTACCCCACAAAAAGTATTAGTGAAACTAGGTGCCACTAATTTGCTGAATCAGTATTACCGCAATGGATTTGGTAATGCAAGTATTGGAGGCCTTTACTATGTAAGTATTGGCTACAATTTATTTTAACCCAATTAGTTTGATAATTTTTTAAAGAAAAAATATGAAAAATAATATTTTAAAAAGTCTTACGGTTGCCGGGAAATGCCTAGCTGTATTGATTACTTTAGCAATGGCATCGTGTAATAAAACATTGCCTGATGCTACTCCTATTATATATCCTCCTGTAAATAATGTAGCAATTTCTATCGGAACAGTAATAGATACGGACCCTGGGTACAGTATTTTTAAAGCTGCCGCCGCCAAGTACAAAGCCGCAACCAAGGTGGATATTATTGCCCTGTTGAGTGACAGCAATAAAGTGTTTACTGCTTTCGTTCCCAACGATGCGGCATTTCAAGCATCGGGATTTCCTAATTGGGCTGCCGTAGATGCTTTCGTACCTCTCCCTTCTTTGGCGGCTATTCTTCAGTATGCCATTGTTCCCGGCGAACAGTTTTTATCTACGAATGCTTCTTTAAATACAATGCCTAATCTTCAGTTGCCCACTTCATTAACCATAGGAGTATTGCCCGGCACCACAGTTCCTTTAAAAATGAGCCTTTTTCTTTCTAAGAGAGGTAACAATTTTTGGGTTAATACGATTCCTGTTGTATCACCTGACAATAAATACAAAAATGGAGTGATCCATTTAGTAGGAGGGATAGTGGCTCCTCCGTCGCAATTACTAAGGGATGCTATATACGGTAACCCTAATCTTACCTATTTTAAAGCGGCCATTGCCAGAGCAGATAGTGGTGCTTCCGGACTTGGTAAATTAGATTCTCTTCTAGGATATGGCGTTACCAATATGACCGTACTGGCTCCTAATGATGCGGCTTTTAAAACCCTGATATTTGGATTGGCTTTCCAGGGATATTTGGCAATCCGACCTAAGCCTTACACAGCTAACGATACGTCCAATGCCGTACTTACAGCAAATGGAGCAGTGGCGGCGGGACCCATTTTTTTGGCTACCAACAATATTACCACGGCCCAGGTAAAAGGTATTATGGCTTATCATTTTTTGGCAACCAATACCCCGGCTGGGTATCAACCCAACATAAGGGTATTTTCAAATAATTTTGCAACCACCCCCGGCGTTTTTTATACTACACTGGTGAATACTTCTGTGCCCGCCACTTTGCAACCGGGGATAATGATACAAGCGACGTTTGCAGGTCCATTTGTTAGTAGCCTGCAGTTTACCGGGGTGCATACCTTCCCTCCAACAGGCGCGCCTTATACGGGCCCGGCAGCCATGTCAGTTACGAAAGATAATTTTGCAGTGAACGGTGTGTATCATGTGATAGATAAGGTATTGC
>JBDSOE010000270.1:0-7942 GCA_039915005.1 Ginsengibacter sp.
TTGTTGCATTCCAAAACCATTTCTAAGCATTACAAAACCATTTCTTTAATCAACAAAATCATTTCTACAACCTTAGAAATCATTTCGACGATCTTAAAAATCAATTGGAAGCATAGAAAAGCCGTTGGGAAGCATGAGAAAAATCATTTTTTCCGGCAAATTATTCCCCCCTGCGGCTGGCGTGGAAGCCAATACCAGCAAGGAAATAGGGATTGGTCTGGTTCCTGAATTTTGCAATGATCTATGCATGGGAAGAAAAAACATTTCAAAAGACTCGTTTGAAAATACTGGTCATATACCTTTTTAATTTACCTTTAATCTGTGAATTTGTAACAATTAATTAACTATCTAACCGATTGTTACCTTTTGAAAAACGTTTTATTTCTAATTGTTTTTCATCCTGAGCATTCAATCGAATTCTAAACTCTAAATTAAAAAAAATGAGAAATAAAAGTAAACCCTTAGTCTTTGTATTGGTTGCACTACTGGTGTTACCATCGTTGATTTTTGCACAATCCATCATTAAAGGAACCGTAACCGATGCTGCCACAGGCAACCCGCTTGAATTTGCTTCTGTTTCCATAAAAGGAACCAACACTACTACCCTTACTAATGTGGAAGGGGTATTTACTTTGACCGTTCGTAATTCCAATGAGAAATTAGAAGTAACATTTGTGGGATATGTATCCAAGACCGTACCCGCTACCAACAATATTTCAATCACTCTTACCCAAGACGATTCAAGATTAAATGAAGTAATCGTTTCCGGTTTGGCTACTACTATAAAGCGATCTAATTCAGCCAATGCTGTGGCCTCAGTGTCTTCAAAAGATCTGATAGGCACTTCTGAACAATCGTCAGTAGATGGCGCGTTGTACGGGAAATTTGCCGGAGCCAACATTTCTTCTAATTCAGGCGCTCCCGGTGGCGGTATTACTATTAAGCTACGTGGTATTACTTCTATTGTGGGTAATTCGCAGCCCCTGTTTATTGTAGATGGGGTTATTTATGATAATTCATCCATTACAAATGGAACCAATCTTATTACACAAGCGGCAGCGCAGGGAAGCACTGTACTCCAGGATAATCCATCCAACCGGATCGCAGACCTGGACCCCAACGATATTGATCGGATAGAAGTTCTGAAAGGCGCTTCTGCAGCGGCTATTTACGGTTCTAAAGCAGCAGGGGGTGTAGTAATTATTACAACCAAAAGAGGGAAAGACGGTAAACCAAAAATTGAACTTTCACAATCCATAGGCTCTCAGTTTCAATTGCGCAAATTGGGACAAAGACAATGGGATGACGCCAAAGTGAAAACTTTTTATGGAGACAATGGCCTGACTGTTTATAATGCTAACAATAAAAAAACTTACAATTATGAAGACGAATTATATGGCAATCATGGTTCCATGGTAGATAGCAGGATAAGCGTGAGTGGAGGAAATCAAAATACTACGTATTACCTTGGTGCTACCCGCAATGATGATGAAGGTATTGTAAAAGGTACCGGCTATATGAAAAAATCATTTCGCCTTAGCCTTACTCAAAAAGTAACCAAAAACATAGATGTTTCGCTCAGCAGCAATTATATTGAATCGCAAGCCGATCGGGGACTTTTCGGAAACGATAATCTGGGAACCTCAATGGGGGTGGCCTTCGTTTCCACACCGTCCTGGGTAAATCTATATCCTGATGCCCAGGGAAATTACCCCAATCAACCCTTTGGCGCTTCTAATTTTGTGCAAACACGAGATCTGATGACTAACAGGGAACTGATAAACCGCACTACATCGGGCGGAACCGCCACCTGGAAGGTTTTCAGAAGTGGAAAGCATTCATTAAATGTAATTGCTAACGGGGGTATCGATTATTACACCCTAAATACAGTAGCTATTTTTCCGGCAGTGCTGCAATTTCAAAAAGACGGGAAGGGTACTAACGGGGCCTCAATTTATGGAACTACCATTACCCGTAACAGTAACTACAGTTTATTTTTAGTTCACGAATACAAACCCAACGACAAAATTTCTTTCCGCACCCAGGGAGGTGTTGACCAGGGAAAGGTAAATATCAATAATGTTATTGCCACAGCAACCCAATTGATCGGAACTCAAACTAATGTAAACCAGTCAGGCGCGGTGCAAGTAGCTCAGGCGAAAACGATTCAGCTTGACCGAGGTTTTTTTGTACAGGAAGAATTTAACTATCGTGATATTTTCATTGCTACTGCAGGGTTACGCGGTGACAAATCTTCCCGTAATGGCAATTCGGATAAGTTGTATTATTATCCAAAGCTTTCAGGCGCTTTTAATATTACCGAAATGCCTTCCTTTAAATCAGAGGTAATCAGCCAACTAAAATTAAGGGCCGCTTATGGCCAGTCTGGTAATTTTGCCCCTTTCGGAGCCATCTATTCACCCCTGGGTCCTTCTATCTTTAATGGAACTACCGGATCCCTTATTGTTACCACCCGTGGCAATGAAAATTTGAAACCGGAAAAGCAGACAGAATTGGAGACCGGTGTGGATGCAGGATTCTTTAAAAACAGGCTGAGTATGGAAATTACTTATTACCGGAAAAAAGTGGAAGACCTGATATTGAATGTGCAGGTTCCGGCTTCATCAGGTTTCACGCTTGCCTGGGGTAATTTGGCCGCCATCCAAAACAAAGGTGTTGAAATCGGGCTGACCGGTGTACCCATTTCTACAAAAACTTTAAAATGGACTTCAAGAGTAAATTTCTGGAAAAATGAGGCCATAGTTACCCAGCTTTCCGTTCCTGCATTTAATACAGGCGGTTTTGGGGCCAGTTTGGGAACTTACCGAATTGAAAAAGGAAAAAGCCCTACCCAATTAGTTGGGATAGCAGGCCCTGATGATAAAGACAAAGTAAATCCCGTATCAGGATTAGGGCTTTTCGGAGATGCAGAAGCAGACTTTCAAATGTCTTTTCTACAAAATGTTACTTATAAAAACTGGGAGTTTTCAGCCCTGGTTCATTGGAAATCCGGAGGCGATAATATCAACCTGACAACACTGTTATCCGATCTGTCCGGCACATCAGCAGACTATGATGAAAAAACATTAGACCCTGCCCACACCATAAAAAATGGTGATTACAGAACATCCAAATTAGGCATTTCAGCATCGCAATATATTCAGGATGCAGGTTATGTTCGGATTCGTGAGATTGGATTGAGCTATCATTTGCCAAAAGGATGGTTTAAGGATGTTGCAGAGGTGAAAGTTGGGTTTTCAGGACGCAATTTGTTTAACTGGTTTAAATATAAGAGCTATGATCCGGAGCAAAGCAATTTTGGTTCAGGCGCCATATCCAGTAATGTAGAAGTAACACCATTCCCTTCTGCTAAAAGTTACAATTTTAATCTATCTGTTATTTTTTAAAGAAGCAAAGTATTCTTCAACTGAAAACGAAAATATTATGAAATATACAACAATAAAAAACTCACTATTTATCTTGGCTCTTTCTCTATTGTTACTTTTTTCATCTTGTAAAATAGAGCCCGTTCCAGATCCAAATAATCCCAGCCTGGAAAACCTCTCTACCAATCCTACATTGGGTGAAATTCAAAACCTGGTAACCGGCACTGAGTCAGCAATGCGAACCGACATGTCCTTTTATTGGCATGATCTGGGAGTGCTTGGCCGCGAATATTACCATTTCTCAACTTCTGATCCCAGGTGGACTTCTGACCTTGTAGGGAAAGCAAATGCTGTTTTAGATAACAACACTTTTTATACTACAAGGCCCTATAATTCAGCCTACCTGGTAGTTAAAAATGCCAATATTTTATTGGCCGGGTTGACAAATACAAAAGCAACTATTACAGAACAGCAACGAACAGTAGGAAAAGCTTATGCGAATACGGTAAAGGCTTATGAACTTCTTTTGGCACTGAACCTACAATATGATAATGGCATCCGGATAAATGTGGCAAATCCGGATGCGCTCGGCCCTTTCCTCTCAAGGGAAGATGCACTAAAAAGAATTATTGGATTGGCTGATTCCGCATATACCGATCTCAATGCGAATACCTCCACTACCTTTCCTTTTAAAAGTACTTTATTCGGTAATACAGCCGGGAGTTTTGCTCAATTTAACCGTGCCCTGGCAGCAAGGCTTGCCGTTTATAATAAAGACTGGAGTGGAGCCCTGACTGCTCTGAGTAATTCATTTTTTAATATCAACGGCGACCTGAATACGGGCGCTTATTACCTTTATTCCATCGCAGGAGGAGATAAATTAAATCCTGTTTATGGGCCTTTGAATTCCAGCGGCGAGGTGAATGTAGCTCAGGCATCCTTCATTACGGATGCAGAAACCGGCGACACACGTTTGAATAAAGTAGCCAAAAGAACAACCCCTGTAGTACTTGATGATATTACCGGTGCTTATGATCTTTATCTTTATAAAACCAATGTGGATCCGATACCTATTATCCGCAATGAGGAATTGCTCCTTATTTATGCCGAAGCAAAAATACAATTAGGAGGCGCTGTTAATTTTCTGGACGCAGTAACTGCTTTAAATAAAATAAGAAGAGCTGCGGAACTTCCTCTTTACTCCGGTGCCATAACACAATCTGCATTAATTACTGAAATGCTAAAACAAAGAAGGTACTCATTGTATGCTGAAGGACACCGTTGGATAGACATGCGTCGTTACAACTTATTGAATACATTACCTAATGACAGGCCCGGAGACCATGTATGGCCCCAGTTTCCACGCCCTGCCGGTGAGTAATATTTTTTGAAATACTACGCATAATATCTACTAAGAGGGATCATGATCTGATGCTATTGGATTTACTTTTACATCTCACTCTTCTCATTAAAATTTTCAGATTTTGAAAGCCGGAGAAATGTGAAAGAAGGTCGTTATCATTCAAAACCAATTTCATGAATTATTGGAACCCGTTTTTATTCCTTGCTGTTTTGGTGGTAGGTAATAATACAGCCACTCCTAAAGCCATCAATATAAATGGTAAGATTAACAAGCAAGACCAAAAGGAAATCGTAGTTAACGACACTACTCCTAAAGTTACGGGCATCGGCGGCATTTTCTTTGGTTCAAAAAATCCAAAAGAAACAAGGGAATGGTATGGCAAAAACCTGGGTCTTGCCATTGTTGAATACGGCTCGCCTTTCGAATTCAGAAATGCCAACAGGCCGGGCGAAATCAATTATCTGATATGGAGTCCATTTAAAAAAGGCTCTGATTATTTGGCACCCTCTGAGAAAGAATTCATGATAAATTACAGAGTGCAGAATATAGAAGGGTTGGTAAAAAAACTAAGTGAAAGCGGGGTAACCATTCTTGACAAGATGGAAACATATGATTACGGGAAGTTCATTCATATTATGGATCCCGATGGAAATAAGATTGAGCTGTGGGAGCCAGTGGACAGCGTCTTAACCAAAAAGGGAGGCAACACAACCAAATAGCCGACCTTAAATACCAAATCCCTCAAAAAAATTTAAAAGCTCAACCCCGGCTGATCCGTTCTTGAATTAAAAGTGGCCACGCCAATCAGTTCATCCGTTCGGCCGATAAAAGATTTATAATAAACAAGAATGGTATAAAGGTTTTCCGTTTCGTAATAATTACCGTCTGATTCCGTACGGGCCAAAGGGTTTATTTTGTCAACCAGCAGGTAGGTGTAATCGTAATAACCCTGCTTCATAAAAAGATGGGTTTCATACATTCCTTTTTCGGGGTTGTAATTCATTTTCAAGCTGTCGGCCAGGTTGTAATTGGTAAGCTGGCCAAAAAGATAAATGTCTTTGTTCGTGTACGCCTCACCGTTAGGAGGCACAAAAGAAAAATAAACGGTGGCATAATCCCCTTCCCAAAAAGGGTTGATACCGCGTATGGCTTCCATGGAATACATGCCGTTGTTATCGCGGTAATAAACATATCGCTGCGCCTGGCGCGGACCATCGGGCCGCAAGAATATATCTGTGGCATTTCTTTTATAATCAGCCGTTGCCACTCTGTCGCTTTGCAAATGAAAATCCCTGAGATCCAGCCAGCGCCATTCTTTTCCCGCAGGGAAAATGCCGCTGCTTTCCGAATTATATTCCAGGCTGGTGCCGCGGATAAATGCCGGTTGCAGATTTTTCATCGCATTGTCCCAACGAAAATTTTGCAATACCACCACTTTCAATTGCCGGCTGGCATCAAAGGATTGCAATCCCTTTACATCTATTTTAAACTGAACCTTTTGATGCGTTCTGAAAAATTCAGGAGCAAAAGGCTGCGTAACTTTTGCAATGATGGCCGCTTTATTTTCTACCACCAGTAATCTTTTTGTAAAAGCAAGTTGAGAGGTATCTCCATTCAAATAAATCTTTAGTAAATAATTTCCGGATTTGGTGGGAAAGCTACTCCTGTCGGGCAACAGCGCCTGGTAATGCGTATATCGGGTATAGGCAATGGATGAAAAACGGTAATTGGTAATTCGCGATTGAGTGAACCCTTTAAGGTAATCAAATGGGCTGAAATTTACCGGCGCCCAATCAGCATTACAAAGCTGGTAAGTGTAATAATAATATTTCACATCGGCATCAAGGTCATCAAAATGCAACTCCACCTGGTCATTACTGTTCAGGTTAATAACCGGCAAGGAAAGTTGATTGCCGTAATTATACAACCTGGCACTTCTTATGTTATTTTTAAAAATGCTGTCTGCAGTTTGAGCATACAGAGTAGTAAACGTAAATGAGAAAAACAGGAAATTAAAAACAATAAATTTTATCAATTTCATTTAAATGTTTTAAAAAAATTAGTTTTACAATATATCAAATTTACATCGTTTGAATGTTTCATCATTTATAGCCAAAAGAATTGCTTTCAACAGGGAAAAAACTTTTTCACGCTTTATCATTGGCTTAGCCATTACCGCCACAATGATAAGTGTTGCGGTAATGATAGTTGCATTAAGTTTTGTTAATGGTTTTCAGAATGTGATTAGCAACAAGGTTTTTAGTTTCTGTGGCCACATCCGTGTGCAGCAAAACGTGATGATGCAGGCAAACATTGCGGAAGAAACGCCGATAGAAAAAAATGATACGCTGGAGCTTTTTTTGAAAGGAATGCCTCAGATAAAAAATGTAGAGCGGTATGCTACCAAATCGGCCATAATCCGCTACAAGGACGATATTGAAAGTGTGCTGATGAAAGGCGTTGACAGTAGTTTTGATTTCAACCGTATCCAACCATTCTTAGTAAAAGGGAAATGGATCGCTTTTGCGGACAGCGGCTACAGCAAAGACATCAATATTTCCACCTACACCGCCAACCAACTTGAGGCCAATGTGGGCGACAGCGCTCTTATTCTATTTATTCAAAGTGATGGAAGCCAGCGTGCAAGAAAATTGAAAATCGCCGGGATCTTCAAAACCGGCATTGACGAATATGACCGCAACTTTTGCATTGGCGATCTCAAATTAATTCAGCGGTTGAATGATTGGTCGCCTGAACAGATAGGCGGATACGAAATTTTTCTAAAAGATTATAAGCAGATTGATTCGGTAAATAATTATTTATTCAATTCAGAAATTTTACCGGGCAGATGGTACAGCAAAACCATACAAGAAATTTATCCCAATATTTTCGACTGGCTCAATTTGCAGGGACGCATCAAAAGCATTTTATTGGTGATCATGATGATAGTGGCGGTGGTCAATTTAATTACCTGCTTAATTATCCTGGTATTGGAGCGCACAAAAATGGTGGGCATTTTAAAAGCCATCGGCGCTAGCAATTTTACCATACAAAAAATATTTATTTACAACACTACGCTCATCGCTTTTACGGGGGTTATTGCGGGCACTTTGCTGGGTTTGGGAATCTGCTATTTGCAGCAAGCCACCGGTTTTATAAAATTAGATGAGGAAGCTTATTTCATGAGTGTGGC
>JBDSOE010000036.1:0-9872 GCA_039915005.1 Ginsengibacter sp.
TTGAAAAATTTATTCTCATTATTTGCCTGCATCTTAATTTCTTATTCCGGATTTTCACAGGCCTCCTCAAACCAGCAAGACCCAGTTTACCTTCGCTTTCCAACCATTCAGCAATTCACTGTTTACAAGGCTCCGGACAGCACCCTCTTTACGCGGGAAGATCTGAAAAAAAGAGTCTCCACCATCTTTTTTATTTTCAGTCCCGACTGTGGGCATTGCCAGCACGAAACCGAGGCCCTTCTAAAAAATATTCAGAAATTTAAAAACACACAGATCGTAATGGTTACTCATCTTCCCTATGCTGAGATGATAGCGTTTTATAAAAATTATAAAATTGCCAGCTATCCTCAAATAACTATGGCATGGGATGCCAAATTTTTCTTTCCCATATTTTTTAAGGTCAAAAACTTTCCTTCCATTTTTGTTTACGATAAAAAAGGGAATTTTAAAAAGTCTTTTGAAGGAAGCGTAAAGCTGGAAGATATTATAGCTGCATTATAATAATTGGCGCGATGTAAGAGAAATTCCTCCCTCTCAAATTCTAATATTAGTGTACAAAAGAACTTCTAAAGTTCAGCCTTTGCAATCAGTTGGTTTATTGCCGAAAATATGTTGTGCGTGCGGCGTTCTTTTTTTTAGATTAATAAACGAGTTTTCGCTTGTTCAGTTCCACATTAAAATTAACTTTTGCGTCTAATGCTTTAAAAACTTTTAAAATCGTTGCAAATCTTGCGTCAGTCGCACTATTTTCAATCTTAGAAATTTGTGCTTTTTTTACGCCAACAAGTTCGCCTAATTGTTCTTGTGTCAAATTACGTTCTAAACGAACTTGTTTTATCGTTTGCCCTAACAAGTCAAGGCGTAATTCATTTTCAAATTCATCACGCTTCTTAGTTCCTTTTTTACCGATGTGTTTGTCGGTAATCTCTTCTAAACTATATGTTTTCATTTCCTTTATTTTACCATTAAAATATTTCACTCTCAATCTTTCCGCTTTTTCAATCTCACTTTGTGGAATTTTGTCCGTTTTCTTTATCACTCCGTGAGTTGAAATTACAACTGTATCTTTTTTGTCAGATTTATCCCAAAGTGCGAAAAGCCGGTAATACGATTTATTATATTTAGTCCTGAACTCCCAAACTTCGTCCTGAAGTTTTTTGAAAAATTATTTGTCATTTGTACTATGGGATTTCCAAATGTTATAAATGCTTTTGGCTCTTGTCTTTTCGTCTAACCCGTCTATGAATTCTTTCGCTTCTTCTAAAAAGTTAACCCGGAATTTATAGTTCATCCGCTAATTTTTGTCAAAAATACGGGTTTCTTAGTAAGGAAACTGTTTTTAGAACAGTTCTGGGCCAGGCTGACGTAGCATAATTGAGGTGCCATATTTAGCCCAGGTACAACGCATCCTTTCTCTTGCCTGGCAATTCAGATCAGGAACCATTACTTCACGGTTTAAAGTTTAGACCTGACACCTGATAATCATTAATTCATACCTTTGCCGCACAATTTTTTTTACAATAAATAATATAGTACAATGAAAGTAACCGTAGTAGGTGCCGGCGCTGTAGGCGCCACATGTGCCGACAATATTGCCAGAAAAGAGCTTTGTGAAGAACTGGTAATGCTGGATATTAAAGAAGGAATTACCGAAGGAAAGGCAATGGATTTTATGCAGAGCGCTGCCTTGTTAGGAAGCGATACCAAAATTATTGGCAGTACCAATGATTATAAAAAAACGGCGGGAAGCCATGTGGTGGTTATTACTTCCGGCATACCCCGCAAGCCCGGAATGTCGCGTGAAGAATTGGTGGGTATTAATGCAGGAATAGTAAAAGATGTTACCACAAAGATTTTGGAGCATTCTCCCAAAGCCATCATCGTTATTATCAGTAACCCGATGGACACCATGACTTACCTTGCTTTAAAATCTACTGGCCTTCCCAAAAATCAAATCATTGGAATGGGTGGCTTGCTCGATAGCAGCCGGTTTAAATATTTTTTATCAACCGCCCTGAAATGCTCTGCACAAGACTTACAGGCTGTGGTAATAGGCGGACATGGAGATAAGACCATGATCCCTTTAACCAGGCTGGCCACTTATAACGGCACTCCCGTTTCCAATTTATTGGACGAGGCCACATTGAAACAGGTGGCAGCGGATACAAAAGTGGGCGGTGCTACTCTTACTAAATTGTTAGGCACCAGCGCCTGGTACGCTCCCGGTGCGGCAGGAGCCACTTTGGTAGAGGCCATTGTACGTGATGAAAAGAAATTGATTCCATGTTGTGTAATGCTTGATGGCGAATACGGTCAAAAGGATATTTGCATAGGAGTTCCTGTGGTAGTAGGAAAAAATGGATGGGAAAAGATAATTGACTTCAAATTGAATGATGAGGAAAAAGCAGACTTTATCAACAGCGCTGATGCAGTAAGGGCTATGAATGCGGCATTGCAATTGTAATCTCTTCTATAAAATAATACAAAGAGGCTGTTTCCGGATAAAATTCGGGGCAGCCTTATTTTTTTTTATTCAGTTGCAAATAATTTGAATGTTATGTGCAGGTGAGAAAAATTTCTGCGGATTTACCGAATACTCATAAAAACATCTAACCACTGATAACATAAGCGAGGAGGAGGGAAAAGAAAATTAATGTTTTACGCTAAGAAGGCAAAAAGCTAAACCTTCTCTTTTCTTTAAAAAGTATAGTGAGAAACCCAATTGGGTATAAATATTTTTTTTAAAGGTTCGTCAGGTCAACGGCTATATTTTAACGATCAAATAAATGCCGGGTAACAACTCTCTATAGTTGTTGTCTTTAATTCAAAAGGTATTTGATATTTATTTACAAAAATTTATCTCAGTATTTCAAAAGCATTAAAGCTATTTGCAGCATGTTCTGACACAATTACTTCGTCCACCTTTGCTTTTTCAGGGCCTCTTCTACACCAGGATACAAAAATATCCAACATGGCTGGTTCACCTGTTATCAGGGCCTCTACTTTCTTATCCTGCGTGTTTTTTATCCATCCCGTAATCCCATATTTTTCAGCCTCCACTTTGGCTTTTGCCCTAAAAAAGACACCCTGTACTTTTCCCGATATTATTAAATGAAGGGTTTGCATTCATCAAAGGTAAAAAGATAAACATCTCATTGTAAATATATTCATGGCTTTTCGTGTATCCATACCTGTTATTGATTAACCCTATGGAAGACGGCCTCTTAAGCAATCGTTGATTAACATAAGCGAAAAACGCTGCAAGGTAAAATAAGCATGGAAAAAGGAGTGTGTAAAATCATTTACAAAACTATTTTCGGATCCAATTTTACTTTTAGTTCCGAACCATCAACGAGTTGGAAAGTGGCTGATGCAAATTTTATTTCTCCATTGGTAGCTTCTACTTCTTTTAATATTTTTTTGAATAGTACTGTTTTAGTGCCTCTTCTTTTTTTATAATCCACCACGTACCGAAGTGTAAATTCTACCCAATTGTCATTGGCAATTAATGATACCATTGGTTCTGTCTGGGCGGCTTCTAGCCGGTATTTATTTTGCATGGCAAGCCATTTTTCCTGTGAGCGTTCCGTAAGGTCTTTTGCTACTTCTATGCCTGCGGTTAGAAATATATTTTCTGCTTTTTCATAATTACTGCCATACTGAATTGGAATTTTTATTTCATCCCACAGAAAAGGAAAATCACCTGAATAATTAAATACGGGTTCTTTAAAAACATAACTATTGGCAATAAGCACTATCCTTCCGTTATACAAATCGCCATTTACCCATTGCCCTGTTTCCATAAGCGTAGTACGCAATACGCCTATGTCCATTACATCGCCGGTAATTCCGCCTAACTGAACACGGTCGCCGGTTTTATAAAAGCCGCCAAACATAATAGCCAGCCATCCTGCAAACGATGCAATCACTTCCTGTAAGGCAAATGCTATGCCTGCCCCGGCAACGCCAAGAGCAACTGTTAACCCGCCTAACTTATCGCTGAAAACAACGGTGATTAAAACTATTACCAGGATGTAACCAATAAAGCTGCTGAATTTTTTTGCACGATAACGGTTATCGTTACCCTTAATTTTTGAAAATAAGTTTTTTTGTAACGCTTTTATAATTATCCAGATTACTGCAATGCCAATAAAAATGGTTACTAATTTCCCAACTGCCGGGTTAAAGAGTATTTTTTTTAGTTCTTCATCCATGGCGCATAATTTTTTTTGCAAATGCCATTTTTTGTTTTCAAGACTTTTAAGATTTATTGATGATCAATTTATCTCAGTTCACTTTTGTGTAGTTTGAAATATAAACTCTTCCGGGGCATATCTATATACCAAAGTTGCCAGCCGCGAGTCGTAGCCCATTACCGGAGCAAAAATGGTAAGCGTTTTATTGTCATTGTTTTCGACCACCAGCGAATCGGTCTTTAAAAGTTTATCATCAAACATTCCCTTTGCGCTTTGCCCCTGAAATTTTTTATCTGTAGAAATCAGCATTGAATCACCTGGAGAGATCAGGTATATAAATTGGAAATTTTTTTCCTTTACCATGTCATTGGTATATATGTTTACCTGTTCCAGATTTCCTCTCAGCATTTCAGACCGTATGCTCCATACAAGCGGCTTCGCTAGCAATTTCAACATCACAACATTGGTTTGCATTAATTGTACCGTAGCCATATTTTCTATCGCTTCTTTTTGTTTTTTTGCCTGGTGATTTTTCCAATAATAAACACAAGCAATCGCTATTAATGCAATAAATATTGTAAAAATTACGGGATGTTTTTTTATAAAAGAATTCCCTTTTTCTTTAAACAAAGGAATTTTTGATTTCGTATTTTCAAAATCCTTTTCAATATTTTGTTCTTCATTTTTATCTTGTGCCGGATTCATTTTGTGTATTATTTATTGGTTTATTAATCGTATCACTACTTTTCTTTCGCTTTCTGCATTAGCCTTCTCCGCTTTGTTACTTCCGAAATAACGCTCTACTATTTTTCCTCCTTCAATGCCAATTGCGAGCAATTGTTTTCTTACTGCGTTTACCCTGAGTTGTGATAATTTAAGGTTGTAAGCTGCTTTGCCACTCTTATCTGCAAATCCTGACAACAAAAGCATTTTACCTTTTGTGTTTTTAAAACTGTCTGCAAGATTGCGCAAAGTGGGCTGATATTGTTTTTTGGATTTCTGAAGAATTAATCCCAAAATTTATCGTGTAAAGAATGTTGTCATTATCGTTGCTTTCTACCTTCTCTACCTTTGTTTTCGTATTTTCAATTTTGTTTAATTTGTTTTTTAGCTCAAGATTCTGCGCTCCTATTTCTTTTAATTTATTTTCAAGTTGTTGCTGTTGTTGTCTTAAGCTTTCTATTGAATTAGTGTTGACGGTATCCGGTGTTTGAACAGAGCCAGCAGATTGCTTTCTCATCTGTTCAAGTTCTGCCAACGTTCTATCCTGTTTATTCTGCAGATTGCGGATTTCCGTTTGTAATAAATAATCGTTCCTGTTTTGTGTTGCTGAGTTGGATTTACTCATAGCCAACTGCAGTGCTGCCATGGCGGCATACATGTTTGACAGTTGATTGTTAGAAATATTTCCGCTGTTGGATAAGTCGTTAATATTATCATTTAGTTTTTCGGTTTGCACTTTAATCTTTTGCAATTCGGCATCATTCAAATTTCCAAACCTGCTATTCCTTTCTACCATTTCTCCAAGATTATTATAAGATTGTTTTAAGCTGGCAATGGCCGGTTCGTCATTCAGATCAATTGTTGCGGGCGGAATAATAACCGTTTCAGCCGGTGGATTTTTAACTGTATATTCAATGCTTTTCATACTATCTATCCGCTGATTGAGGTTGCTGATAACATTCGTTAAGGAATCTACATAAGTTTTCTTTTTAAAATCAGTTTTATTATTGCTTTCAGCCGGGATATCGTCTTGTAGGTTATTCTCTGTATTGTCTATAATTGCAAGCGAAGGAACCAGTGTTACTTCTGTATCAATACTATCTTTTGCAACAGCATGTAAATTTTCTTTTTTTACCTTCATGCTATCTTTTAGAGGGATAGAGATATTATCATATTCATAGGAAATACTGTCTTTTAAAACGATAGGCGCTTCTGCGGTACTATCCCTTATGATTCTCACTTTCTCAATGGTAATAATTTTTTGCACAGAATCAGAGATTGGCTTTCTATCATATCTTAAAACCCGTGAAACGTTTTTTTCTTGACTAACTGTTTGCGATGCCCCGCTTTTTAAAAGTGGATTTGTAAACACTACCGGTGCTATATGTGTTTTACTTTTCCTGCCAAAATGATAGGCCAGCGATACTCCGGCGGTATTTACAATATCCGTACTGCCCGTGGGCTCGTTTACCAATTTCTTGATATTGGCAATGGAAGCAAATTTATATTCGCCAAAAAGCCCGATTGACCAGCGGGAACTCAGGTTATATAAAATGCCCGCTTCAAGAGGAATATATAAATTTGAAAAAGACGAATCGCTTCCTGAACTATTTTCAAGCTTATGATTTTCATATCCTGCTCCAATGCCAATGTAGGGCGTAAGGCGGCTTAATGACCACGAAGAAGAAACACGGCGGGCATGAAAGACCCACATAGCCTGTGCGGCATAAGTATTTAATTTATCGCTGGGGTTAAGTTGCCATTGGTAATGTCTTCCGGTAATGTTTAATCCGGAAACGCTACCCAGCCTCAGGCGATAAGTAAGCGCAATGTTTTGAAAATAATTATTATCGGAATTAATAAAATCATTCTGGCTTTTATTGTATTGCATCAATCCGTATTGCACCCTAAAACTGCTATTAAACGGCTGCGATGATTGCGCAGAAGCAATACTGCTGCCTGCGATAATCAATACGGCCAAAAATATATATTGAATAATCTCCTTCATTTTCTTTTTATTTATTTTTCCCCGATTCCCAACCATAAATTCAACTCAATGCTTAACCCGATAAACGGCTTTACCATCACCGAACTACCACCGTTAGCACCGCTGTTTTTTTCTTCAAGGATGGCAGCGCCTGCATGAAATTTCAGAAAGTCGAAAACCCTGTAGCCAAGGGCTGCATAAATAGGCTTCTCAATTATCGGACCCGAAATTTTTACTGAATCGGACACTTTGAAATCCTGAAGAAATATACCTGCTGAAATGGAAGTGTTGTTCCAAAACCTGCCACTGAAGGCCCTTTTGCCCAACGGAAAACTTACGCCTGCATAAGGGCCGGAAAAATAATCAAGGTTATCAAAATTGCCGTTGTTGTATATACCTGCATAACCTACATTCAAGGCAAGTGTATTAATTGTTTTTTCTACAGGGTAATTCTTTAACGCCGCTTCATCGTCTAACACATATTGATAACTGTTGGCAACCATTTCAATTTCATTTTCTAACTGGCCGGTTAATAATTGCAAAGCATCATTTTTTACTGTTCCGGTAGAATCCGTAACTAATTTTGTTTTCACCATCACCCGCAATATATTTTCAACTATCGTCGAAAATGAAGTAATGCGTGTTCCGGCCTTTGTTTCATAGTTTACCATCCCTTCCTTTAAAATGCCATTGAGAGAATTGTATATATCTGAAGGATTGCTTAAAAATTTATACCTGTCCTCTTTTTGCCGGATATTTGTTTTTACGAATATCCTTACCGTTTCATTCAGCATTTCCCGGATTTGACTACGCTCATTTTCTTTTAATTCCCTGTAGTAAAGGAACCTAAAAGTATAATCCCTGCCGCCCCTCAGTTTATAATGATTCGGCAAAATGGCAACGGAACTGTTTACATCAGGATTCCTTTTCCAATCGCTTTCATTAAGCGGTTTGTTTTTAAAATTGGTGCCGTCAAAGATTTGCATCTTTATCATTCCGGTTGTTTTGCGCACATCGGTTGTTATAATAAATGCTTTTGCTGCTGGTAAATCGCCACCGTCGTTAAACACCATTTTTTTGCTGTTCAACTGAACGGTTTGCATTTGAGAAAATGCGATAGCACTTGCAGCCATAAAGGCTGATATAAACATAATTTTTTTCATGATTGACTTTTAATTTTCGCTGATGATCCCTACCGTTTCTTTACTAATTTTTTAACCGGCATTATAATTCGGCTGTCGAAAGTATTTAGAATAAAATTGATGGAGTCTATTTTTTCAATGGTGCTTCCTCGCCGTCAATTTTTATGCGTTCATTCTAAAGTGGAATCATAGCGCTAATAGAAGGAATTGAAAATAAAGCGATTTTGTTTCCATAACTTTTGTTTAAATATTTATGGTATTTTTAAAAGAAGTTGTTGGGCTTCTTTTAAACTATTATGAACAAAGTTAATTTGCATTTAAAAAATGGAAGTTGTCCGCTATCAACTTTTAAAAATATTTATTTATGAACTTTGACATCTCTAAATATCATTTCCGGAGCGACCTGATTTTTAATAAAGTATTGCCGGTATATATGGATGAACTAAAAAATATAAGCACAACCGTAAAGCTCAAAAAGGGTGAAGAACTGTACAGGGAAGGCAAGTTATCAAAAGCAGTTTACAGGCTAAAAAAAGGCAAGATAAAAATTGAGCAATCCAATGATGAGGGACAAAGCCGTATTGTTTATATTTATACAGAAGGAGAGTATTTTGGTTTCAGGCCGTTATTGTGCAATGAAAAACATCCTGTTTCTGCTATAGTATTGGAAGAAAGTGAAATTGAGGTATTTGATGGCAGAAATTTTTTGGAAATAGCGAAACAGTCTCCTAATCTTGCATTCAACCTCGTGGAGATTTTAAGTTTTGAGTTCAATGTATGGATAAATTTGATTGGTTCATTATCTCATAAATCGGCAAAAGAAAGAGTCGCATTGATATTGCTCATTCTAAATGAAAAATACAGGATAAATGAAAATGAATCCATTATTACTATGTCAAGGTCGGATATAGCAAGCTACTCCGAAACCACGGAAGAAACGGTGGTGCGCATTTTGACCTTTTTTAAAGAACAGGGCATTATCATCACAGAAGCAAGAAAAATAAAAATTACCAACAAAACTTTACTTGAAATTATTGCAGAAGGATTTTAAAAAGTTCAGGCTCCTTTTTTAATTCAGCTTATCATCTTTTCACCGCACATGTTACAATATGCAGCATCATTTTCATTTTGATGATTACAATTTTCACACAACTTTTTTCCCCTACTCGAATTAGCCATTTCAATTGTAATAATTCCGGTGGGTACGGCAATAATTGCATAGCCGATAATCATAGCTATGGAAGAAATAAATTTTCCTAAAACTGTGTGAGGAACCATATCGCCATAACCAACAGTAGTAACGGTTACTACTGCCCAGTAAATACTTTGAGGAATACTTGTAAAACCTTGCTGGCCGCCTTCTACCACGTACATGATGGTTCCCATAAATACAACGATAGCAACTACGGCTACTAAAAACACACTTAACTTATGCAGACTTGCTTTCAAGGCATTTACCAATATCTTAGATTCGGTATTAAACCTGGCTAATTTTAAAACACGGAAAACTCTCAGCAATCTGAAAATTCTTATTACGATGGAATAATGATAGCCGAAAAGAAATATCCGTAAATAAGTAGGAAGAAAAGAAAGAAGGTCTACAATGCCCCAAAAACTTGTAATATATTTTATCGGTTTTGGACTAATCCATATCCTTATCAGGTATTCGATAGTGAATATAATGGTCATTATCCATTCTATAGTAAAAAATATATCCCCGTAATTTTTCGCAACTTCCGGCACACTTTCTATCATTACGGTAAGTACACTGAACAAAATAATCCAGAGTAAAAAAACATCAAACCGCTTACCTGCCTTGGTATC
>JBDSOE010000049.1:0-5290 GCA_039915005.1 Ginsengibacter sp.
TTATTGCTTTTGATGAACAGGGCCATAAAAAATGGGAGTTTACTTCTGAGATGGATTCGGCAGTGTATGAAACCGGTAAACAATACTGGTTTAAATCTGCTTTCCCAGGTATTTACGGGTTATACAGTGGATATTTTGATAATGGAAAAAGCCGTGCATTTGTAGGCAGTGCTTGCACACTCGAAATACTTGACGAGAATGGCCAATTGGTAAAACGCTTGCCTGTGTTTTGGAGCGTTATCCGACAGTTCCTGATGACTACAGCGAAAGACGGAAGTAAAAACTTACTGGTAGGCGGCTGGTTAAATGGTTTTAATCAATTGGTTGCTATTGGTGGTAAAGAGATAGAAGAGGTTGCACGAGGTTATGATGAGTTTCCTCCGGGGAATTCTTCAATTAAAGGATTTGCAGTAATGAATCGATATGATAATTTTCTCACCGATCTTAATCATGATGGCCGACAAGAAGTTATATCTGCAATTAATGGTTCATGGAATAGGGTGTCCATTTATAGTGAAGATGGAAAACCGCTGTTTAATGCGCAATTTGGCCCCGGCCCATCTACTCCCCGTTCCACAATGCGCATGATGGACGTGGGGGATCTTTTAGGAGATGGAAAGCCGGAAATCATAGTAGGAATCGCTTCCGGCAAAATAGTGGTTTTAAACGGGCAGGCTCAAAAGCTATGGGCTATTGCATTATCAAGCCCTCCAACAGTAATTAAATTAGTAAAGGATAGAGATAAAAACTGGGTTTGTATTGGGAGTGAAGATGGAACAATTGTAGCGATGGATGGACATGGAAATATATTGAAGCAAGGTAAGGTGACGGGAAGGCCTTTAGACATTCAGGTTTTGAAAGAGCCAAATCGAGTAGTAGTTATAATAGATGATCAAGGTAAGATAAACGGATTCACACTAGATTAAAAACATTCGAAATACACATATATCTAATAAATAGCACTTTCAATTTTAAATAATCAACATGGCAGACTGCAAAATCACTGAAAATAAATCTTCAAAAATAATTATTGTTGGCGGAGGAGTGATTGGACTTACAGCAGCCTATTACTTGGTAAAAAAAAATTATGAGGTTACAATAATAGACAGAGGTGATATTACCGATAATTGTTCTTTTGGCAATATGGGCCTTTTAGCGCCCAGTGATTTTGTTCCGCTTGCTTCGCCCGGTGCAATTGCCGAAGGCTTAAAATCTATGTTGAACAGATCAAGCCCTGTTTACATAAAACCTAGGTTGAATTTGGCTTTTCTCCAATGGGCATTAAAGTTTTATAAAAACAGCACACAAAAGAATGTTGATAAAAACATCCCACATTTAAAGCAGTTGCTCAATTTTAGCCGAAGATTAATAAATGATATAAGAGATGAAATAGGTGATGTTTTTGACATGGAGGAGATTGGTTGTATGCAAATGTGCCGAAGTCAAAAATTTTATGAAGAAAAATTAAAGAATGCAGATGCCGGAGAAAAGTCAGGGCTTGTCGTGGAAAGATTTAACCGGCAAGAGTTGCAAAAAAGAGAACCTGATGTGGAACTGGATATTTACGGAGCGGTTTTGTTTAAAAGTGATGGACACCTTCATCCGGGAAAATTTATGGTTGCAATGAAGAATTACTTAGAAAAAAAAGGTGTCAGTTTTCAACTCAATACTACAGTTACCGGATTTAAGAAAAATAAAAAAAACATAGAATCAGTTATCACAGATAAAGGAATTTTTCGGGGAACGGAAGTTCTTTTATGTACTGGAACCTGGTTGCCACAATTGGCGAAACAACTTGGCTTAACTTTGCTGATACAGGCAGGAAAAGGATATAGTTACACGTATGATTATGTAGAAAAAAACATACGTTATCCTGCAATATTGGTAGATGCACATTGCGCTATCACTCCATGGAAACATGCTCTTCGCATTGGTGGCACAATGGAGTTTAGTGGCATCAATAACAGGATTTTAATAAATAGAATACATGGAATATATAATTCAGTAAAGTTGTTTTATCCTGGATTAAAAATCAATTTTCCCACAGAGGATAAAATATGGACAGGTCTGCGCCCCGTTAGTGCAGATGGATTGCCTTATATTGGAAAAGCAGGAAAGTTTGAAAACCTTTTAATTGCAGGCGGCCATGCCATGCTTGGTATCTCGCAAGGGGCTGCAACTGGAAGAATAATCAGCGATCTTGTTGAAAGAACAACTCCGGAAATAGATATTAGCGCTTTTAAAGTGTCAAGGTTTTAGAAAATTACAGAGAAGTTTTAATAAAAACCAAGTGTTTATGGGAACTGCAAATAAAAGTCCAATATTTTACCTTTTATGAAACCTGCCAAGCAATTAAAACACTTCGATATTACTGTTATAATGGTAAGTTTTGTAATTGGGATGGGAATTTTTCGCACACCTTCCAACGTTGCAAAAACGGTAAGCAGCCCGTCAATATTTTTTGCTGCCTGGATTGTAGGGGGGCTTATCGCTTTATGCGGTGCACTTACTTACGCTGAAATAGGAAGTCGGATGCCGGTTACAGGTGGTTATTATAAAATATTCGCTTATGCTTATCATCCATCAATCGCCTTTGCTGTTAATTGTATTATTATTGTTTCAAACGCGGCATCTTTAGGAGCAGTAGCATTAATAGGTGGCGAATACATCACTGGTGTTTTTGTTCCTCAATCACAAAATGCGATCTGGATTTTAAATGCAGCTAATGCCGGTCATATTCAAACTCTACAAATCATTATTGCTATAAGTGCAGTTTTAATTTTTTACGGAATTAATTTATTAGGCTTAAAAATGAGCGCCCAGACTCAGAATGTATTAACGATAATAAAGATCTCCCTGGTCATTTTATTAATAACTCCATTATTTTTTGCAGGAGGATCAGTGCATAAAATAACTTCTTCTTCACAAGTAAGCCCTGCGTTTAAAGAATACTTAAAAGCATTTGGGGTGGGGTTAGTGGCTGTAAGCTTTACCTATGGCGGCTACCAGCAAACTCTTAATTTTGGGGAAGAAGTTCGTAATCCAAAGAAAACGATTCCACGTGCTATATTTTTAGGGATAGCGGTCATCATTATTTTATACCTTCTAATTAATTATGCTTATGTAAAAGTGATTGGGTTTGAAGAATTGAAATCTGCTAAAAATATTGCAGCTATTATGGCATCAAAGGTTTTCGGCATAAATGCAGAACGTATTCTTTCTGTATTGCTTTTTTTAAGTGTATTGGCTTATGTAAATGTTTTGATGCTAAGCAATCCGAGAGTGATGGCAGCAATGAGTGATGATAAAATTTTACCGTCTGGATTTAAAAAAAGGAATATAAAAACTGACGCGCTTACAACATCTTTAACCGTTTTTTCTGCATTATGTATATTAATTATTTTTTGGGCAAAAAAATTTGATGCAATTTTAAGTTTTACCATTTTTCTGGATTGCTTTGGAATGGCGTTATCAGCAGGAACTATTTTTATTATTCGTAAAAAAACCTCTTATCTTGATAACACTGGAATTTTTATGATGAAGTTCTACCCCTTATTACCATTAATTTTTATAGCCGCATATACTTTTATAGGAATAAGTATTTTTATTACTCAGACGAAAGTATCATTGATAGGGCTTTCGGTATTAGCAGCATTTATGGTCATTTATTTTATTATTGCAGCTATCCAAAAAAGAAAAGAAAAGATTTAGTTTATGTCTCTTAAAATTATTTAGATCTGCAAGAAAACTACCGGTTTTGCTTTCGGGTTCTTCAAAACCCTAAGTCTAATGCTATTTTTCCTTGTCCAATTACAATCTCCACTGTTCTTTGTAAGGAACGCGATAATAACAGCATTAAAAATAAAAAAATATAAATCCTTTTGGTCGTTCCCTTATAATCCGGAAAAATAATTCTTATGAAAAGAGGCAAGATAATTCTAAAGTTCACAGATTATGATTGAACATTATGGTGCGAATTACTTTTTAAGAACGGTCGTTTTCTGCGGAAAATATCGGATAAACTTTCTGCTATGGTTTCGGTAATTGAGAACGCGGAATTTATAGATATTCAATTTTCTGTACATCCTTTTCAAAAATATTCAGTGCAAGATGCATGTCGTTTCTATTAGTTAATTCAAATAACAGGACAGCAAATACCATTAGAAGAAGTGGCAACGGTAGATTTTGTAGTGCCGTCCTCCCTTTAGATGGAAAGGTTACAGGTGGTTCAGGTTCTGTTAACCAGGCGCCTATTAGAAGTTCATTCTTCTACCGGAGTCTAAAAAAGAAAATGAAAACTATTAATAGCAATACCTACCTGGAAACCTTGAAACCTATTGGCGCCCGTAAACTTTTGATCGAAGCCATTTACAGTTTGCCATGATGAATCTTTTTGGCGTATCGGGCAATTTGATGAGCCTTGGCGCGGTTGACTTTGGATTGATTGTGGATGGAGCCGTAATTATTGTGGAAAGCGTTTTATATCGAATAACACAGAGTAAACATTCCCATTTAGGCATCAACAAATTAGAGCAAAAACAAATGGACATGGAATCTGCATTTTATCATCTTTTAATTTGCTGCTGTTAAGCAATTCGATGGGCACTTTTTTGGGGCACGGCCGTTGAGTAGCAACAATTTATCCATATCCCCATTCATTGTTCTTTGCAATTCTTTTACCAGCTCCTCAATCTGAGTATTTATGGTAGCCGGATCATTTGAATTCTTTGTTACTAAGTCAAGTGAGAAATGCTCGCTAAAAATTTCCTTAGCATCAATACTTTTTGAGTACAAATAGTTGACAAAATCAAATGCCACTTTGAAATTCCCTCCGATTCCTCTCTCCAACATAGAAAGTAATAACTGGGTAGTATTTATTTTCTCCGCCAACTCAGATTGGTTCATCTTTTAAACATTTTCTCTGATCATCTGAACCGTCCGCCCAAATTCAATCATATCCAGCATTGTTTCTTATTTTTTTGATTTTGTCAATATTCTCAATATTAATATAAAGTCCTGAAATTAGAAGATTCATTCTTATTCCTCAGGGTAAATAATTCAAACAATAACTCTAAAATCTTTGACCACGATTTGCGTTAATATTAGCCAATGAAAGTTTCACGAAACTCATCGGATCGCAGTTAAATAAAAATTGAAAAAATAAAATGCAAAAATAAAAAGTGGCAACAACCGGAGAGATTCGCGTCATGCTTATAAAGTCCCTCGATCCAGGAAAAGGATCAATTGCGGAAAATATTTTTTAAGAAAACGGCCGTTTAATTAGGGTCTG
>JBDSOE010000224.1:0-8814 GCA_039915005.1 Ginsengibacter sp.
TCAGGAGCCATGTATTTTTATAGCAGCGCAAAGAGATTATTATTACGGGAAAAATTGTGTTTTAATAAAAATTGAATTTTTGTTATGATTTATGAAGTCCTGAGTTGTAAACTCAGGGCAGCGCTACTTTCTGATAGTGGTGTTACTACGAATAGCTGGTGGGTAAAGCGAAAGAAAAAAGAATAAAATAGCCCCAATTTGGCGCAAGATTATAGTTTGTGGGTTAGCGCAAGCGTCCGTGCCTGTTGCGCCAATACTGAGACCCGGCGTGTTCATAAAATGTATTTTTCTTTGTACTCTCATCCTCAAGCATAACGAAGATGAGTATTATGCACTTTGCATCTTTGGCATAACAGGAATAAGCCCATGTTTTGTCATCACCAACTTTAATTTTTCCACGTCAGGAGGGCCACCTGCATTTACTATTTCTGCAACCTCTTTAAAGAAAATAGGTCCCAGCAGAGCCGGGGTAATTACTGCCAGTGCTTTGGCATCTTCCTGTTTTAAATTGTTGAATCCATGAGCAGCACCGCGGGGAATAAAACAAGTTTCGCCCGGAGCAATGTCTATCGCTTTACCTTCTACAGTAAAAGTCATAACACCTGCTAACCCATAAATGGTTTCATCGAAATTTTCATGGTAATGTGGTATTGGTACTTTTGCTCCGGCTGGTACCAGGAATTCAAACATGGCTGCAGAGCCATTGGTATCTGCTGCTTCCAAAAGGAAATCAATAGTAACCTGGCCCGCTTTAATTGTTTCTTTTTTCATAATAGTATTTTTTTATGGCGCTAAACTACCGTGATAAAACAGCAAAGTCCTTGATTTGAAATAAGAAATTATTTTTCAGTAATTTTTTTTCTGATGCGGCTTAAGGTTTCCGGCGTCATGGCCAGGTAAGCCGCTATTTGATACAGTGGTATCCGTTGCAATAAAAGTGGTTCCTCTTTTATAAAACGCAGGTATTTTTCTTCGGGTGTTTCAACCGTAGCTTCGGCAAGCCTTTTTTTCAACATATAATTCGTGTCTTGCTGTGCTCTTATAAAACCCATTGTAAAAGATTGAATCTGGGTTACTGCATATATCCAGTTCTTTTGATTTATGATTTGGAGTTTACTGTTTTCAAGCGCCTGCAGGCATAATTCAGTTGGCTTATTATTCAGGAAACTTACCAACTCGCTGCACCATCCGTTTTCCACTTTAAAATAAATGGTACGCTCTTCCCCATTGTTATTAATATAATACTGTCGCAAACAACCATGCTCTATAAAGTAAACATGTCTGACTATGTCTCCCAAACGAAAAAGATGTTTATTTTTTTTTATCTCTAATGGCTCAAATAATTGAATAAGCCTTGCACAATCTTTATCAGAAACTTTATATACCTGTTTAAGTTGAATCAAAAGTGGAGAACTGTCCATATACGTTTTAGACTAAGTTTTGATAATAATGTTTCGGTATTGCTTGCAGGCGGGATAATAACCTTTGTCAGCCGATACCGAACCTAAATTAAAATTTTTATTGCTGATGTTTATTTCTGTTGTTCAATAACAGCCCGCCTTGTATAAATGCGCATGTTGTAGCACTATTCCAACATTTAGTCATCCCAAACCAGCGAATCCTACTCTTTTAATTCAACCATTTGTTGCATCTAATTTGAGTTTCTATAGGGAAATGCTAAATCTTTAGAACTCAACCTGGGTATAGTATATATTTATGGCCTGTAAAATTTACCGCATCTTTTTATATATCCATTTTTGGTTGATTTCGTGTCAACCCATTTCAGGATAAGACATTTTGATATTCCATTTTAAACTTAATTTGTGTAAACCTATTTTAGGACAAGACCTGATCATCTTCTTCTGTTTTTTTGAGCTTCGAGCCTTGAGCTATTTATGTCTTTTTTTTTATTTTTTTTAGAGTAGAATAAATTCCATAGCCAATCAATAGTGCAATAAAGAAATACACCCAAACCGGAATATTTCTTCCAACAATAATAAGATATAAATAAGCGGAAATAAAAAAGAATCCTGCTAGTAATGCAGGAATCACAAAGGGCTTTTTATTCCTGATATTTTTTATGGTCCGGTAAAGCGAAAGAAAAAAGAATGGAATAGCACCGAGATAAATACCGCCAAAGATGTAAGGATTTACATTGTATTTTTCGCCAAGACTTAAAAACCATTCCTTAAATATTTCCCACCATTCCATCAGCTAAAGATTTTAAAAGCGATGTGTAATAATTTTTTAATGCTGTTTGTCAAACTTCCTTCTTTATGTTTTAGAATCAGTTGTTGATTGATGCGTGATGCCACAGGATACGCGTAAATTTTATTGAAAATAGAATTAATGGATAGTTTGCTTGTGTTTGCCATCACCAATTCCTGGATCAGTTCTCCTGCATGTGGCGCTACCATGGAGCCTCCTAATATTTTTTCTTTTCTAAATAAACCGCCTTTGCTGATGTACAGAATCATTTTGCCATATTGATAATTATCTACAACAGCGCGGTCGTCATCCGTAAAACTCTGTTCTAATTTTTTATAAGAAATGCTTCTCTCTTTTAGTTGCTTTTCATTCAGCCCGAAAGCTGCCAGTTCAGGATCAGTAAAAGTAACCCACGACATATGATCATCGTTCAGTTTCTTATTTAATGGCGAAAAGAAATTGTTTAATAAAATACGTGCCTGGAATTCCGCGGCATGTGAAAATTGAAGATCACCCGCCACATCCCCACAAACAAAAATATTTTTATTTGACGTGCGTAAATATTTATCTACTACAATTTTGTTTTTGTTTACCTGTATCCCGGCATTGTTCAATTGCAATGGTTCCAGATCAAGTTCCCTGCCAATGCCCACGAATACCGCATCAAATTGGATGTTTGTTGTTTCATCATTTTTGTATTTTATCAGGGCTTCATTGGCAGAAATGAACGAATCCACTTTTGCATTGAAGAAGAAAATAATCCCTTCCTGTTTCAATTGTTGTAGAAGAATTTCTGTTACTGAACTGTCATCATGCTCCAGAATCCGCTCTGCATATTGAACTACGGTTACCTTACTTCCGAGGCGATTCATTGCCTGTGCTATTTCAATGCCGATAGGTCCGCCACCAACCACCAGCAATCTCTCAGGCATTTGAGAAATGTGAAAGATACTTTCGTTGTCATAATAGATTATCTTTTCAACTCCGGGCACTTTCAACGACCGCGGCCTGGAGCCTGTGGCAATTACAATTTTTTTTGCGGTATATTTTTCCCCGTTCACTTCAACTTCATTTTTTCCTGTGAATGTTCCTTCGCCCAATGCTACATCAACTCCCTGCTCTTCTAACCAGGCTGCATTCTCATGTTCACGGATGATTTCCTGCTTTTGATAAATATAATCCATTGCTTTTTTTATGTCTGCTTTGCCGGTAACTTTTAAACCGAAATGCGCAGCCAATGTAGCCTGATGGGCAATTCTGGAAACATGGATGAAAGCTTTGCTGGGCACACATCCGTCATTTAAACTTTCGCCTCCAATATTTTTATCCGTTTTTGAAATCATCAACACGCTGAAACCAGCTTTGGCCATAAATAGCCCAACGCTTAATCCACCGGAGCCTGCTCCAATAATTATAATTTCATAAGATTTATCCAAAATGTTTTTTTAATTAATGAAACTTTTATAATCTACTTTCCTGTTTTTCTTTCGACAACAAATTAAAGTAATTTGAGGAAACGCATTCCCTTATCTTTATGAAGACCTTTAGCATCCTGAAATAGAGAGATGCACCTCTTATTCAAAAATTATTATCAATAAAATTTAAGTCATGAAAAGTTCTTTAACTACAGGTTTTATTGGTGGATGCCTTGGCGCCATCATTTTAGTAATTATTATGTACATCATGAAAGGCGCCGGTTTGGGCAATCCCGGATTTTTAGATATGTACCAGGCGAAATTCGGCACTCGTTCAGGCGCTGATGAATTTTTAGCAGCAATTCTTTTCATCATTAGTGGAGGAATCTGGGGCGCAGTTTTCTCCTTGATGATTAAAGATCCTACAATTTTAAAAGGAATTTTATTTGGCTTTTTACCAACGTTATGGCTTTGGATTGTAGTGAATTCAGTAATTGGAAAGCCATTATTCAATGGCTTTCATTTGAAAGGAATCATTCTTCCACTTATTTTCAATATGGTGATCTGGGGCAGCGTAATTGGATGGTACACTTCAAGGAAAGTAAGAAAAGTCGTTGTGTAAGGTTCTTCTTTGATTCAAAGATTGAAAGAAACTTTTTCTATCGTTAAGTGTAATTCACTTTTCAATATGTACCACTCTTTGCGGTAAGGGGATATCAATATTATTATTATTAAATTCTTCAAATATTTTTGTTCGGATTTCACTTTTGATATTCTCCACACCATACACATCTTCTGACCAGAAATAAATTGAAAAAAGTAAATACGAATCCCCGAAATCCTCAAAGCGTACGAATGGAGTGGGCGACGTTAAAGCGCCGGGTTGATTGTCAATAATTTTTTGTAAAAGCGTTTTAACCAAATTTATATCTGAAGTATAACCTACACCTACCGACACCTTAAAACGTGAGGCCACAGCAGTGTACGTCCAGTTAATGATCGAGTTTTTGGTGAGTAGGGAATTGGGTAAAATAATGTATTTATCGTCGCGACCAAGGACCGTGGTAGTTCTAAGATTGATGTCCGAAACACGACATAAAAGGCCATCAACTTCCACAATGTCATTTATCTTTATTTTGGATTCTACCAATAAAATAATTCCTGAAATAAAATCGCTGAAAATATTTTGCAAGCCAAGACCAATACCCACCAACAGTGCGGCGGCACCTCCAAGTAATAAGGTAAAATTAAAACCCAGAATTTGGAAAGCAGCAATAATCGAAAACACGATGACTACATACTTTACCAAATTATAAACCGCATACTTTTTTGAAACTTCAATTCTGGAAGCACTATCAATGCTTTTCTTTGTGAGCCATAGAATAATTTTTATGACAATGAAGAGTAAAACCACCAGCAGAATTGAAATGACCTTCAACTGGTATTTATCGAATTGGAAGATTGTATAATCAAAAAATTCTTTCATTTGTCTTCATTTTTTTTGTCCCTGGTTAAGTTGATATTGAAGCCCGGAGCTTTATAATCTTCAGGTATATATTGTTCAGGGATTGTGGTGGTATTACCATCGCGTTCAGATCTGTAGTGTGGCGACATAATCTCAATCCCTTTTTCATTGCACACATCCTGTATATTCTGAAACAGCATGGAATAAATATCTGACTGCTTGTTGGCCTCTCTGATATAGGCATTGATCTGGTAGGACACATAAAAATCTTCCAACCCGGTTTGTAACACAAAAGGTTTAGGATCATGTAACACATACTCGGTACGTATTGCAGCCTCAATCAAAGCTTCATACATTTTTTTCCAGGGAACATCATATCCGATAGTAACCGTTGCATTTAAGATTAAACCAAGACCAGGCGCATCACTGCTATAATTAATCGTATGACTATTCATGACGGTGGAATTGGGTATAGAAATAATTTCGTTTTTTATGGTTCGGATCCTGGTTACCAGCAATGACTTCTCGATTACATCACCAGTTATCTCAGCTATTTTTACGCGGTCTCCTATTTTAAACAAGCGCATATAAGTAAGAATTAGTCCCGATATGATGTTGGATAAGGAGCCTGCAGATCCAAATGTGAAAAGGAAACCAAGAAATACTGAAACTCCCTGGAAGACAGGAGAACCGCTGCCCGGCAGGTAAGGATAAATAACGACCACCATGAAAGCGAAAACCAAAACCCTAACTATCTGGTAGGTTGGATTAGCCCAATCCGGGAAAAAACCAGGAATTTTTAATTGGCCATTTTGAATTTCATCTTTTATATACCGGATGCCTCTGTTAATATATTTGAACACAATAATAATTATGATAATCGTAATTAAGTTGGGCAAAAAATCCCAAAATGCATTGGCCATTTTTTTTAAGGGATTCAAAATATATCCAAAAAGAATTCCGGTAAAATTTTCAGTCCAGGGAAAAATGCCAAACAATATAGGCAGTGCTATATAAATTACAAGGACAATTAATAACCATTTTAGTACATTGTTTATTTTAATAAAAAAATTCACTTCTTTCACTGAATCCAGTAGGGTATAGCTTTTTATCCGAATGCCTTTTATCAATTTGTCGCGCTGTCTTCTTATTTTTACTCTTGTCCATCTGAAAAGTTTGCTTATATATTTTATTGCAAGAATGACGAGTGCAATTACTAATAAGGCCAATGCTATTTCTTTTGCAAGCGTTCTAAAACTAGTAGCCTTCTTATATTTCATTACCTCGTTGCCAATAATTGATTTATAATTTTCGGCCAATTCATCGCGGGTTGTATTATTCCATAGCGCATCATTATCAGAAACACTTAGAAGAATATTATCCTTGAAACTTAGGTCGGTAGTGCTTTCTGAGTGTGATAGATGAATTGAATCTGGTGTAAATCTGTAGTGGTCGGCCAATTTTTTTATTCTTTCGTTGATGGCCACGGATCTTTCTTCTGCTGAAAAACTACCCGACTTGCTATAAATATAAAAAAGTGTGTCATTAAAAAAACCCAATACAGGATGGGCTTTGGCGGTAAGACGTAAGGAATCAATTTGCTTTTTCTTTTCTGCGAACCGCACCGCCTCTTTATTTCTGATTTCCTGTAATTGTTTTTCCAGATCCTGTTTCTTTAAATTATCGGTTGTTTTTAAAGAGTTGATTTCTTTTTGAAGATTTGCTTTTGTGATGGAATCGGCAATACGCAAATTTTCAATCTCTTCCTGCTTTTTATTGAATTTTTGGAGAATAATGGTATTTAAAGAATCATTATTTCTATTGATAATGTCTTTCTTTTGTGATTGCCCGGTGGTGTCTTTTTTTTGGCCATACGAATTTTGCATTCCAAAAATCAGAAGCGCAATAATGGATATTATCGAAAATATTTTTTTCATTTTTTAATTAAAGGACTCCTTTGGGTTTATTTTTTTCAATTTTATTTAACCACCATTTTTTGTTGTAAAGAGGCGCAGCATTTATTTTCAAGGTATGTTAATTATCATCGTAAAGATAGTATTAACCATCTTTAATAAGCATCGGTTTTTATTACTGAAAACAAATATACTATCCAGGGATTCGCTTCTAATTAAATGGAAATTGTTTTCTATTGATTTGTTCCCGACTTATTTTGAAAGAGGAATCCAGGTCAGCAGCATTAGGAAAAGTACAGCAGAGGTTATAATTAAAGTTTGTTTTTGCGAATGAGTTTCTTGTGTAGTTTTAATAGCTTGTCCTGCGAACAACCCAAATAATATAAAAGCCATATCCTAAAAAAGATTGCCTGCATCCTGTAGATTCCATTATTCAGATATTTCCTTGCTGATGTTATCACGGCCCCATTCATTACTTTAAACTTTCCGTGTTTTTTGATCCGATGAATGATCTCCTGGTCTTCCATCATTAAAAGGCTTTCATCAAAACCGCCGCATTTTTCAAAAACCTTTTTTGTTACAAACAAACTTTGATCACCAAAGCGTACTGCATTTACATTGAACCTCGTGAACCAGCAGTTAGCTTTTAAAAACCAATGGTCATTGTCAAAAGCAAGTTTGAAGCATCCGCTTACAAAATTATTTTTCAAAGCATCAATAATATTTTTTGTAAAATCATTTGGAGGAATACTGTCAGCATGAAGAAAATAAAAAATTTCTTCTTTTGCTATGGAAGCGCCGTAGTTCATTTGTGATGCTCTTCCTTTCTTTGGGCTTACAACGACAGTTGCGCCTGCATTTGAAGCAAAGGACACTGTTTGGTCTGTGCTTTTTCCATCTGATATGATAATCTCTGAAATAAGGTTTTCGGTATCACTATTTTTTATTTTCCTTATTGTTTCAGCAATATTTTCTGCTTCATTAAAAGTGGGAATGATGATGCTGATCATTTTTTTCTAAGGTCGTAAGATTTTAAGATGAATCAAATCCTTTTCTTCATCAATATCGCAAAGCTCAGGCAATAAAAAATAAGACAATCGATTTTGGTTGCAAAGATGAATTGTTTGTTGTAAAACCACTTCCGTGCTCCACTCAATATTCTGAAATAAAAACGAATACTCATTTTTCATTCCAAGCAAATAATACCCTCCATCGGTTGCAGGACCGATAACAACATCAACGTTGTCCAAATTTAAAAATGCTTTTTCTAAAATATTTTTATTGATTCCCGGGCAATCTGTTCCAATAATTATTATTTTTTTGTAACCCGCAGTAAACAAACTTTTAAAAGCATTTTTCATTCTTTCGCCCAGATCATTTCCCTCCTGAATTTCTTTTTGAAACAAATCTTCTTCCCAAATATCCTCTTCAATAAAATTGGAATAAAAAACAATTTTATCAACTTCTAATAAACCAATTTTGTCGTGTAGATTTATTAAAAGTTGTTTATAAATATCGATCGCCGCATCATTACCTAAAGTGGCTGCAAGCCTTGTTTTTACATGGCCGGCAATTAAATTTTTTACAAAAATCAGGAGTGCATTATCTGTCATAATTCTTTGATGGTTTCCGCGAATAATAAAGACAATTTCTTGTCCGCTTTTGCTGCTACTTCTATAATTTCAGCAAAACTTACCGGTTTCAAATTATCAGGATCACATTCGTCAGTAATCACTGAAACAGCAACACAAGGCAGATTTGCATGATTGGCCGCAATTACTTCCGGTACCGTTGACATGCCCACCATGTCAGC
>JBDSOE010000251.1:0-4727 GCA_039915005.1 Ginsengibacter sp.
TAAGTATTTGCATATACACTTTCCATCTTTTCCAGCGGAACCCCTTTCGTTTCAAAAATGTATTTGCTTACAAATAAAATCATACTCAAATTGATGATGCCATAAACAAAAAATGTAGTGGAGCCGCCTAATCCTGATAGCATCACCGGAAAGGTGAAAGAGATTATGGCATTCATTACCCAATTACCAAATATCGCAAAAGAGGTGGCATGTCCTCTGATTCTGTTCGGGAATATTTCGGCTACATATACCCATAGTACCGCACCCCAGGTACAGGCAAATGCAGCTATGTAAACAAAAATTGAGATTAGAACAAAATAATTATCCAGTTTGTCAGTATAAAATAAATAGCCAATAAGCAACATACAAAGTCCCATTACTGTGGAACCTCCCAACAATAATTTTTTTCTTCCAACCCTGTCTATCATTGCAAAGGCTACTAATGTAAATACCAGGTTAACGATACCTGTCAAAATAGTTTGAAACAGAACACTGCCCCCCACATGTGTCTTTTCAAAAATAAGCGGAGCATAATAGAAGATAATATTGATACCCGTAAGTTGCGCTATGGACGCAAATACAATTCCAATGAGAACTACTTTTTTGTATTTAGAAGAAAATATTTCTGCAAATCTTATTTTCCGGGTGTCTTTTTTTATGTCTTCTTTAATAGTTTCTACTTCAGCATCAGCCACCTTTTCTTCATAAATATTTTTGAATATTTTCCTTGCCTGGTCAAATTTATTTTTTAATATTAACCATCTTGGGCTTTCCGGCACCATTAAAATCAACACGAAAAACAGCAGAGAAGGAATTACTGCTGCTGCCAGCATATAACGCCAATGATTTTCGTTTGTTAAAAAAGAATAGTCAGCATTTGCAATGAAATAATTGGATATAAAAGCTAATAATATTCCTACTACAATCGCTAACTGTTGTAACATTCCCAGGCGCCCCCGGAATGCAGGAGGAGCTATTTCCGAAATGTAAATTGGCGCCAGGGTGGAAGCCATTCCAATGGCCAATCCACCAATAAAGCGGTAAACTACCAACTCCGCAAAACTACCTGCAATTCCACTTCCTATAGCCGCTATTATAAACAATAGGGCTGTAGCAGCCATCATTTTTTTACGACCAAAATAATCAGCAAGACGTCCTGCAAAAAAAGCGCCCGGGATACAACCGATAGAAGCGGCTGCAACAAGAAATCCGATAGAGGCATCTCCTAAATTAAAATAGCCTTTTAGTGGAGTCAAGGTACCAGCAATCACTGCCGTATCAAACCCGAATAGCAATCCGCCTAAAGCGGCTACTGATGCAATTAGAATGGTATATACTTTCATATTTTTTTAATTATTTTGTAAAAACAAAGCCCATCTGTAAGAGCTACCCTGCCAGACTAAATATCGTTTTAATTTCCTTTAATCTGTTCCATTTAAAGATTTCCTTTTTTTAATTCTTCTACTGCATAATTAGCGGCTCTTGCAGTTAAGGCCATAAAAGTTATAGAAGGATTTTGAGTACTGGTAGAAGTCATACAGGCTCCATCAGTTACAAAAACATTGCGACATGCATGCATTTGATTCCATTTATTTAACAGGGATGTATTAGGATCTTTACCCATTCTTACTCCTCCCATTTCGTGGATATCCAAACCCGGAGCCTGCTTACTATCCCTGGTAGTGATATTTTTACATCCCGCTTTATCCAACATTTCAGCACCTTGATTTAAAAAATCTTTCATAGATTTTTCATCATTATCATCGTATCCTACAGAGATGGTTAATAAGGGCATGCCCCATTCATCTTTCTGATCTTTACTCAATCCAACATGATTCGTTTCCTTTGGAATCGTTTCTCCCTGCATCATCATGAAAACGTGCCAGCCACCCGGTTCTGTTTTTGCTTCTTTAAATGATTCTCCCATTTGCTCTCCAGGTACCGATTGCCCCCATCCAGAACGTCCCGCACTGAAAAATGTCATATAACCACGTAGAAAATCAGTTTCCTGTTTATGTACATTCCTGAAATTAGGCATCATCACTGCACAGGGACGGCGACCATAATAATAGGAATCTAAAAATCCTTCCATATCAGCAGACAGTGTACCACGATAATTCTGAAAAGCTACATATTTACCTAACAGGCCATTGTCATTGCCCAGTCCATTAGGGAAGCGGGCTGAGATTGAATTGAGCAAAATAAGATTCGTATTTAATGCCGCAGCATTTACAAAAATGATCTTTGCAAAATATTCGGTAATCTTTTTGGTGTGTGCATCAATCACTCTCACCCCGGTTGCCTTGCCCTTTTTATCATCATAGATAATAGAATGAACTACAGAGTCGGGGCGTAGCGTGAGATTTCCGGTTTTTGCCGCCCAGGGCAAGGTGGAAGAATTGGAACTAAAATAACCACCAAAGGGACATCCGCGCTGGCACATATTCCTCGCCTGGCATTTTCCTCTGCCCTGTTGCAAATGAATTTCTTTGGGTTGTGTTAAATGAGCACAGCGGCCAATAACCACATTTCGATTTTTATAATTTTCCATTATCCTTTTTTGAATGGATTTTTCCACCACATTCATTTCCCAGGGAGGCAGAAATTCTCCATCAGGTAAGGTATCTACCCCATCTTTATTACCGCTGATCCCTACAAATTTTTCAACATGACTGTACCACGGAGCTATATCCGGATACCGGATGGGCCAGTCAACAGCAAACCCATCTCTTGCCGGCCCTTCAAAATCATACTTACTCCATCGCTGCGTTTGTCTTGCCCATATTAACGACTTCCCGCCTACCTGGTATCCCCGTATCCAATCAAAAGGTTTTTCCTGAACATAAGGATGTTCGTTGTCCTTCACAAAAAAGTGCATTGCATCTTCTCTAAAAGCATAACATCTTGAAGCTACCGGATTTTCTTCTTTTACTTTTAATGGTAATTGATTCCGATGCGGAAAATCCCAGGGATCTTTGGCCATTGTCGGGTAATCAATGAGATGCTCTACTTTTCTTCCCCTTTCTAAAACCAATGTCTTTATACCATTTTCACACAACTCTTTGGCAGCCCAGCCACCACTTATTCCTGAGCCTATTACAATAGCATCATAGGTATTTGATCTACCCCTTTTGAATTAATTTCTCCCATTTCTCTAAGATTAATAATTTAAAATATTTTTTTCATTTCGCTTCTAACTTGCCCATGATTTATCACCCTTTTTGTAAGGAATATCTCCCGCGAAATATCCCGGAGTTTGTATATATCGTAAAGCTTTGGTAGCGCCTGGTTCGGAAGTAAAATATCCAAACAGGGTTATATTTTTTATCATGGTAAAATAATGATCAGAATTTTCCTTCATTTTATTCTTGTCATCAAATTCTGCTTTTCCTGTTTGAATCGCGTCTCCATTACCTGATGCAGATCTCCTTTTATGTTTGGCCATGGCATGTTCCTGAGCTTCTTTTTCCAGTGCTTTAAGTAAACTCTGTTTTTGTGAAACAGTCAGTTTTAAAAATTCATTACCGTATTTTTTCTTACTTAATTTTTTGAACGAACTGATTCCCTCAATAAAGGTTTCCCGGTCGGCAGCATTGTAGCAATCGGTTACATATACTTTCATAAACTCCCCAATCTTTGCCGCTTTGGCGCCCGGTGAAGTAGAACTTGCAGGGATAATAGTTTCCCCAATTTCATCCAGGAGCTTTATATCATCTTCGGTAAATGCTCCTTCTTTCATCTCAGACTTACAAGACGGAAAAAAAACTCCTGTACCTACTACAGCCCCCGGAAGTATAAAAGCCATCGAGGATAAAAAACGTCTTCTTTTCATAATTTATCTATTAATTTTTATGATAAAGTACTGCATACCCTTTCCATGTCATTGAGAAGGGCCAGCCCTCATTCACGTTACATTTTTTTTATTTTTAAATTTATCGGCTTCGAAATAATTTCCATTTTTTTTTTCATCTAAGTCAATTATCACCCTTAAAAATTATTTTATCTTTTATAAAATCGAGGATTTTAATATTCTTAGTACATCGGGTAATTGGAAATATTTTATCCTTCTAACAGCATAGTTCCTTTAGTTTGATAAAGATACAATTTGCCCTGTTCTTACAGACTGGTCACAAGCAAATGCTACCCTAAGACTATTTATTGCATCCTCTATAGAATCTGTCAAGTCTATATCTTCCTGTATTGCCTTCAGAAAAAAGCGCTGTTCACGGTTGCAAAGTTCCTGGTGATCGGGCTCATCATCCAAATTTATCCAGGTATCCGGTTTTAGAAATTCGTTTTGCCCATCCAATCCGGAATGATGTAATCGTATTGATTCGGTTTGGGTATGCGAGGCTATGGAATCAGATTTCCCGGTACCGCCTGCTTCTTTTGCAACAATAGATACTGATCCTTTGGGCCCAATCACATCCTTAATAAAAAAGGCGGTTTCGCTGATCATTGGCCCCCAACCGGCTTCATACCATCCTACCGATCCATCTTCAAATCGAATTTGAAGCTGGCCATAATTATAATTACCCGCAGGAATTTCTTCCGTCAGCCTTGCTCCGATAGCGCTTACCTGAATAGGTTTGGAGCGGGTCATCTGGCACATCACATCAATATAATGCACGCCGCAATCAACAATAGGGCTCAGGCTATTCATCAGGTTGCGGTGCACATCCCACATATGACCATGACTTTGCTGATTTAAATTCATACGCATCACC
>JBDSOE010000267.1:0-12985 GCA_039915005.1 Ginsengibacter sp.
CTGCGCTTGGTATTCGTATCATTGCGCCGATTCCCGGAAAGGGAACCATTGGTATAGAAGTGCCCAATCTTAAGAAGTCTATTGTGAGCATGAGAACCTTGTTGAGTTCCGATAAGTTTCTCAATAATAATTTTTTATTGCCTATTGCCATTGGCAAAAAAATTAACAATGAAAACTTTATTGTGGACCTGGCCACTATGCCCCATTTATTGATGGCAGGCGCTACCGGCCAGGGTAAATCTGTAGGCTTGAATGCGATACTGGTTTCTCTTTTATACAAAAAGCATCCTTCGCAATTGAAGCTTGTTTTGATTGATCCCAAAAAAGTGGAATTAAGTATTTATCAAACTATAGAAAAACATTTTCTCGCAAAGCTTCCGGGTGAAGAAGATGCCATTATTACCGATACAAAAAAAGTTATTCATACGCTCAATGCCTTGTGCACCCTGATGGATATCAGGTATGACCTTTTAAAAGAAGCGGGAACACGAAATATAAAAGAGTATAATCAGAAATTTGTTGCAAGGAAATTGAATCCTGAGAAAGGGCATGAATTTTTGCCGTTTATAGTTTTGATCATTGATGAATTTGCTGACCTGATAATGACTGCCGGAAAAGAAGTAGAAATGCCAATTGCGCGCTTGGCACAGCTTGCAAGGGCAGTAGGTATTCATCTGATCATTGCCACCCAACGCCCATCTGTGAATATTATTACAGGCACTATCAAGGCGAATTTTCCTGCGCGTATTGCTTTTAAAGTAAGCAGTAAAATAGACAGCCGCACCATTCTGGATATTGGTGGCGCCGAACAATTAATAGGAAAAGGGGACATGCTTATCAGTTATAACGGCGAGCTTACCAGGCTGCAATGCGCTTTTGTAGATACGCCGGAAGTGGATAAGATCACTGATTTTATTGGCGATCAGCCGGGATATGCCGAGGCATTTAAATTGCCTGAGTATGTGGACGAGAAGGAATTTGAAAACAAAACCTTTGATGCCAACGATCATGATTCACTTTTTGAAGATGCCGCCAGACTTATTGTTGCCAGCCAGAGTGGAAGTACATCTTTGCTGCAACGCCGTATGAAACTGGGTTACAACCGCGCGGGCCGTTTAATGGATCAGTTGGAAGCAGCGGGTATTGTAGGGCCTAACCAGGGAAGTAAAGTACGTGATGTACTTGTAAAGACGGAGGCTGAACTCCAGCAATATTTTGATTTTAAATAAAGAAAAAGTTCCTCTTAAAATTTTGGGTGCATTTCATTTGTTACTTCATATCAAAGGTTGCGACACTGGAAAAGCTTTTTCTAAGTTGGAATAATCTTATTAAGATGGGTAACCTTTACTAAACTATCTTATTTTGTGGTGGATAATAGTTTTTTATGACTGCGCAAAAGAGAGAAAATATTTTAAATTCCCAATTCCTGTCAGAAGATTTTTGTGTAGATCGTTTGCAGGTGATAGTATCCCAATTATCAGAGTTCTTTTGCGGGCTTTTTGCTGATGAAAATGTAAAAGATTCAGGCTCAAAAGGTTTGCTTCTTTCTTATTTTTCTGAAAATAATATTATTGTTATTGACAAAGATGGGAAAATTAATAAAAAAAGTCTTGACAATTATTGTCGCCTTTTTGCCCTGATTCTATTGATAGATACAACTGCAAAGCAACTGGCAAAAATGGTTTTTAAAAACCATAAATCGCTTTCATCTTTTCCGGATAATGCGTATAAAATATTGCCGGTTGATTTCAGAAAATGCCTGAATGAATTTTCAAAAACAATTGATAAAGATTTCCTGGAAAAAAACTTTAAGGAGCTTGTTGATATTTTTTATTTCCCCTCTGATATTATAGGGGTAGTTTACAATAAGTTTTCCTATAATCAGCACCAGCAAAGCCATGGACAACATTTTACGCAATCTGATGAGGCCGATATTCTGAATGCTTTTTGTATTCGGAACAATACATTGTCGGTTCTTGATCCAAGCTGTGGCTCCGGTGTTTTCTTAACCAGGGCCTTTTATTTTTTTAAATATTTTCATCCCAAAGAAAATGTAACACAGAAGATAAAAGGTGTTGATGTCAGCCCGTTTTCCACTTATCTCACTACCATAAATCTTTTTTTTAGAGGAAAAGCGGAGAGGGAAAAGATACCTGAAATTATTACCAATAATTTTTTAAAAATAAATAAGGAAGAATTTTTGCCTGCAAATGCCTGTGTAGGTAATCCGCCTTTCATCCGTCATGAATTAATGGATGATAAGAAGGAATGGATTCAACTAATAAAAAAGGAACACGGCATTTCCTATGTTAATGGTCAAAGCGATCTGTATATTTATTTCCTGATTCATGCTGCTTCATTTCTGAATGAAGGTGCAAGGCTGGGATGGGTAATTTCCGCTTCATGGCTCGATGTGCAGTTTGGCGCCGGGTTGCAACGATTTTTGTTGGAGCATTTCAAAATTATAGCCATTATAGATTACCAGGCAAAACGAAGTTTTGAAACCGCCTCTGTCAATACAATTTTATTGGTGATTGAAAAATGTAAAGATGAAAAAAAACGAAAGAATCACCTGGCAAAATTTGTGCGACTTTATTGCGAATATAAAAAGATCATCGGCAAAATTAATGCTGTATCAAGGATTCCCCTTGCCATTAAATTCGCAAAAGATATTGAATCCATTAAGGAAAATGTTTGTGATGAAAATAAGCAGGTAACGTTGGTTTCGCAAATATTATTGACCAACAATTCAACCGTTGATGGGAAATTTAATAACGGCTATTGGGGCGCCACTTATTTGCGATCTCCGGTGATTTACAACAAAATTATTTCTAATTCTCACCAACAGTTTTTCCCTTTATCTCATTTTGTGGAAGTAAAGTATGGAATTAAAACCGGGGCCAATGATTTCTTTTATTTAATTGATGAAACGCATAAGGCGCTTGCTTTCGATGATAAAGAGTATAAAAATAATTTTGGTAGTTCCCGGTTGGCTCATCAATCAACCTGGCGTACCTGCGGCTGGTTTTTATCGGCATTAAATAATGAACATTTTATTATTGAAAAAAAGTTTGTGCAGCCCGTTTTTAAGACACAAAAAGAAGCAGACGGATTAGATGTGAAGATCAGCAAGCTGAAGTTTTCGGTTTTAAATTGTAATGTGCCAAAGCATGAATTAAAAAAGAGGGACGCGAAGGTTTTGGATTACATCCATTTCGCTGAAAAGGAATTTAACATTCAGAAAAGGCCGAGTGTTTCCGGCAGAAATTTATGGTACGATCTCTCTTCTTCTTTTTATAACGGCGATTTTATTTTCCCTTCCAAAATAGGAGAGAAGTACCGTTTGATTGATAATAGCAAAGCCGGAGTCGTTTGCGATAAAGTAAACTATGTTATCATAATTAAAGGTGAGTTTAAGCAGTATGCCGATGCGCTTTTTCTTATTTTAAACAGTATTTACTTCCGGTATTTTATTGATCTTTTCTCCAGGCAACTTACCGGCAATCAAACCCTGAGCGATGTGGATGTAAATCTTTTGAAAAAAACTAAAATTCCGCACCCTGGCGTATTTGAAAATAATAAAACGGATGTGGTATCCATAATGAAGACATTGAAATCGCGGGAACAATTAACCTTATCAAAAGAAATTTTGCAAAAAGATAAATTTGAAATTGACTCTGTAATTCTTGGCTCCATTGGCTTAGGGGATAATGAGGTAAGGGAACTTTATAAGGAAGCCTCAGCATACGTTGAAAAGAGACAATTGAAATCGGATTCATTGAAGAAATAATTTTGTAAAAGAGACGCTATTAAAAATTAATAGAGATGAGCTACTTTTCATTCTTAGAACTTAAGCTTTTTAATGGGCGCGTATGGAATGTGGCAAAGGCGCTCATTGATCCTCACGGGGATTTGTTTGCACTTGCGATGAAGCAGGCAAAACTGAAATGCGAATTCACGATGTCTTTTTCTCAATCAGGGGAATTGAGAAGCAGGGAAACGAAATATCAGCGCCAATTAATGGGCTGCCTTGCAGAAATATATTCGGAAGAATTTCTCAAAGAATTTTTAGTGGAAAATAAATTAGATAAGACCTATTTTATTCAACGATACGATAATGTAAGAACCGATGGTTTTAGAAGTGCGGCTAATGAATATGATTTAAAGATGATTCATTTTGTTTCGGGAAAATCTTACACCATTGAATGCAGATCGTCAATTGCGCATAACAGGAGTTTAATAAATGCGATTGAACAATTTGATATTATTGGCCCATATTCCTCATCCGCCAAAGGAGAAGAAAAGTATTGTTCTGTTTATATTCGCCCATTGTATGAAGTCATTTTTCCGGAACAACTTCATTACAATCCGGATGATTTTGAAAAAAAGATTTCCATGGGCGCTATTAATTTATACATTGCCGGTGGCTGTTTTAGAAAAGAAATGATGAAGGATGGTTACCAGAAATCAATGAAACAAAATAACACCAACTACCGTGTGGTGAAACTGATAAACGGTTTCGATTCCCTGCATTTTAAAAGAGAGTTGAATGAGAGGATATCTTTATTAAAATAAAAAACTTTTGCTATAAGAACTCATAACCAATTTCTTTTGGCTACGGATCAGGAAGCGAGTGCCACTTCCTCAATTTCATCCATACTGATGCCGGAATGGCTTTCATTATAAATACTTTTACCATTACTGATAATAAGTATCTGAGGTGATTGATGAGGAACCTTAAAGTCGGCTGCGATTTTATTAGAAATATTTCTGTGTTTTATCAGGTCAAGATAATAGAAATCCATCCCATCGGATTGCTCTTTTTTATCCAGGCGGTTTTTGGCCATGCTGCTCACGGAACAGCGGGTGCTGTGTTTGAAAATTACCTGTGGCTTGTTGAAAGAGTTAGCGGTAATTTCTTCCAATTGAAGTTCATCTTGTAAAGAGATCCAGTTCATAATAGGTTAAGAAGGTTTGGTATTAATGAATGATATTTTCTGTCATGGGGCAACCGGTTCTGCTTCTGCGGCTACCGCTGCACGAGCATAAAGTGAGAGCGATGAAACCGGTGATTGCCAAGGCAAGGAATATTTTTTTCATAAAGATGAGTTATTACATTTTATTTTGCAAAGTTAAAGAATACCTTTTAGGGTTTACAGACAAGAACGAATTATATTTCAATCTATTGTTAAAAGTTAAGAATAAATAGTTATTTATGCGCATTCATTTTATTTCTATTGGTGGAAGCGTAATGCACCAATTGGCCATTGCGTTAAAAAACAAAGGATATATTATTACAGGAAGTGATGATGAAATTTTTGAACCTGCGGCTACCAACCTGCGCTTAGCGGGGATTTTACCGGGCAAAACGGGCTGGTTTCCTGAAAATATTACGTCGGATATGGATGCGATTATTTTGGGAATGCATGCCAAAGAAGACAATCCTGAATTAAAAAAGGCGATGGAGCTTAAAGTAAAAATTTATTCTTTTCCTGAATATATTTACCAGGAGAGCTTGCATAAAAAAAGAATCGCCATAGGAGGCAGCCATGGCAAAACCACCACTACCGCTATGGTGATGCATGTTCTTAAAAATGCCGGGATTGATTTTGATTACCTGGTAGGCGCCAGGCTTAACGGGTTTGAACAAAGCGTTAAAATAACCGATGCCCCACTTATAGTTTGCGAGGCTGATGAATACCCTGCAAGTGCTGTGGAAAAGCGACCTAAATTTCATTTTCTTTTTCCCCATATCGCTGTTATCACCGGCATTGCCTGGGATCATATCAATGTTTTTCCAACGTTTGATATTTACCTTCAACAGTTTATTATTTTTATTAAGAAGATCGAAAAAGGAGGCGTTTTAATTTATAATGAAACGGATGAGATTTTAAGGAAGCTGGTAAACGATAATAAGAGACTTGATATCAGGTATATTCCTTATCAACTCCCGGAAAATTTTATTGAAAACGGGATCACTAAAGTGTTAACCGGTAGTCAAAAAGTTTCCTTATGCGTTTTTGGGAATCATAATCTCTTAAATTTGCAGGCGGCCTTTAATGTTTGCAAAGAACTTAGCATAGATGATGTTACTTTTGCGCGGGAAATTTCAAACTTTACTGGTGCAGCCAAACGATTGGAACTGGTAGCCCGGAAGGGGGACACCAATGTTTACCGGGATTTCGCACATGCGCCAAGTAAAGTGGAAGCTAGTGTCAATGCGGTTAAGGAACAATTCCCGGAAAGAAAACTAATAGCCATTTTGGAGTTGCATACTTTCAGCAGTCTGAATGCTGATTTTATGACGGAGTATAAAGGTGCTTTGGATAAGGCGGATGAGGCCATTGTTTTTTACAGCAATCACGCTTTAGAATTAAAGAGAATGAAATCTCTGGATCCGCAAAAAGTTAGGGATGGATTTCAAAAACAAAATCTTGTAGTGATAACGGATAGGGTACAACTGGAAAAGAAAATAAATGAAATGAATTCAGATCATGCTAATTTCCTTTTCATGAGCAGTGGAAATTATGATGGAATGAATATTTTATTAAACCTGAATTTGGAAGCAAAAAATTTAAATTAAAATAGAAAATAAAATGGCTTTACAATTAGCACGTCCTATTGTTTTTATTGATCTTGAAACGACGGGAATTAATCTCGCTACGGACAGGATATTAGAAATTGCGATCATCAAAATATTACCGGATAAGAGCCGGCAGGTAAAGCATAAAATGGTAAATCCACAAATACCTATCCCTAAAGCCAGCAGCGATATACATGGCATTACGGACGACAAAGTAAAAGATGCGCCTACCTTTAAAGAAGTGGCCAATGAACTGAAGCAGTTTATAGATAACGCGGATCTTTCTGGTTACAATTCCAACAGGTTTGATATTCCTTTATTGATGGAAGAATTTTTAAGAGCCGGCATCTTACTGGATATGACGAATCGCAGAATGCTGGACGTGCAGACCATTTTTCACATGATGGAAAAGCGTACACTTGGCGCGGCTTATAAATTTTATTGCGAAAAAGAGTTAATAGACGCTCATTCCGCGGAAGCAGATGCATCGGCTACGTGGGAAATTCTGGAAGCACAGTTGGAGAGGTACCAGCATCTGGGCAATACGGTTGACACCATTTTACAATTTACCGGTGAGGAAAAAATTGTAGATTTTGCGCGCCGTTTTGTGATGGATAATGATGTTGAAGTATTTAACTTTGGAAAACATAAAGGACGGGCTGTATCAGATGTGTTAAAGGCCGAGCCTCAATATTACGACTGGATGATGAAAGGAGATTTTCCATTGCACACAAAACAGAAATTAACAGAAATCCTTAACCGGACATTACTTAAAAAATAGGCCGCTTACCGGGTTTTTGAAATTATAAAACAAAGATTTGAAACACAATTAAAATAGCCGTTTATTTTTGGAAAAGCTTCTAATCATACCTACCTATAATGAAAAGGAGAATGTAGCTCAAATCCTTAAAGCAGTATTTGATTTGCAACAAGACTTTCATGTATTGATCATTGACGACAGTTCGCCCGATGGTACGGCAAATATTGTAAAAAGTCTTTTTGCTTCTTATCCCGAACAATTATTTTTGGAAGAACGCGTAGGCAAATTAGGCCTGGGCACTGCTTATATATATGGCTTTAAATGGGCAATGGACAGAGGCTATCATTTTATTTTTGAAATGGATTGCGATTTTTCTCATAACCCCAAAGACCTTGATAAATTATACATAGCCTGCAAAACCGGTGGCGCGGATGTGGCGGTGGGTTCACGATATATTAAAGGAGGAAAAGTTGAAAACTGGCCCTGGCTACGGGTGAGCCTATCCAAAGGCGCTTCCATTTATACACGTATGATTACCTGGATGCCCATAAAGGATCCTACTGCCGGATTCGTGTGCTACAAAAGAGAGGTGCTGGAAGCCATTAATTTTGACCAGATTGAATTTGTAGGATATGCTTTCCAGATCGAAATGAAATTCGCTGCCTGGAAACTTGGCTTCAGGATAAAAGAGGTGCCCATTACTTTTATTGACCGCCGATATGGGATTTCCAAAATGAATAAGGGAATTGTAAAAGAAGGCATCGTGGGCGTACTTAAATTGAAATGGTTGAGTATGTTTAAAAATTATCGCCGTCGTGTAAAAAATAGCCAGGAGTCTCTTTCGTTGCACAACCATAAAGTATCTGTAGAGAGGGAATAACTTTTTGAGTTATAAGTTAAGAGAAAATTCAAAAGCTACACCATAAAATCACTTTTAAATGCCGGATGAAATTGTTGCAGGGTGTCTCTTAAATATTCTCTGTCGAGATGAGTATATATTTCCGTGGTGGTAATGCTTTCATGTCCCAGCATTTCCTGTACCGCACGAAGGTCGGCGCCACCCTCGACGAGGTGCGTGGCAAAGGAATGTCGAAAAGTGTGCGGTGAAATACTTTTGGTAATCTTTGCTTTTTTTGCCAGGTCTTTTATGATTAAAAATATCATTACGCGGGAAAGCTTTTTCCCCCTGCGATTTAAAAAAACAATATCCTCATTACCCGGTATAACGGGAAGGCGTACACGAATATTCTCTTTATAAATAGTGATGTATTTAATAGCGGAACTTCCGATAGGAACCAGTCTTTCCTTATCTCCTTTCCCTGTAATCCGTACATACTCTGCATCAATGTAAAGACACGAGAGTTTTAAATTGATTAACTCACTCACGCGTAAACCGCAACTGTACAGTGTTTCAATGATTGCTTTGTTCCGGGTCCCTTCGGGAGTGCTTACATCTATGGCTTTGATAATTTTCTCTATTTCAAAAAAGCTTAGTACATCCGGAAGCTTTTTGGCTAATTTGGGTGTTTCAAGTAAGGCAGTAGGGTCGGTTAATGAAATTTGTTCCTGTATGCAATATTTATAAAAATTTCTTAATCCTGAAATAATCCTTGATTGGGAAGAGGGCGTCATTCCCAAATCATTTATCCAATGTAAAAAATCTTCGAGAAGTGCTAAATCTACTTCTGATGGAGTTGTTTTTTCATTGTTCAAAGAAAGGAATTGTGTGAATTTGTCCATGTCATGGAGGTATGCCATTACCGAGTTTTCCGATAATGATTTCTCCAGTTGTAAATAGGCTTTAAATCCCTTCTTATAAATTTTCCACATGGATTACTTATTGAGTATTACTTTATTTTTTTCTCCAATTTCGCTAATTAATTTTGAAGACCCATATAATTGTTCTTTCACAGAATATAATTTTCGGGCATAAAGTTATCCGTAAAAGTGTACTTCCAATCGAAGGTAAAGCCAGGGATATTTTTATGCAGATCCAACATTCTTTTTCAGGATTTCGGTAAATTTCCTGTTGCAAAACATTGGTATCTTTGGTTACAAACAATCCGTATTTAATCTATAAGTTTGATTGTGAAAAACATTCAAAAAAAGTGCTTCCGTTATGAACAAACAAACTTTTACTTTATCAATCCTGTTCATAATACTTTACTTTATTATTGATTTTTGTAAAATAACTGTGAAGATATTGCACCGGTTTTTAAATGTAACCTATACATTCCAATATGAAATATTTGGTAAAAGATATTCTTTTGTATAAAAATATTCCTATGCTTCGCAAAGTGAATTTAAGGCATATTTACTTATTCATTTTATTGGTATGCTGTAATGTTGGCTGTAAACAAAAGCATGCTGCTAAGGAGATTGAAATTGTAAATACCCCTGAGAAAATGGATGCCCAGGTGTCGGATAATATAAAAGCCGTCTTACTTTTTGCGATGGAAAATGACGGGAAAATAAATGATTCCATTACATTATCAGAATATGGCCTGGTGAATCATTTTTACGAAAAAAATAATTATAAAAATATCTGGAGCAGTAAAGAAGCCTGGCAGCCAATGGCAGATTCCATGTTCGATTTTATTGAGCATGCAAAATATTACGGGCTTTATCCCAATGATTATCATTACAGTGAATTGGATTCCTTGCGTAAGCAAATAGCGAATGATTCATTGGTGCGAATGGATGCCGTTAGCTGGACAAAGGCGGACCTAATGTTTAGCGATGCCTTTATGAAAACGCTTAAAGACCTGAAGGAAGGACGGTTATTGCCCGATAGTATTTCGATAGTTATGCAGGAAAAATATAAGGATTCTTTTTTTATTAAAAATTTAAATGAAGCCCGGAATACTCTTTCAGTTGCAACACAGTTGAAAGCTGTGGAGCCCTCACTCACTGAGTATCAGTCATTGCGCGGAGCGCTTAAAAAATTTGTGGATAGTATGGATACTAAAAAGTATGTCTATCTCAATTATCCTTATAAAGATTCAATGGCTTTCAAAAAAAACCTACACAAAAGATTATTGCAATCCGGATACGGAAATCCAAAAATTGAGCTTCCTGATTCTGTGGCTTTGAGTAAAGAGATAAAAAATTACCAGGTAAAACACGGGCTAAAGGCAGACGGTATTGCCGGCGCCGGCGTTGTAAGAAAGATGAATTCAAATGACAATGAAAATTTTAAACATATAGCGATTACGCTTGACCGTTATAAGATGCTACCGTCTCTTCCGGAAAAATATATATGGGTGAATATACCGGCGTTCTATTTAAAAGTATATGATGGCGATAGTGTACTCATTGAGTCCAAAGTGGTGGTGGGTAAACCTTCTACCCGCACGCCGGTACTTACTTCAGCGATTACAGATATGGTTACTTACCCTCAGTGGACTATTCCGGAAAGTATCATCAGGAAAGATATTTTGCCTGCCTTGAAAATGGATCCCGGCTATCTTTACCGTAAAGGTTTTAACCTGGTGGATTCCAAAGGAGAGGCCATAAATCCATATACGGTTAACTGGTCAAAATATTCCAAAGGCATTCCCTGGAAGGTGGTTCAGGGTAGCGGAGATGATAATGCCCTGGGCGTTTTTAAATTTAATTTCAGCAATCCTTACAGTGTTTATCTTCATGATACCAATCAGCGGTACCTTTTTAAAAATTCAGATCGCGCTTTAAGCCATGGTTGTGTAAGGGTTGAAAACTGGCAGGCGCTGGCATTTTTTATTGCCCGACAGGATAGTTTGGCAATGGGCGAAGGCAAGTCTATTTCTTATAATGAAGATTCTATAAAAACATGGATTGCAAATAAAGACAGAAAGCGTATTATGGTAAAAAAGAGATTGCGGCTTTACATAGAATATTTTACCTGTGAGGCGAAAAATAATAAGATTGTTTTTTATAATGATATTTATAATGATGATAAAAATCTTGCCCAAAAATATTTAGCCGATAAATAATTCTATTTCCCGTTTTAAATGACGCTGTCATTAGCCTGCATACAAAAAGTGGTAACACTTCACAAACTTAAATTTCTGTCAATGAAAAATGTTTTTCTCATTTTACCTGTCATTGTTCTTTGTTTTCTTTTCAATAATGCCTACGCGCAAAAGAAGAAAAAAAGCAGCCATTTAAAATCTCATAAAAAGGAGACTACTCGCAAAGAAAGTACGATTAAGTATGGCATGGCCAGTTATTATGCAAAAAAATTTCATGGGAGAAAAACGGCTACAGGAAACATACATCGTGATGAATTATATACAGCGGCCTGCAATGTGCTGCCTTTAAATTCATGGGTAAAGGTTACCAACCTGAAGAATAACAGATCTGTCATCGCAAAGATCAATGACCGGATGCATCCCAAAAACAAACGCCTTATAGACCTTTCTCAATCTGCGGCAAAGCAACTCTGTTATGTTCACCGGGGTGTTACAAAAGTAAAGGTGGAATTACTTCCCAATTACCATGCAAGGCGGAAAAATTAACCCAAAACCCATTACCGTTTGATGGTTAAAAATAATTTCCTTCTTTGGAAGTAAGCAGCTATTTTTGCCGCAATAAAACAAAACTAAATATGAAAAAAATATTTTTCTTTTTTATTGCTTTAAGTTTTTTCACCACCTCTTTTTGCCAGGAGGCCAATTATAAAAAGGGCCGCGCTTTGGGAGTAAGCTTTTTCTTAAATGATTTTCAAACGGCTTCAGACATAAGATCCAATGGGCTGGCTGATGTTTTGAAGAAAGGGAATGCATTTAAACTCTCCCGCATGAATCCGGGTTTAGCCATTAATTATCTTTCCGTTGTCAGCAATCGTATTGATTTTGTGGGTACATTGGGCGGTTCATTTGTAGAGTATCCGATAGAAGGCATGGCGCCATCAGGACGAAATAAGTTTTTGCTGGAAACTACTGCAGCACTCAACCTAAAACTATTGAGCGATCATTATTGGGTAACACCTTTTATTGATCTTGGGGTGGGAGGGAGTAAATATGGTAAACGCTTTGCTGCCTTTCTGCCGGTAGGTTTGGGATTGCAGGTTAATATTGTGGATGAAGCATTTCTGTTGATCAATTCTCAGTATAGGATCCCGGTTACTGAAAATGCGAGTTATCATTTTTATAATAGCATTGGTGTTGCCGGAATTATTTCAGCAAAAAAAGAACCGGCACCGAAAGCAGTTGAAATCCCTGTTGTTATGGACCGGGATGGTGATGGCATTGTGGACAGCCTGGATGCATGCCCTGATGTTGCGGGACTTGCAGCGCTACAAGGCTGCCCCGATCGAGATGGTGATGGCGTAGCAGATAAAGATGATAAGTGTCCGGATGTGTCCGGCCTTGCTAAATATCAGGGATGCCCTATTCCTGATACGGATAAAGATGGCATTAATGATGAAGAAGATAAATGTCCCAATGTACCAGGTGTGGCACGTTACCAAGGTTGCCCCGTACCGGATACCGATGGCGATGGCGTAAACGATGAAGATGATAAATGCCCTAACGAAGTGGGTGTGGCATCTAACTTTGGTTGCCCGGTAATAGATGTAGTGATTGTTGAAAAAGTAAATAAGGCAGCACAGAATATTTTCTTTGCAACCAATAGTTATAAATTGATTGCTAAATCTTATA
>JBDSOE010000108.1:0-5517 GCA_039915005.1 Ginsengibacter sp.
CTCAAAAGTTACCACTATTACTACTGTGAGGGCGATGTAATCTTTTCCCCCTCTCCACGATGTGGAGAGGGGCGGGGACAAATCGGCACCGGTCATAATCGGTAAATCCTTCTCCTTAAATACATAATTTTCTTTCCATTCTTTACATCAAAGCGTACTTACTCCCGTTAATTATTACTTTTGCGGGGTGAAGAGATATTCAGGATACTTTTTTTATTTTTTGTATTGGGTTTTGTTTTTCGTGGCAGCCAAAGTCATTTTTCTTTGTTATCATTATCCTCTTAGCGCCACTCTCACAGTCAGCGAAGTCTTTAAAGTCTTTTTATACGGATTAAGAATGGATGCTTCCTTCACAGGGTATGTCTGCATTTTCCCCTTCTTATTATTTTGGGCAAAATCCCTGTTCATCCGCCTTCCGGTCAATAAGATAATCCGGGTTTATTCTTTCACCCTGGTAATTCTTTTCTCATTCCTGTGCGCCGCCGACCTGGAGTTATATACCGCATGGGGTTTTAGAATGGATGCCACTCCCCTCCAGTATTTTAAAACGCCAAAGGAAATGGGCGCCACCATTTCTTCCTCGCCGGTATTTTTATTGCTGCTGGTATTTGTGGTATTTGCGGCGCTTTTTATTTTTATTTACAAAAAATATTTTGATTCTTTTGTTGACAGGCACCAAAAAAGAATCCATTTCCCGGATGTTGTATTTTCTCTTTTTCTACTCGCTTTTCTTTTTGTCCCCATACGAGGCGGCATTCAAAAGATCCCCATGAACATCAGTGATGTTTATTTTTCAGAAAAATTATTTGCAGATCATGCGGCTATTAATTTACCCTGGAACATTATGTTTTCTATTTTAAATAAAAACAATGAGCAAAATCCATTCAATTATTTTACAGAAACCCGGGCGGAGAATTTAGTAGATAGCCTATATAACACGGGGCCGGAAAAAATTCCTTCCATCCTCTCTGTTGAAAAACCAAACATCATCATTATCATCTTAGAGAGCTTTACAGCCAAATGGGTAGGGTGCCTTGGCGGTGTCCCCGGCGTAACGCCCAACTTAGATAAGATAGCAGCAGATGGATTATTGTTTACCCATATTTATGCCGCAGGCGACAGAAGCGAAAAGGGGCAGGTGGCCATTTTAAGCTGCTATCCCAACCAGGCCATCACCTCCATAATAAAAACACCCACTAAAACACGTAAGCTCCCCGGCCTAAACCAGGCATTGGAAAAAGAGGGGTATCATTCCAGTTTTACTTATGGCGGCGAACTGGAATTTGCGAATATAAAATCGTACCTAATCCATAGCGGATTCGATAAATTGATTGATAAATATTCTTTCCCCATAGCGCAGAGAACCACCTCATGGGGCGTACATGATGAATTTGTTTTTAATCGTTTTCAGAAAGATTTGAAAACAGAAAAGGAACCTTTTTTTGCAACGCTGTTCACGTTAAGTAGCCACGAGCCTTATGATGTGTCATTAAAACATTTTACGGCAAAAGATGAAACCACTCAATTTAAAAATTCAATTTACTATACCGATAGTGTCATTGGCAATTTTATTGAAAAAAGCAAACAGGAACCCTGGTGGCAAAACACGCTGGTTGTTTTTGTTGCCGATCATGGACATCCCCTGCCGGGGCACGATGCCAACGACAGGCCTTCGAAATTTCATATCCCTTTAATCTTTTCCGGAGGCGCTTTAAAAATGAAAGGCATCATCAATACCATAGGCTCGCAAACAGACATTGCCACCACCATTCTGCACCAGTTAAAGATCTCAACCGAAGAATTTAAATGGGGGAAAGATCTGCTGGATTCTTCAGCAAAATCATTTGCCTTTTACTCTTTTAATAATGGCTTTGGATGGGTAACTCCCGGAGGCACCCAAACCATAGATAATGTTTCTAAAAAAGTAATTTACAAAGAAGCAGGCTTTGACACCAGCAACAGTAAATACGCCAAAGCCTACATGCAGTTTTCTTACCAGGATTTTCTAAGAAGATAATTTCTCTGCGCGCTGCAAACGATAGTAAAGAATGGCCAGTAACAAACAAATAAAACCAATACCATACCAAAGCGTTTTATAACCTGCATGTTCGGCTATGAGTGCGCCTGCAAAGGGCCCTACTGCCTGCGCCGATGCCCAGGCTACTGAAAACAAGGCTGCATATTGCCCCCGATTGTATGGTTTCGCCCTGCCGATCCACCACGAATTCATAAAAGGCATAGTAAGTATTTCACCAAAAGTCAAGAAGATCATCGAAACTAAAGCAATCAGTGAATAATTGAATGGGTACGAATTGAGCAAAAGAAAGGAAAGGGATACTAACAGCATACCGCCCGAAATATAATGCAGTGAAGGCCGCCTTCCTTCCAGTTTAAAAACGGTAATCATTTCAAAAAAAGAAATAATCAATCCATTCATCGCCATAATGAGGCCGATGAAAAAAACACTTAGCTTAAAATTTTCTTTAAAGAAAACAGGAATCGTCGTAAACATCTGAAAGAAGCAAAGCGCAAAAATAAAAACAAGGAAAATGAAGATAATATACGATCGGTCCTTATAAGCCGAAATGAGGATGGGCTCTCTTACTTTTTTCATCACTTCTGTGGCAGGATTTCGTTTAGGCGATAGAGTCAGATACATTAAACCGGCTGCAAGAAGATTGGATAATCCATCTACCCAAAACAACAAGCTATAATTATAGCTTGCCAGGATGCCGCCTAAAGCCCCGCCAACAGCCCATCCCAGGTTTATGGCCAGACGGTTAAGGGAATAAGACCTTGTTTTATTTTCGTCCTTACTGTAATGCGCAATGGCCACTGTATTGGCCGGCCTGAAAGACTCATTCAGCATAGCCAGTATAAAAGTAGTAATGCAAATAGCAACGTAAGAATGCATTTGCCCCAATACAATAAACATGAAGCCGCCGCCAATCAACGCCATTAATTGTACATAATAGTAGCCGATGGTATCCACCAGTTTACCGCATATTAAAGCGCCGGCTATAGCACCCAGGCCAAAGATGCTCATTACAAAACCGGCTTTGTCAATTCCAAATCCATCCTGTTGGGTAAGGTACATGGTCATAAAAGGTATCACCATGGTGCCCATTCGGTTCACCAACATTACCAATGAAAGCCACCACGTGCCGGAAGAAAGTCCACCATAGGCTTTCTTATAAAGAGGAAAAATGGTATTTACCATAAGAGGCAAATATAATTGAGAAGCCTGCTATTTATAGTGAGAAATTTAAAGGTAGCCGGAAATTGGAAAGGCTTTCTCTTACCAGTTATTCTTTTGCGATTTATTGGTTCTTTCCGGTGCTTCCGGAGGGTTCGTTCTCCAATCAGGATCGTAACGTATAAAAAATGCCAGCCAGCCGGTTCTTGATATGCGCATTAAGGGCGGCTGCAATGCCAGTATAAATAATCCATTCCATATTAGCCAGTAAAATACACGGTTATCATCCACCGAGATCCCTACCAAAATCCACCATACAAAAAAAGTAACGATACTTATGGCCACGGTAATTGCGTAGCTAACATAACTGGATCCGTAATAGAAACCCAGTTCCAAATCAAAATGCTGCCCGCACACTTTGCAGGTGTGGTTCATTAGCATAAACTTTTTGGTATAGGGATTCTTATGCACAAACATATCACCTCTTCGACAACGGGGACATTTGCATTCAAGCAGTTGAAAAAACCCCGGCTTCTTGTCCACTTCGCTTTTTGCATCAATACTATTCTCTTCCATAAATATTCTTCTTTTTTAAAAAAAAGCTCCTTTTGAAATAAATTGTTTATACCAAAATATTTTATAAAGAAGCAATCAAAGCATCTGCAAACCCATACGGAAATAAATGCTGCGCAAAAGTACACGCTACTTTTTTAGATATAGAGAACAATAGCATTTTTTATAGTGTCATTTACCGATGCCTGTTCAGTAAATCAGCATTATCATTTGCAACCGGTAAAAACAAATACTTATGCAGGGGTGGGAAGGTCTAAAATTTGTATAAACTTTCCCAAAGGCATTTTTGTTGAATTAATATTAAATAACTTTAAGTAAAATTTTTCATCATGCAACATAAAATAATAAAGTTGACCCTAACAATGGTTGTATTATTTTCATTGCAGGGTTACGCTCAAACTACTGAAAAATCGGAGCACCCATTACTGGATAAATATTACCCGCGAAAACAAAATACGAAAGCCACCAAAACCGTTACCACTCCAATAATTCAGGCTCCAGTAACCAACCCGGCTCCCGTGACAACCAATACCGTAATGCCATCCGCCATAGTAGTGCCAACCGCACCTCCGGTCCAGGACATCACCCCTGAACCATTGCCCACAGTAACTACACAGCCTACAAAAAGTATAACTCCTACGCTGAATACCACCACCATTAATGCACCCACTATCAATGCGGCAAAGACAATCGTACCAAAAGTTACCCTGCCACCTCCCCCACCTTCATACAGGGATACCCGGCTGGGAAGCAGTACCAAACAATACGACACCTGGAAGAAAAATAATAATGGTGCGGGCTCCGTTACCACAAGTCCTAAAGGGTGAATGGGTGGAAAGGGTACCCTCTTAGCCAAATTTATCGCAGGTATTTTTTAAGAAAGACCTGGGTTTACTGTAGCAGGTGGTGAGTATGCCATCTACGGTCTTCTATATCAAAAAGATGAATATAGTTACCATACTATAACGACAAATGACAACGCTGCTCCGATGGATGTTACTGAATTTTATAACCACAAAGGGTGTAATTTACCCACAGCTTTTATTTACATTTGTGTAAATTATTGCTTTAATGATAGAAGCTAAACATATAGGTAGAAACTTACGGCATATTAGATTGCTGAATCTTTCGAAGCTAAATTAAAGAGCATTCCGCCAAAGCAGGGGGCACAGTAAAATAAACTAATTATCATGAATACAGGAACAATAAGAGAACGCTTGTATGATTACATTCGGGTGGCCGATGATAAAAAAATTAAAGCGATCTATACGATGCTTGAAGATACAATAATTGAAGAAGCGAAGTGGTGGGATGACAATAGCCTTGTTGATGAGTTTCAAAAAAGATATGATGCCTGGGATACTGGAAAAGAAAAAGGATATTCAATGGCTGATATAGATCAGGATATTGCAAGATTAAAGAAAAAGAGGGCCTCAAAAAAATGACCGGTTATGCTTATGAAATAGTATTAAAAGCCCGCAAAGAGCTTCTGGCAGCCTGGGAGTGGTACGAGGATAAACAGGAAGGATTGGGTGATCGGTTTAGAAACCAGGTAAATCAAAAAATTAAACAAATTATTCAAACACCTGAAAGCTATCCGGAAAAGAAAAGATCTTTCAGGGAAGCCAAAATAGGTATGTTTCCTTATTTGCTAATTTACAAAATAGCAAAAAGGAAAAAAGTGATAACAATTATCTCTGTATTCCATACGAGTAGAAATCCAAAAAAGAAATATAAAATTAGCCCCG
>JBDSOE010000021.1:0-5662 GCA_039915005.1 Ginsengibacter sp.
GTAACGCATCTTATATACCCATGGATGGAATTGTATGGCTTACTGATTAGTATGGAATTATTACCGCATTATTGCCGGCAAAGATTATTGCTACAACCGGAAAAGATCCAGGAGAAATTTATGCTGAATTAAGCTCTGGAACCGGGTGTTCCTTTGTATGATCGCATTGATGTAAAAGCACCCTTGTGCAATTACAATAGCAATTGGAATATCAATCAACTGATTGAATGTATGGTTATAGCAAATACATTTATCTTTCAATGAAATTAAACTATAACCGCTTCAAAACTTCTGCTCCCATTGCTTCGGTTCCTAATATTTTATCAGCTTCAGTTTTAGCATCTGCGATATCTCTTGTACGCCAACCGGCTTTCAATACCGCATCTACAGCAGCGATTACAGCTTCTGATTCTGTTTTCATTTTGAAAGAAATATCCAGTAATAAAGCGGCGGATAAAATCGATGCTAAAGGATTTGCGATCCCTTTCCCCGTAATATCGTGCGCCGAACCATGGATCGGTTCATATACACCCGTTCCATCACCTATAGATGCGCTGGCCAGCATCCCCATTGAACCGGCAATCTGTGATGCCTCGTCTGTTAGTATATCTCCAAATAGATTTGCAGTAACCACTACATCAAATCTGCGTGGGTCTTTTATCAAAAGCATGGCAGTAGCATCCACAAACTGGTGTTCTACTTCCACATCAGGATAATCCAATGCTACTTTTTGAACCACTTCGCGCCACAGCCTGGAGGTTTCAATCACATTGGCTTTATCAACAGAACACAACTTCTTTCTCCTGGTACGTGCAGCATCAAAAGCTTTGCGGGCAATACGTTCCACTTCATAGCGGCTGTATTCAGCCACATCATAAGCCGTATCACCATTATTTTTTCGTCCTTTTTCTCCAAAATAAATATCGCCTGTTAATTCGCGGAAAAATAAAATATCTGCGCCTTTTAATATTTCAGGTTTTATACTGGATGCTTCGAGTAATTCATCAAATAATTTAATCGGGCGGATATTAGCATACAAGCCCAACTCTTTTCTCATCTTTAGCAAACCTTGTTCCGGCCTCACTTTTGCAGAAGGATCGTTATCATATTTTGGATGTCCTACGGCGCCAAAAAGGACCGCATCAGAGTTGCGCATTTTCTCCAGGGATTCGTCAGGCAAAGGGTTTCCTGTGGCTTCAATAGCAACATGCCCTATCAATGCTTCGTCATACGTAAATGTATGTCCGAATTTTGCAGCTACCTTGTCCAATACTTTTTTACCAACTGCGGTTACTTCCTGGCCTATTCCATCACCGGGTACAATTAAAATGTGTTTGTTTGCCATTCTTATTTTAGTTCTTAGTTTTTAGTTTTTAGTTCCTGATTTTTTAGGGGCTTTCTGCTTTTTACCATTAGCCTTTCGCTTTCTGCCTCTCAAATACTATTCAACATCTTCCAGGTTGACTTGATAGCAGCAACTGTTTGATCGCTATCAAGTCCTCGTGTTTTAAACTCTCTGCCATTGTGCCTCCAGGTAATAATTGTTTCGCAAAACGCATTACTTCTACCACCAGGAGGAATACGTACCGCATAATCAGTAAGCTCTGGAAGCACTATTTTCTTTTTTCTATATATTCTTTTCAATGCATTCATAAACGCATCGTATTGTCCATCTCCCTGGGCATGCTCTTCAAATGATTCGCCTTCAATAGAAATCCTTAATGTAACGGAAGGATTTAAATCTTTAGAATGTGTCAATACATAATTTTCTATTTGCACCTTTTGGTGAATAGCCACACTATCCAGTACATCTGATATAATGTAAGGAAGGTCTGCGGGGCTGACTATTTCTTTGCGATCGCCCAATTCAATAATACGTTGCGTTACTTTTTTAAGATCCTGATCGGAAAGATGAATGCCCATCTGCAAAAGATTGTTTTCAATATTTGCCTTTCCACTTGTTTTACCAAGCGCATATTTGCGTTGGCGCCCGAAGCGCTCAGGCATCAGGTTGCTGAAATAGAGTTTATTCTTTTTATCACCATCCGCATGTATGCCGGCTGTTTGTGTAAACACATTTTCTCCTACCACAGGCTTGTTTTCGGAAATACGAAATCCTGAAAAAGTCTCCACTAGTTTACTTACGCTGTACAAGGATTTTTCTGCAACTGATGTTTTTAAATCCGGCATGAAATCATTGATCACCGCTATGGCGCTTGCTAACGGTGCATTACCCGCACGCTCGCCCATCCCGTTTACGGTAAGATGTATTCCCGATGCACCTGCCTTTAAAGCTTCCAACACGTTTGCTGTGCCCAGATCATAATCATTGTGAGCATGGAAATCAAAATGTATTTTTGGATAACGTTGTACAATTTCGGAAACAAATTCAAAAGATTCTGAAGGAGTCAATACGCCCAATGTGTCCGGAAGCATGATACGCTTCACTGGCTGTGTAGAAAGAAAGTCAAGATATTGAAATACATAATCTTTTGAATCACGCATACCGTTACTCCAGTCTTCAAGATATACATTGCAGTCAATACCTTTTTTTTTGCCCAATTTTATTACTTCCGCAATTTCAGCAAAATGCTGTTCCGGCTTTTTTTTAAGTTGATAGGTCAAATGATTGAGAGAACCCTTTGTGAGCAGGTTCATCACTTTAGCGCCTGCTTTTATCATCCATTCTACCGATACATTTCCATCAACAAAAGTCAGCACTTCCACTCTGTCCAGCAATTTGTTTGCTTTCGCCCACCTGGTAATTTTTTTTACCGCGTCAAACTCGCCTTCCGATACACGGGCTGAAGCGATCTCAATTCGATCTACTTTTAATTCGGTTAATAAAAGCTTGGCAATGGTTAATTTTTCCACAGCAGAAAATGAAACGCCACTGGTTTGTTCGCCATCCCTGAGTGTGGTGTCCATTATTTCAATGTGTCGCTGTTTTTTTGACATTTTTGTTGGTTATGATCTCTATTAATATAAACTCTTTTCAGCAAATGATTGGATGTCTTCTTTCATAGCCTGCAAATAATCAATATCATCAAAACCATTCATCAGGTTGTGCTTTTTATAGCCGTTAATGTCAAATGAATCCTGTTCCCCGGTAGCAAGGATTGTTATGGTTTGATCGGGAAGACTTATTTCCAACTCTGAGCCTGGATCTGCTTCAATAGCATTAAAAATTTTTATTAAAAATCCTTCACTTAACTGTACAGGAAGAATACCAACATTAATGGAATTGTTCTTAAATATATCGGCGAAGAAACTGGACACTACACAACGAAACCCATAATCATAAATAGCCCATGCGGCATGTTCCCGGCTGCTGCCACTTCCAAAATTTTTGCCGCCCACCAATATTTTGCCTGAGTAAATTGGATTATTTAAAACAAAATCTTTTTTAGGAGAGTCATCTGGATTATACTTCCAGTCGCGAAAAAGATTATCACCAAAACCTTTGCGCTCTGTTGCTTTTAAAAAACGCGCAGGAATAATCTGATCAGTATCTACATTTTCAATCGGCATTGGAACCGCAGTACTGGTAAGCAATGTAAATTTATCGTAAGCCATAAGTTTTAAGGGCCTCACCCCAATCCCTCTCCGAAAGGGAGGGACGTGGAGTACTAGCGTGATTTATTTGTTTTAAAATATTTTTAAATTATCATTCATCGTACATCCCACATTAAAGCAGTTCTCTCGGATCGGTCACAACTCCCGTAACTGCTGCAGCAGCCGCTACCAGCGGACTAGCCAGCATAGTTCTTGCACCCGGGCCTTGTCTTCCTTCAAAGTTTCTGTTGCTGGTACTCACCGCATATTTGCCTGCTGGAATTTTGTCATCATTCATAGCCAAACATGCTGAGCAGCCGGGCTGGCGTAATTCGAATCCTGCTTCAGTTAAGATATCCAAAATACCCTCGTCTTTAATTTGTTGTTCTACTACATGCGAGCCGGGAACGATCCAGGCTGTAATATGATCTGCTTTTTTTCTGCCTTTAATAATAGAGGCAAACGCGCGAAAATCTTCAATTCTTCCATTTGTACAACTTCCTATAAATACATAATCCACCTTCTTTCCCAGCATTGCTTCGTCTTCATGGAATCCCATGTAATTAAGCGATTTTTCGTAGCTGGCATTTCCGCTGGCAGTATTTTTTGAAACAGGTATGTGTTTACTGATACCCATGCCCATTCCGGGATTGGTACCAAAGGTGATCATCGGCTCAATATCTGCCGCATCAAAATTGTATTCTTTGTCAAATACCGCGTCTGTATCTGTTTTTAAAGTTTTCCAGTAAGAAAGCGCTTTATCCCAAGCTTCATTTTTTGGCGCTTTATCTTTTCCATTTAAATAAGCAAACGTAGTTTCGTCTGGTGCTATCATACCGCCACGTGCGCCCATTTCGATGCTCATGTTGCAAACCGTCATTCTGCCTTCCATGCTCAGATCTTCAAAAACTTCACCTGCATATTCCACAAAATATCCGGTGGCGCCTGCTGCTGTTAATCTGGATATAATATAAAGCGCTACATCTTTTGCTGTTACCCCTTTGCCCAATTTTCCATCTACCTTGATGCGCATTTTTTTAGGCTTTGGCTGCATAATACATTGCGAGGCAAGAACCATCTCTACTTCGGAAGTACCAATACCAAAAGCAATGGCGCCGAAGGCTCCATGCGTAGAAGTATGAGAATCGCCGCAAACAATCGTCATTCCAGGAAGCGTAATTCCATTTTCGGGACCAACTACATGGACAATTCCATTCTTTGGATTATTTAATCCCCAATGTGAAATACCATATTTTGCTGAATTCGTTTCCAACGCTTCCAACTGTTTGGCAGAAAGAGGATCCTGCACAGGTAAATGCTGGTTGAGCGTAGGGGTGTTGTGATCGGCTGTGGCAAATGTTTTGTTGGCAAACATCACCTTTAACCCCCTACTTTGCAAGCCGCCAAAAGCAACGGGGCTTGTAACTTCATGAATAAAATGCCGGTCAATAAAAAAAACATCGGGACCATCTTCAATTTTGCGTACCACATGAGAATCCCAAACTTTATCGAACAGCGTACTGGAAGTATTGCTCATTTTATTTTTTTTGATTAGAAGCGCAAATTTCATAAAAAATTATCAAACATTTTGCATTTAATTAAAAGTGATATAGTAAAATTACATTTATTGCCATTTTTTATTTAGTGGTAATACCAAAAGGAATTCTGAAGTATTAAAGATGGTTGCCTGGAAAGGATTGATAAGTTTTTATCAATCCTTTAATTTAAAACACAGATTAGAGTATTTACTTGAAAGGCTTTTTATGTGCATAATATTCGTGTACAATTAGTAACGGCTGATAAGAATCATTCTTAGGCTACATTCCCGCGAAATATTTGTGTGTTTTCAAATGTGAAAGACATAATAACTTATCTTTTCACTGCGATACTGTTTATGGCTGAAAAAAATGCGATCACTAATTTTAGAAAAAAAATATTTTATTTTTGGACTCGTCAATATTTATTAAATGAAAAAAGCATTAAAAACTACCTTGATTATTTTGGTATTTTCTTTTATAGTAATTCAATTTTTCAGGCCGGCAAAAAATAAAGGTGAAGAAATCGTTGCCCGTCAAATTACTGCCATTCAACAGGTTCCTGAAGAGGT
>JBDSOE010000037.1:0-5963 GCA_039915005.1 Ginsengibacter sp.
CCGGCGCAGAATCTTTTCCGAAAGTCGAAGACAGGCGGGCAATCTAATCCTTGACGGAAGCCTCGAATATTCCATTACAAAGAATTAGTTTTTAGATTCCTCCCAAATTTGAGATTGCTTCGGCGCAGAGTTTTTGTAACAGTTTGAAGTTAGTAATGCGCCTCGCAAAGACGGGAAGTTAGTACGTCATTGCGTTTGCTGTTCCTTCATGGCGAAGCTCACTTTCGTTATTGCAAGGTGCCCAGTTTCCGTCACTGAGATGCGCCCAGTTTCCGTCATTGCAATGTACCAGGGATAGCTCTGAATTCATAATCCCTGCCCATTAATTTTTCTTTTCCCAAACTCATTTGGGCTTATAACCGAATAGCAACCGCCGCCATAAAATTGATTCCGGCCATAGGGAAATAATAATTTTCTACCGTAAACTCTCCTTGCGAAATGTAATTATAAGTATATCCATTGGGTGCGTATTTTTTATCGAAAATATTATTCACCTGGAAAATAAAATTCACTTCTTTGAAAATATCTTTCTTCAGAGAATAAGACAGGCGCATATTTTGCACATAATAAGAAGGAATGATCCTACCCTCATTGGAAGTGTTATCTAAAAATTGCTTCCCTACATATTTCGACTGGAAATTAATTTCAGAATTTTTTATTAAGATAAAATTGATCGCCGCAGAAGCAACCACGTTAGGTGAAAAAGAAATATCGGTGTTGGCAAAATGATTTTGTTTCTGAATGCCGTTTGCATCATCATAATCATCCACGTACTCTGTAAATATTTTTATTTTGTTTCTGCTAAACGAAATATTTCCTGTTGCATTCATCCATTTTGACAAAACAGCGCCTCCTTCCAATTCTACGCCGGCGCGGTAACTTTCGGGCGTATTGGTCCTGGTGTAAGCGCCCACATCATTTATCTTGCCCGTATTTATTAACTGATCGCGATAAAACATATAATAAATGGTGGCGCCATAATTATAGTTCTTTTCTTTTTTTTCAATGCCCAATTCCCAGTCATACAACTTTTCAGGACTGGGTATTTGATGAATGCCGGCTTCATAATCATCACGGTTAGGCTCATGCGCAGCAACCGAGAACGACAGGTAAGCCTGGTAATTATTTTTATTAAAAGAAATGCCCGCTTTAGGATTGAAGAATGAATACTTTTTATTGAAAACTATTGTGGGATTGTCTTTAAATCCGTTGATCCGGTATTCTATAAATCTTTCCTGTACATCCAAAAAACCTGTAAACCCGGAGCCCAATGTTTGCATGATTTTACCATAGAAATTTAAATCATTTTTTTTGGCGGGATTATTATAATATTTGTAATCAAGCGGGAAGCCCCCATTCAAAGCCCATTTTACAATTCCATAATGACCTCCTTCATATTGATTCCATCCGCCGCCAAAGGTGAGGCTCGTTTTATTTTTTTGATACTGGAGAGAAAGAATGGTTCCGTATAAATAATTATCGAGCCATTGCTGCCGCACCAAATCAGTTGCATTGGTGGTATCGGTTCCCTGAACAATTACCGGCAGATCATAATCTTTAAATTTTTGCTCCGCTTTATATTCTTCATAATAACCTTTGCCTCTCGTAAGATAGACAGCCGCATTGAAGCCTATTGCCGGATTGATTTTTCTGTTGTAAAAAAGCTGGTAATGTGTTTGAATATAATTATCTGTTTCATTATCATATGGCGTTCCTGTTTTTTCTGTCCCCATAGAATTATAAGTACGGTTACTGCTCAGATAACTTTCCGGAACACCGCCCCAGGCCTGGTAAGTTTTTTCTTTTCCTCTTAGAATATTGAAACGCAAAGAACTCTTACTATCAATATAAGCACCACTTACGTAGTAGGATTGCAGATCCGATGTAGCCCTGTTAATATATCCATCGCTCGTAATATTTGAAAATCTTCCATCAATTATAAAATGATTTCCCAATAAACCAGAGCCCGCTTTGATGGTGTTTTTCCAGGTATTAAATGAACCGTAACTATTGTTGAATTCCAAATACTTTTCTTTATTCACCTCATTGGTAGAAAGATTGATGGTAGCCCCGAAAGCCCCGGCACCGTTGGATGAAGTGCCCACTCCTCTTTGCACCTGTATTGAATTTACAGAGGAAGAAATATCCGGAAGATCTACAAAAAAAGTTCCCTGGCTCTCTGCATCATTATAGGGAATTCCATTCAGGGTTACATTGATGCGGGAAGCATCGGAACCACGAATACGGATTCCAGTGTAGCCCACACCATTACCGGCGTCTGAATTCACTACCACCGATGGCGTATTGTTTAAAACAAAAGGAAGATCCTGGCCGAGATTTACTTTTGCTATTTGTTCTTTACTAAGGTTTGTCTTTGTAAAAGGCGCTTTATCCGCTGCCCTTGTGGAAGTAATCTCAATGTTATCCAGCATCAGGGTATCGCTTAGTTTATTGCGGATACTGTCCTGTGCGTGGCCGTAAAAAATAGAAAAGCTTAGGCTAACGACAAAAAAAATCTTTTTCATATTTGAATTTTATCAATCATTCCAATGCATGAAAAAGAAGGCTTTTAATAACAGTCGAAAAATCCTCCCTTCGCAGGCATTATCCTGATCAGGTATGCGGGTATTTTCTCAGCAATTCTGCCAGTTGGCAGAATGCACCCCGGTAAATAATTTTAGGATGCAAATATAGGGAAGAAGAAATTGATTTTAAAAAATGTAACTTTTCCTCTTCAATTGCGTTACACCAAAAAAACTCTTATGAAATATATTTTTGCTTTTCTCTTTACAGCGTTTCTCAGCCAGTCGTTCGCACAAACTATCATTAACGATAAAAATGCAGAAATAAGAAACATCGGTTTGTTTTCGGGCATCAAAGTTTCCGGAGGTATAGATGTTTATTTATCGCAGGGAAATGAGTATGCATTGGCAGTTAGCGCTTCGGAAGATAAATATCGCGATAACATAAAAGCCGAAATAAATAATGGCATTTTAACCCTATCGTATGCCGGCGGCTCATTAAGATTTAGTGAAAACCGCAATTTGCGCGCTTATATTTCATTCAAAACTTTGGCAAGTATAGAAGGCTCCGGCGCATGTGATTTTAAATTCAGTGAAACTTTTAAGGCGAACAGTTTAAGATTAAAACTTTCAGGCGCCTGTGAAATCAAGGGCTCCATAGACATCAATAATCTGGATGTGAATGTAAGCGGCGCTTCTACCATAAAGGTAAACGGAAGCGTACAGAATATGAAGATAGATGCCAGCGGCGCCAGCGACATTAAAAATTACGATCTTGTGGCAGATAATTGTATTGCCAATCTTTCAGGTGCTTCCGACGTCAAACTCACTGTTAATAAATCTGTTTCAGTAAAAGCAAGTGGCGCCAGCACTTTCAATTACAAAGGCAGCCCCGATATAAGGGAAGTAAATACAAGTGGTGCCAGCAGTGTATCTCAAAGAAATTAATAAAGAATTTATTTTCCGACAGCCCAAATTAAAAACTGCGGGAACACTTTGCTCCAGGAATCATAATCGTGTGTGCCTTCTTTTATCTCTGTATAAATGATGTCTCCCGGTGGGCAAACTTTTTTCTTTTTAATTACATCAATCAGATCCCTGGTATCGTCCAATACATCGGGTATTCCATCTTTATCGCGGTCGGCGGTTTCTTCATTTCCACCGGCATAGAACCAATATTTTAATTTCGGTCTTTTTCTGGATGACCTTATTTTGTTAATGATGATCCTGTTTTTATCATCCGAATAAGTGGAATCCGAAGTGTCTTTATTGCGCAGCCAAAACGATCCTGAGAATACGCCCGCCTTATCAATTTTATCCGCATTGTCCCAGGCAATATCAAAAGCTGAAAGCCCGCCAAGAGAGCTTCCAGCGATAGTGATAGAATTAAATTTTCTAACGGCAGCTCTCTTTTTTACAAAAGGAAGTAATTCATTAATGATGAAATCCGAATATTTTTTTGCAGAAGCTCCATTGCCCTGGTAATCCGTATATCCGGCCACTCCATATTGCTGCATCCTGTCAAAAGCATTAATGGCAACCACTATCAAAGGCTGAATTAATTTTTTTGCAAACAAGCTGTCAACCGTATTCCTTACTTTCAATTTCTCTATATCCTGCCCATCGTTTAAAAGCAATAAATTAAAATCACTTTTATTATCCGGTACAGGGGTATTTATAATATCCAGCGCAATATGCTTTTGCAGATGGCGTGAATAAATTTCATCTTTTTTCTCTTTTATTTTGGGACCACAGCTTATGCAAAAGGCAATGGTGAAAAGAGATACAGCCGCTTTCATTGGAATCATGGCAAAATTTTATGATTTGCTAAAGTATTAAAATTTGGTGGCAAGTCGTTAACCTCTTACATTTGCACCTCGAAATCGCGAAGTAGAGCAGCGGTAGCTCGTCGGGCTCATAACCCGAAGGTCGGAGGTTCGAACCCTCCCTTCGCAACAAGCTAAAACCCTTATTAATTAAGGGTTTCTCTTTTTTTAAAATTTCTCTTGCTCTGTAGTATTATAAAACAGTTAAGTTAATAATGCTACTACCTAATCGCTGCTCCTGCAGTTTATTCTTCCGATTGGGAAAACGCGGGTGCCTCACTCAAACATGATTGGTACATTCAATATTATTTTTACGATCCGGTTCTTAAAGAAAAGTATAAAAATGGTAAATTATTTATCGTAAAGGGTGGCATCAAAAATAAAAGATCTCATTATTTGTTTGTTTACTGCCAATTTTCTTTGTGGATTGAATATTGTAAATGATAGACCAGGGAAGTAAAACGAGGTATCGCAATTGAGCGCATTCATTTTTTGATATTCATCATGAAAAGATTTAAAATGGTTTTTATGATAATTCCAATGATACTAAGTTTTTCTTTCTGTAATTCTGGTGGCAGGTAAAAAAGAAGAGATATTTCTATTAAAAATGCAATTAACATTTAGAACAATTTATGATGAAAAATTCAGCAAAAACAGTGGTAGAAAAAATGTTCTCTGCATTTGGTAGTGGTGATATAGAAAAATTCGTAGAAACAGTTTCTGAGGATACCGTATGGATTTATCACGGCACGCAAATTATTCCTGCAGGAACTTTTGAAAAGAAGGAAGGGGTAAGAACTTTTTTTAGCAATATTCTCGACAAAACTGAAATCATCAACTTTGAACCACAACAATATATTGTTGAAGGAAATATTGTTGTTGTATTAGGTCGGGAACATCAAAAAGTAAAACGATCAGGAAGAGAATTAAAACAAAAATGGGTTCAGATTTATACCGTTGAAAACGATTTGATAACAAGAATGGAGGAGTTTGCAACTTCGGAAGAAGTAAACTAAATAACGTTATTGTAATTAAAATCATTCTCATAATATTACTAATTTCTTTGCTAAGGGTTACATCTTATCAGAGAAAATAAAAACAAAAATTATGAATAAAGAAACATTAGGAAGCAATCCGCTTATATGCGACATAGAAACCGGAATGTGTGAAATAGGAGATGCGGGTATGGATACTACATCGCATAGCAATATGCAATCAACTAAGAAATCCGTAAAATTAATTTATTACACCGATCCTATCTGCTCTTCCTGCTGGGGCATAGAGCCGCAATTGCGTAAACTTAAATTAGAATATGGCAATGCTATTGAAATAGATTACAGAATGGGTGGTCTATTGCCTGATTGGAGTTACAACAGCGGTGGTATCGGAAAACCGTCAGACGTGGCAACTCACTGGGATGAAGTGAGTGTTCATTACGACATGCCTATTGACGGAGACGTTTGGCTGGAAGATCCTTTAGACTCTTCTTATCCGCCATCTATTGCATTTAAAGCTGCACAAATGCAAGACAAGGAAAAAGCAATTCTATTTCTTCGGGAAATCAGGGAAATGGTTTTTCTACAAAAGAAAAATATTGAAAAGTGGCAACATTTAG
>JBDSOE010000057.1:0-5464 GCA_039915005.1 Ginsengibacter sp.
TAAACATCCACCTGGTTCCAATAATCCGTTGCTTTTCTATCAGCAAATGTTTCATTGTTATGTGGATCCATGTAGCGAAGAAAATACCAACTACTTCCTGCGTAACCTGGCATGGTAGAGGTTTCCATTTTCCCTTCTGATGTATTTACCCACTCAGTCAGATTACTCAACGGCCCTTCACCATCTCTCCCCGGGCCGTATTTTTCAACGTGTGGCAATTCCAACGGCAATTCTTTTTCGTCCAGAGGAATCGCAATCCCATCACTCCAGATAATTGGAAACGGCTCACCCCAATAACGCTGCCGGCTGAAACCCGCATCGCGCATCCGGTAATTTATTTTTCGTTTTCCAATTCCCAGTTCTTCAATTTTATTAATCGCAACCCCTATTGCATCTTTCATTAAAAGGCCATTTAGGAAACCGGAATTTTCCAACACGGCATCCTTTGTTGGATTGGCTTCTTTTCCGTCAAAATGATTGCCTATAATATTGGTAATGGGAATATCAAAATGTTTGGCAAAGGCGAAATCCCTTTGATCGCCGCAAGGAACCGCCATAATAGCACCAGTACCATAACCTGCCAATACATATTCTGCAATCCAGATGGGTATTTGTTTCCCGTCGAATGGATTGATGGCATAGGCGCCGGTAAAGCATCCCGTAATTTGTTTTACTTCCGCTTGCCGTTCCCGGTCGCTTCGGCTTTTTACATAAGTAAGATATTCGTCTATGGATTGCCGTTGTTCGGCAGTTGTGATTTGGTTTACCAATTCATGCTCAGGTGCCAGCACTAAAAAATCAACACCAAATATAGTGTCGGGGCGGGTGGTATAGACTTTGATGGAAAAAGCTTCGCTTTTTTTCGCCTCACCCCCTGCCCCTCTCCTGGCGGAGAGGGGGGAAGCCGCCAACTCTCTTTTAATCGTTTCACTTACTTTTTGAAAACGATTTCTCACTTCATCATTAGTAAACCTTAATATTCTATAACCTGATTGTTGTAGATATTCAGTTCTGGAATTATCATATTCCTTTTGTTCAGGATCGTTGTGATAATCGCCATCAACTTCTATTAATAGTTTTTCATTCAGGAAAGCAAAATCAATAATAAAACCATCAATTACATGTTGCCTTCTCACTTTTGATCCATACTGATTATTCCTTAATCTCTGCCACAAGATATCTTCTGCAGGAGTCTTTTCTTTCCTGTTCTCTCTCGACAGATCTTTTAATAAGGGCCATAATTTCTTATCACCAGTCTGATAGGTTGTTTTAGTTGCGGGGGTTAAGTCGCTTTCCCCCTCTCCCTTGGGAGAGGGGTTAGGGGTGAGGCCTGCTTTCCCTTTCTCATGAGATTGACCGGTGGTGAGGAACTCCATCTCCGCCCCTTCACTTCTCCCAATCCAATTCCGCTGCATCTCTTTCATCGCATCGCTGAAGTTCACTTTTTCCAATCCTTGTAATAATCTGTCGGCATAATCTGTAATGCGCAAATACCATTGACGCATTTTCTTTTTCTCTACCGGATGGCCGCCACGCTCACTTACACCATTTACCACTTCATCATTGGCAAGCACGGTTCCCAGAGCCTCGCACCAGTTTACTTCGCCATAAGATGAAAAGGCCAAACGGAAATCCATTAAAACTTCCTGTTTCTTTTTCTCATCAAAATCATTCCATTCATCAGCCGAAAAAGAGTGTGCAGTTTGCGTTTGACAGTTGGCAGTGCCATTCGTCTCAAAATCTTTTATTAAGGTTTCAATAGGTTCTGCTTTATCTTTTTTGTGATTATACCAGCTATTAAAAAGTTGTAAAAAAATCCATTGTGTCCAGCGATAATATTCCGGGTCGCTGGTTCTTATTTCGCGGCTCCAGTCAAAACAGAATCCTATTTTATCTAATTGTTTTTTAAACGTTTCAATATTTCTTTCAGTAGTAGTGGCAGGGTGCTGGCCGGTTTCTATAGCGTATTGCTCCGCAGGCAGCCCAAAGCTATCGAAGCCCATGGGATGCAAAACATTAAAGCCTTTCAATCTTTTATAACGGGCGTAAATGTCACTTGATATATAGCCCAGCGGATGGCCTACATGCAATCCTGCGCCGCTCGGGTAGGGAAACATATCCAATACATAATACTTAGGCTTTTCAGAGGTATTACTTACTTGATAAATTCCTGATTTTTTCCAGCCATCTTGCCATTTTTTTTCAATTTCCCTGTATTTGTATTCCATTCTTTTTTATTAAAATATCCTTTGATTTTTTATAAATGATTTTTATAACCTGCAGCCTGTAAAATATTAAAACCCTTCAGGCATTTATTGTTTTTTTGTGAAAGAAATGTTATTGATTCCGTTATGCCTGTTACTAATGCCTTATGTAAATTACATTAGCAATCATTGGCGAAGGCGCAAAAATACTAAACCTGTGCAAAAAGAATTATTTTTGGCCCACCTTTAAAAACTGTAGTAAATAAACTTATTTTTTTATCATGGCTCAATTTGGAAAAGCATCTACCAAACGCGGTAAACCTTCTTACGTATATGCTATTATTGGAGTTTCTTTAGTCCTGTTTCTTTTTGGCGTGGTGGGCTGGGTGTTTTTAAATATAAAAAAGACAGGCGATTATTTTAAAGAAAATATTCAACTGCATGCTTATATCTACCGCACAGCAAATACTACACAGATTGATTCCCTGAAGAATTATATAGAGGCTCTTCCTTATGCGGTGAATGTGGAATACATTACCAAAGAAAAAGCGATAGAAAAATACAACCAGGAAAATGACACGCTTTGGAAGAAACTGGCTATCAGCAATCCATTGCCTGAAAGCATAGACTTTTATGTGAAAGCAAATTATGTTGACAAAGACAGTCTTGCCAACCTGGAAAGCAGCCTGCTGACTAATTTCCCTACCACGGTTTCTGAATTTCAAACACCGAAAGCTACGGTTGCGGGCGTTAGCGAATTTGTAAAAACCTCTACCCTTGTGCTTTTGGTGGTGGCGGTTATACTATCGCTGTTGGTAATTGTTTCTATTGATAATACTATTCGACTTGCCATGTATAGCAATCGGTTTATAATAAAAACCATGCAGATGGTGGGCGCTACGCGCGGATTTATAACGCGGCCGCTAGATGGACGTGCCGTTATAAACGGAATTATTGCTTCCGCAATTGCTATTGCATTAATGATAGGATTCATAACTCTTTCCGAGAAGTTTATTCCTTATTTACGATTGCTACATGATAGCTCCAATTTACTTTTAATTTTTGCTGGCATCACCATACTTGGCATATTTATTACGGTTTTTAGCACCCATCGCTCAGCCTTAAAATATTTAAAAATGAAACTGGACGATTTGTATTAATGTAAATAGTTTCATTAATTTCTTAACATTGCATCCTCAAATAATTTTATGAACACAAATAAGACTACCACTGCCACTCATTCTAAAAATGCAGCATTGAAGCAAACTTCGGAAGAAAATAAATTGTTCACTAAGGATAATTATAAATGGATGGTGATAGGGCTTGTAATTATGGCCATAGGTTTTTTCTTGATGGCGGGGGGCAAAAGTCCCGACCCGAATGTTTTTAATGATCACGAGATCTATGGTTTCAGAAGAATTACTTTGGCTCCTATCCTGATCGTTGCCGGGTTGGTAGTTGAAATTTACGCTATCATGAAAAAACAAAAATAGATATTCATTTGCATGTGCGTGAAAACCAATATCTCCACATAATTTATAACGCAACTTTATCCGTCTCACGAATTTGCTATTTCTTAAAGACACAGTGGGCCTGCATACCGGGGGATAAGCCCCCCATAATTTTTTATCAATGAACTTTATAGAAGCTGTTATCATTGCTATTGTGGAAGGCCTTACAGAATTTATTCCTATTTCTTCTACCGGGCACATGATCATTACCGGGAAATTGCTCTCGGTACCCGACAATGAATTTACCAAACTATTTGCTATAGCCATTCAATTGGGCGCCATACTTGCGGTAGTTGTTTTGTATTGGAAAAAATTCTTCGATTTATCCAACTGGCAATTTTACTTAAAACTGATAGTGGGCGTAATACCGGCAATAATACTTGGATTATTATTTTCAGATAAAATAGATGAATTACTGGGAAGTACTACTACAGTTGCTATGGCATTATTGCTTGGTGGTATCGTTTTAATTTTTATTGATAAATTTTTTAAGCACCCGCGGATACGATCGGAAAGACAGGTTTCTTTCGCCACCTCTTTTATCATCGGAGTCTGGCAATGCCTGGCGATGGTTCCGGGAGTAAGCCGTAGCGCCGCTTCCATCATTGGAGGCATGCAACAAAAAATGACCCGCAGCGCCGCCGCTGAGTTTTCTTTCTTTCTCGCGGTTCCCACTATGTTGGCAGCCACCTGCTATAAGCTATTAAAATTTTACCAGGGAAACGGAGGCTTTACCGGCGAAGAAATAAAATTATTGGCCATCGGTAATATAGTAGCCTTTGCGGTAGCGCTGCTTGCCATCAAATTTTTTATTGGATTCTTAAAAAAGCATGGATTCCGGGTATGGGGTATATACAGAGTTGTGTTAGGGATTATCTTATTAATAATTATCTATACGGGGCATTTAGATCCGTAATCTTTTATCCGCTTATTAAATGAGTAAGTAACCCATCTCTTAGTTTTGGCTCAAACCAGGTGCTCTTTGGAGGCATGATATTGTTACTGTCTGCAATGTCAAATAATTGTTCGATACTTACAGGATATATGCTGAAAGCGATTGCCATTTCTTTGCTGTCCACTCTTTTTTCCAGTTCTCCCAAACCTCTTATACCGCCTACAAAATCTATACGGCTATCGGTACGCTGGTCCTTAATTCCCAATACCGGTTCCAGTAAATTATTTTGTAAAACAGAAACATCAAGTACGCCTACCGGATCGTTTGAAAAAGTGCCATCCAGGGCTGAGAGCCTGTACCATTGGCCGTTCAGGTACATTCCAAAATTATGTGGCGCATCCGGAGCATAGGCTTCCGTTACCTTATCTAAGGAGAAATCTTTATTCAATTTATCTAAAAATTCTTTTTGCGTAAGCCCGTTGAGATCCTTGATTACCCTGTTATAATCCATTATTTTCAACTGGCTTGCGGGAAACAAAGTAGATAAAAAATGCCCGGCTTCTTCATTATCAGATAACTGGTATTTTACTTTAGCGGCAGAGGCTACGCGATGGTGGCCATCGGCGATGTAAGTACAATCCACATCAGATTTAAAAATCTCTGTGATTTTATCAATCAACTTTTCATCGCTAATTACCCAAACGGTATGTTGAATGGCATCTTCTGCAGCGAAATTATAAACAGGGCTCTTTTCTTTTTTCCATTTTTCAATGATTGCATTTATTGCATCCACATCTTTGAAAGCAAGAAAAACATTCCCGGTTTGCGCGCCGGTGGTTTTTATATGATTGATG
>JBDSOE010000102.1:0-8826 GCA_039915005.1 Ginsengibacter sp.
GGGATGGTAGTGTTGTTTACCACAGACTTTACACCTTTAACTGTTTTGGCTGTGGTTTCTGCTAAATTCCTGCAGGCATCGTCTTTCACTTCTCCGGTTAATGTAGCTACGCCATCAACAACAGTTGCAGAGGCGCCGGCACAGTCTGGTGTGGCAGCAAATTGCTCTGTGATTTTTGCCTGCACATCCGAATCTTTCGGCTTACAGCCAAGAAATAAAATGGATGCTGAAAGAAAAACTAAAAAAAAAGATTTTCGTCAATTTCATTTTAATTGTTTTAGAAGATTAATAATGTTACAGATGTTACAAAAATGCTTCCAACTTTTTTCTCTGAATAGCAATTTAATTAATGCCCCAACTACATTTTGTTTTTGAAATACATTGCCCTTTTTAATTATTAAAGGCCCGCTATTCTTCCTCCATCAATGGGTAAATTAATTCCCGTTATATAGGATGCAGCAGGGGAACATAGAAACGCCACAGCCGCGCCAAACTCTTCCGGTTTTCCTATTTTTCTTAAGGGAATGGTTGACGTAAATTCTTCTTCAATTTCCTTTTCGCTTTTGTGGGATGAAGCCATTTTATTTTGAATAATAGAATCATACCTCGTGGTACGTGTATATCCCGGAAGTACATTGTTTACAGTAATTCCAAACTCTCCTAATTCGTTTGCCAAAGTTTTTGACCAGCTTGCTACAGCGCCGCGAATGGTATTGGAAACCGCCAATCCGGGAATGGGTTGTTTTACCGAAATGGAAATGATGTTTATTATTCTTCCATAGCCGCTTTCTTTCATAGAAGGCAATACCGCCTGCACCAAAACCTGGTTACAGATCAAATGACTTTTAAAAGCATTGATAAAATCTTCAGGCAACGCATCCACCGCGTTTCCACCTTTTGGGCCACCGGTATTATTTACTAAAATATTTACAGTATTTTTTTTATCTAAATACTCTGTTATTGATTTTTTTACCTGTTCAGGAAAATTAAAATCAGCTACCATATACTGGTGCTTTTGATTTTTAGAAACATCCAGTTGCTTTAAGGCTTTTTTTAATTTTTCTTCATTGCGCGACAGTAAGGTTACATCGGCGCCTAATAAAGAAAGTTCAATAGCTGATGCCAAACCAAATCCCTGCGTACTTCCGCAGACAATGGCTTTTTTGTTGATAAGATTTAAATTCATTTGATTGATTTGAAAATTAGCTTTTAGGCAAATGCTAATAAGCCAATGGGCTAATATGAAAAATAGAAAAAGTTTCTTTTTTTATTTGATTCCCAATTTTAAATGAAGCAAACTTAGTAAGTTGATTTCAAAAAGTGTTATGAATATTTTGGTTAAATATACCAGCCCGTAAAAAATCAAAACTCCCAATTCCTATAAATTTCTTTCTTTTGCCAAAACCGAAATGAAAGATGGCTGAAAAAGATTTATTTGATTATAACGAAGATTCCATAAAAAGCCTTGACTGGAAAGAACACATACGCCTGCGTCCGGGAATGTACATCGGGAAGTTGGGCGATGGAAGCAGTCCTGATGATGGCATTTATGTGTTGCTGAAAGAAATAATTGATAATTGCATTGATGAATATACGATGGGGCATGGCAAACATGTAGATGTTTCTATTGCCGATAGAACGGTTATTGTCCGCGATTACGGAAGAGGAATTCCTTTGGGAAAAGTGGTGGACGTGGTGAGTAAAATAAATACCGGCGCCAAATATGATAGCAAGGCTTTTCAGAAAAGTGTGGGACTTAACGGCGTAGGATCCAAGGCTGTGAATGCTTTGAGTGAATATTTTAAAGTAACCAGTATCCGGGAAGGCAAACAAAAAACCGCTGAATTTGAAAAAGGGGTTTTAGTAAAAGATGCCAGGGAGACTAAGACAACAGAAGAAAATGGAACAGAAATAACTTTTATTCCTGATGAAAAAATATTTAAGAATTACCACTACCTCCGTGAATTTCTCGATAATCAATTTTGGAATTATTGTTTTTTAAATGCAGGCCTTGTCATAAATTATGATGGTAAAAGATATTTAAGTAAAAATGGACTGCTGGATTTGCTGCAACGAAAAAGCAATGAAGACGAGTTGAAATATTCCATCATTCATTTAAAGGGAGAAGATATTGAAGCAGCCATTACGCATAATAATCATTATGGCGAGGAATATTACAGTTTTGTAAATGGCCAGTTCACTACACAGGGAGGCACTCACCTGGCGGGTTTCAGGGAAGGATACGTAAAAACGATTCGTGATTTCTATAAAAAGGATTATGACGCCTCAGATATACGTGGAAGTATTTGCGCGGCCATAAGCATTCGTGTGCAGGAACCTGTTTTTGAAAGCCAGACAAAAACGAAACTGGGCTCACACCTCATGTTTGAAAAAGGGCCTGCAGTAAGAAGCTTTATTGCAGATTTTTTAGGAAATGAGCTCAACAATTTTTTGCATAAAAATCCGGAAACTGCGGATGCTTTAAAAAAGATGATTGAGCAAAATGAGAGAGAAAGAAAAGATATGGCCGGCATAAAAAAACTGGCCAATGAGAGAGCCAAAAAAGCCAATCTGCACAATAAGAAATTGCGTGATTGCCGGTTCCATTTTAACGACAATGCCGAAGGAAAAAACAAAGAAGATGTCAATGCGAAACGGTTGGAATCCACATTGTTTATTACCGAGGGAGATAGCGCCAGTGGCTCCATCACTAAATCGCGCAATGTAGAAACTCAGGCGGTTTTCAGCCTTCGTGGTAAACCTTTGAATAGCTTCGGACTTACCAAAAAAATTGTGTATGAGAATGAAGAATTCAACCTTTTGCAACATGCTTTAAATATTGAAACAGGCTATGAAGATCTGAGGTATAATAATATTGTAATAGCAACCGATGCTGATGTGGACGGTATGCACATTCGTCTTTTGTTGATGACTTTTTTTCTCCAGTTTTTTCCTGATCTGGTTAAAAACGGCCATGTGTATATTCTGGAAACGCCGTTGTTTCGCGTGCGCACCATGCCTGGGAAAAACAAAGAAAAACAGGAAACTATTTATTGTTATTCAGAGAGTGAAAAAGTGAGGGCGATAGAAAAATTAGGTGCAAAGCCGGAGATCACACGGTTTAAAGGATTGGGTGAAATTTCTCCTGAAGAGTTTGGAAAGTTTATTGGCGAAGACATCAGGTTGCAACCAGTGATGCTTTTACCCGAAATACATATCCAACAATTGCTTGAGTATTATATGGGAAAAAACACTCCCTCAAGACAGGATTTTATTATTGACAATCTGAAGGTGGAAGTGGATTTGGTAGAGGGATAATTTACTCAGTTTAAGACGCTGATCTGAATTTAGAATCCGTACTAATATTTTCACGGAAAGATGTGTGTCAGCATGTTATTAAATCTAAAACCAGGCCGGCTATTATTTGATTAAGTTTGCGAAAAATAAAAACTAATATGCTTTGTATTTACCACCAGTCTACTGATCCCTATTTTAATATTGCTACTGACGAATATATTTTCAGGCATATCAAAGAAGATTGCTTTATGCTTTGGCGAAATGATAATGCCATCATCGTTGGGAAACACCAGAATACGCTGGCGGAAATTAATTTCGACTACGTAAAACAAAATAACATTCATGTGGTGAGGAGGCTCTCCGGTGGTGGCGCGGTGTATCACGATTTGGGGAACCTTAATTTTTCTTTTACTAAAACAGGAAAGGATTCGAGCCTGATAGATTTCGAAAAATATACGCGGCCTATTGTGGACGTTTTGCAAATTCTTGGCACCAATGCAAGGTTTGAGGGAAGAAATGATATTATGATTGATGGTAAAAAGATATCAGGAAATGCGGAGCATATTTTTAAGAATAAAATTCTTCATCATGGCACTTTATTATTTTCATCGCACATGAAAAATGTGAGTGAGGCATTAAAAATACATCCCTTAAAATACCAGGATAAAGCGGTGAAATCTATTCCCAAAAGAGTTACCAATATTTCAGATCATTTGCCTGTACCGCTTACCATTGAAGAGTTTACGCAGAAAATAATGGATCATGTACTGGCCACCACTGAAGGTAGCAGGCTTTATACTTTTACAGAAGAAGACCTGAAAGCCATCGGAAAAATCCGGGATGAAAAATATGCTACAAGAGAATGGAATTATGGATATTCTCCCAAGTATAGTTTTAAAAAAACGATAAAGACTTCGGGCGGCATGTTGGAAATGAACCTTGATGTAGAAAAGGGAATCATAAAAAAAGTGAAAATATTCGGAGATTATTTTAATGAAAAAGATACTGAGGAAATTGAAAAGGCATTGGAAAATGTGGCCCATGATGATGCGATTCTCCGTGGTGTTCTGCATCAGTATTCTATCGGACAATATTTTACCAACATGACTGAAGAGGATTTGATAGAGGCTTTGTTTTAATGAGACAATAACAGAAGATGAACGTGCAACGGTTATGAAAAAAATTGCCAATACCTATGGTCAATCATACATATTCACTTCACTATCTTTATCTCTGCCAATACCTATGCTCTGTAGTAAAAAACCAATCACAATTACGAGCAAAGCCCCTATCACATTCAACCATAAAAATGAGATCACATCTGCTTTATAAATAAGAATGACCAGCACTTCCGAGATGATGGCGCCATAAAAAATAGCATTGGCTTTTATATATCTGAACCAAAAGGCCACGAGGAAAATACCGAGTATGACTCCGTAAAATAATGAGCCTAAAATGTTCACCGTTTCGATGAGGCTATTGCCCAGGTTGCTGGCAAACTGCGCCACGAGAATGCAAAATATCCCCCAACAAAAAGTGTAGAATTTTGAAATGCGGTAATCCATTTTGGGGGTGAGCTCTTTTTTAAAAAATCTTTTGTGAATATCCACCACCGTACAGGATGCAAGGGCATTCAATGCTGCGGCAATGCTTCCCCACGCCGCGAGGAAGATGACCGCTATCAGCAATCCTATCAGCCCTTTTGGTAAATAATCAATCACAAACCGGAGGAAAATAAAGTTGGTGTCGTTCGTGCTTTCACCGGGCAAGGCTTTGGATAAAACGGCTATGTATTCCTTTTTTATTTCGTCTTTTTTTACATTATCATCTGCGGCAGCCTGTGCATATTTTATTTCTATAGCTGCAAGTTCATTTTTAAAATTAGTTTCTTTGGCACGTTCCATCTGTGCTTCATTAAAATAGATGGGCGCTTTATTGAACTGGTAAAATGAAAAAACCAGAACACCCAGCATCAATATTAAAAACTGCATAGGCACTTTTACTATCCCGTTCATCAGCAATCCCAGTTTGCTTTCCCGGTTGTTTTGCGCCGTTAAGTAGCGTCCCACCTGGCTTTGATCAGTTCCGAAATAGGAGAGCGCCAGGAAAAATCCACCGATAATACCACTCCATATATTGTATTTGTCTTTCCAGTCAAATCCGTTTTCTGTGTTGCCGGTGGTAATAATATTCATTTTTCCACTCTTGCCGCCGAGATGTAAAGCGTCCATAAACCCCATATGGTGCGGCATCAATTTTACCACCCAATAACCCGCGATCGCCATCCCGATAATAACAATAATGAGCTGTAGTTTTTGTGTATGCGCCACCGCCCTGGCTCCTCCGGTAACCGTGTAGATGATGAGCAATCCGCCCATAATAATATTGGTGTAATAAATATTCCATCCCATTAAAGAACTTAAAATTAAGGATGGTGCATAAATGCTGATGCCTGTGGAAAGCCCCCTGGATATTTGAAAAAGAAAAGACGTGTACGTTCTTGTTTTCAGATCAAAGCGTTTTTCCAAAAACTCGTATGCAGTATATACTTTCAGCCGGTTGAATACCGGAACGAAAACAATGCATATCACGATCATAGCGAGAGGAAGCCCAAAATAATATTGAACGAAACGCATGCCATCTGTATAAGCCTGTCCCGGCGCACTAAGGAAAGTAATGGCGCTGGCCTGGGTACCCATAATGCTTAGCAGCACCAGGTACCAGGGCATATCACGGTTACTCAAAAAATATCCATCCAGGTTTTTGGTAGTCCTGCTTTTGTAAACACCATAAATAATAATGATGCTAAGTGTAGCAATAAGTACCATCCAATCCTGTACACTCATAGCGATTTGTTATTTATTTAATTAATTAATTACAGTTAAATGTGCTGTGAAATTCTTACTTGTATAAAACGCACTGAAAAAATCAGTGCTCCGTTTTATTATTGATTCCTTTATTGAAAATGCTTTGTAATAAAATAATAAAATACAATCTGCAACAACAGAAAAAGAAGCACAATGATATAAAGCCTGTTCCAGAATTTTTTTTGAATCTTTTGCATAACAAGATATTTTTCTTTAAGGGTTGGAAGTCTTCGCTAATAAGTTGGCAAATAAACGATAGGCGCCGGGAACCCCTGCCGGCAATTCCCTGAAGAAAACCAAACCCGAGTAAATAAATCTCCCTTTACCATAATCAGTGTAGATAAGGCTTCCGCTTTCATTGGCTTCTCCCTCATCGTGCATGGCGAACAAAGGTTTATAATTCTTTTCGAAATTGGCTGCATGATAAGTACTGCGTTCCTGTATCCAGTTGTCAAAATCTTTTTGTGTGATCTTATTCGGATAATTCATAAGCCGGTTATCTGGATCCAAAAACTGAACAGCGGCATTTTCATCGGTGATCCTGTTGCGCGAAATAGTGAAAGGGTAGGGGCCTATCTTTGCCTTCACCGGGCCAATATTATTGTTGGTGTTATATTGTACCAATAACACGCCGCCGTCTTTTACATAATCCATTAAGGTATTGTACGAATCGTTTAGCCATTCATAAATGTTGTACGCTCTTACCCCGGTAACGATCGCATCAAATTGTGCGAGGTTATTTTTGGTAATATCATTTTTAGAAAGCGTGGTTACTTCATATCCCATCTTTTGCAGCGCCTCCGGGATCTTATCGCCGGCGCCGGGGATGTACCCAACTTTTTTGCCGGCAACGGCAATATTCACTTCTACCAGTTTGGTGGTTGCCTTTGGAAAATAAATGATGTTGGGAATATGAGGATACTCCAATATTCTCCTGTAAGAATCATATACCTGGCCGCCATCCTTTACATATCCGCTGATGGTTTCTGTATTGCTTTTGCCGGGATCTTTTAAAGAATAGTAAGCGTCTCCACCTTTGCCCGTTTCAATTACATTTTCTGAAAAAGATTTCGTTATTGTGGAAATACTTTTTGAGGATCCATTGTCCATTGAGGTAAAAGTAATTTTCACGGGTTCATTATTCAGAGATAAGGCTATGTCGGGCTCTGATTTTATTTTCGTTTTGGGTATTATAAAAAGAGGCTGGTACTCTTCGCCTTTCACGGGGTCGTTTGATTTGAATTGAATGGGAATGGTGTAAACAATATTTTCTCCATTAAAATTTACACTTACCTCTGCAGATTCAGGATCGTTTTCAGGTTTACCAATCAGCGTTTGATCGGCTACGGAAAAAGATCCTTTGGTCATGGATTCTATAAGCCAGTATGGCTGTGAGATTTTTGCAGAGTAGGGAATGAAGATGGAAAAAGAATGATTCACATTTTCATTTTTAGGTAACAGGTCATTCCATACAAAACGGTTGTTTTTTATGGTAACCGAGTTTATACTAACGGTGCCGCCTGCACGATTATCGGCTGCAAAATTGATTTGTACAGAATCGCCCTGCACCGCAAACATAGTATGAGTAGTGGCCTCCATATAAAGCCCGATACATTCTTTCATTATTTGCTTTAATTCTTTACTCTTTTCTTCGGCCCAATAACCTTTCATTTTTTTTACAGACTGGTAAATAGTCAAAAGCTGGGGCAGCGAATTTTCCGGATATTGAAAAGAATACTCTTTTATTACTTTCAAAATATTGGATTGCAATGAAGAGGCGTTCAATCTTTCCCAGTCAGTCTTTACGCCGTCCATCAAATCTTTTACAGGAGCCGTACCTTTTATGGTTTTAAAATATTCCAATTGCTTTCCTCTTGAAGCGGATACTCCAAAGCCCTGACTTTTGTGCTGGCTGCGGCTTTCAGCGGCTATTTCGCCGTAGCTTTTTCCGAGTAATGAATTGTAGCCGCCTGCATCTATTTTAAATTGGCTGCTGCCGGTGGTGTTGATGTTTCCAAAATTGAAAGTGTTCCATAAGAGCCTTTTTGCCTGCCAGGGTTTTACGCCGTACTTAAATTGTTCGGGAAACTTAGTGGCATCTGCGGCGGCTTCAAATGCTTCGCCGGCAAGTATGGCCGATGAAGTATGATGGCCATGGCCGCCTTCGCCGGTGGTCGGGAAGCGGGTAATAATTACGTCCGGTTGAAATTTCCGGATCACCCAAACCACATCGCTTAGTATCTTTTGCTTATTCCAAAACCGAAAAGTTTCTTCAGGGCTTTTTGTAAAACCAAAATCGTAAGCCCTTGTAAAAAACTGCTCGGCGCCATCAATTCTTCTTGCCGATAAAAGTTCCTGCGTTCTTATCAAACCCAGTTCTACACCTTGTTCATCGCCGATTAAATTCTGGCCGCCATCTCCGCGTGTCATACTCAGATAGCCCGTGCGGTACAGTTTCTCATTGGCGAGATAAGCCAGCAGCCTGGTGTTTTCATCGTCAGGATGTGCCGCGATGTACAACACGGAACCGAGCACATCCAGTTTTTTTATTTGTTCAAAAATTTGTGAAGAGCTATAAGTTTTTGGAGATTGGCAAAGCGCCGTTAAGGAAAAGAAACCGGAGAAGAACAGGAAAAAATATTTACGCATCGTATCAATTTAT
>JBDSOE010000111.1:0-7175 GCA_039915005.1 Ginsengibacter sp.
CCCAATCTTATATTTTTAGCTATGCGGAAATAATATTCTTTGTTGAACAATTGAGAATCGTGCATGGCTTTGTAAGTAAGAAAAAATCCTACCGGTGAAAGAATAATTACGGGTAGCCACATCCCCAATAGAGGACTAAGCAAATTGTCTTTGGTGAATTTTTCACCGAAAATATTGAGCAAATAAAAGACAAAGAAAAATATCAAAGCCATTACGAGAGGCAATCCCAATCCACCTTTGCGAATAATGGAACCAAGTGGAGCGCCTATAAAAAATAATACAAGACATGCCACGGAAAGTGACAGCTTTTTATGCCATTCCACCTGGTTTTGTGTTATTTCTGCGCGCCGGTTTTTATAATCGCTTGCGGAGATTTCGGTAACATTGCGAAGGTTGCTAATGGCATTTATTGTCTGATCATATATCATGTTTTTCAGGCTATCCGGTATCAGCGCTTTAAAGGAATTTACTTTTTTATTTTCAATTTTTGTCAACGCCAGGTCCATTTGTTTTTTGCTGCTCAACGAATCTTTGAACTTTGCGTATTGCACATAAGTGGCAAGCTCGCGCTTCCTGGTTTTAAAAAGAGAGTCTGGTATTTTTTTCAGCGAATCAAGATCCACGTTTAGTTGGCGCATGGTTTTCATGCGAATATTATTCATAAACAGGCTGTCTGAAGTTTTTTGAAGATTGAGCTGGCTAAGGTCAAACAACTTATTGTATTCTTTAAAACCCAGGTTGATGAATTCATTCTTTGATGAGCTATAACTTCCTTTTTCCTCATACCGGTTTCCATTGCTCAAACGAAATTCAAGAAATTTTTTATCAGCACTCATGGTCATTTTTCCTTTCTCCGAAATAATTGTGTTGTCCTGTACACCATTGGATTGTTCATAGATCAAAACATCATGCAGAGTGCTTTTGTCTTTTTCTTTTTTACCAACTTTTATAGAAAACCCCCGAAAGCCGTTATAAAAAACCCCATCTTTCAAATCGAAGGCCGGGCTTTTCTGATAAATATCATGGTATATAACTGCAAATTTTAAATTGGCAACCGGGGCAATATAATTGGCAAATAAAAATGCCACACCTGAAAAAATAAGGGATATAAAAAACAAAGGCCGCATAAAACGCAACAAAGAAATCCCCGAAGATTTAATGGCAACCAGTTCAAAATTTTCTCCCAGTTTACCAAACGTCATAATGGAAGAGAGAAGAATGGAAATGGGCATGGCAAGTGTAACCAGGGTAGCGCTTGCATAAATAAGAAATTGGGTGAGGGTTAAAAAATCGAGTCCTTTGCCTACCAGGTCATCAATATATTTCCACAATATCTGCATCATAAACACAAAAAGCGTTATGAAAAAAGTGGCGATGAACGGCCAGAAAAAAGCTTTTAGAATAAGTTTGTCTAATTTTTTGAACATGTAAAAATTTGCCGGAAGAGATTAACTCTGTTTAATGTAAATTTCAATTTATGAATGACGAGGCAAAAATACATCTTTCACCACAGGAAATGGAATTGGTAAATAACAGTGAATGGATATTTACCAAACAAGCGATAATGCATAAAGCCCATCTTTTATTGGGAGAATTGCACCATGAGTATAGAAAAATAGTGGAAGAAGAAAAACAATTTTTACCGGATCATTTTCAAAAACCCGGTGGTAAAATTTCCAAAGGAGAAAATTATCTTGGCCTCCCTTTTCTAATTTTAGATTATCCCGCCGTGTTCAGTAAAGAAAATATTTTAGCGGTTAGGACTATGTTTTGGTGGGCAAATTTTTTCAGTATTTCATTGCATTTTTCAGGAAAAGTTCTCCCTAAATTCAGGGATACCCCGCAATGGCTGTCTTTTTTTAAACAAAAAGGTTTTTATATAAGTGTGAGCGAAAATGAGTGGCAGCATGAATTTGGCGCTTCCAACTTTATTGATATAAAAAAGATCAATGAGGAACAGTTACAAAATATATTTAAAAGAAACTTTTTTAAAGTGGCAAAAAAAATAGAATTGAATCAATGGAATGAAGCGCCGGAGTTTTTGGAAAAATCATTTAAAGAGATCGTTCAATTTATAAAGATCAGTTTCCCCCCAAACGATGAAAAAGCTCTTTGACCTGTGTTTGCCAAAGCTGGCTTTGATCTTTAATGTCTTTCTTTTCAGCATAATCGTGTATTACCAAAATAGTTTGATTGGTAACTTCAGATTTTTCAATGCTGAATTCAAAAAATTCATCCTTGGGAGAATCAACCCAACGGAAACGGATAAACTTATTTTCTTCCTTTTCAAGTACCTCTGCATCTTCTGTAGAGCCCGACCAGGAGAAGCTAAAAAGCCCGTTACTATCCTCTACCTTATCAGCAAACCATTCCTGCAAGCCCGACGAACTGGAAAGGAATTCATACAATATCGCAGGCGAACACCTCACCGGATACTCCACTGTGTATTTTATTTTCTTACTCATCTTATAATTTATACGGTTCTCTTTATCTGCAATAATAGAAAATAAATCAACCAACCAACATAAAATAATTTTTTTTTGAAAACTTTATTTTTAAAAGATTGCTTTTTTATAATCAGATCTTCATTTTAAGTGTAAAAAACATTTAATTTTTTTTTTTTGGTAACATACTTTTATGAGTATAAATTACGTTTACTATTCAGGCAAAATATTTAAAAATGTTTATTGCGCCAAAAGTAAGAATAGTAACCCCCCATTAAATCGCCTCATTATGAGTATGCGTCAACTAAAAATTTCCAAATCAATTACCAATCGTGAAAGCGAAAGCTTAGAAAAGTATTTACAGGAAATAGGAAAAGTGGATCTTATTACCCCTGAAGAAGAAGTGCAATTAGCGCTTCTGATCAGGCAGGGTGATCAAAAGGCTTTGGATAAACTTACAAAAGCCAATCTCCGTTTTGTGGTCTCTGTTGCCAAACAATACCAAAGCCAGGGACTTACTTTGCCCGATCTTATTAATGAAGGGAACCTCGGTTTAATAAAGGCTGCACAGCGTTTTGACGAAACACGCGGATTCAAATTTATTTCGTACGGTGTGTGGTGGATTCGTCAAAGCATTATGCAGGCGCTTGCCGAACAATCGCGCATTGTGCGGCTTCCCTTAAATAAAGTGGGATTGACAAACCGTATCGCCCGGGCTTATTCGCACCTGGAGCAGGAATATGAACGCACCCCTACCACGGAAGAACTGGCTAATTATCTTGAGGTAGATGTGGAAGAAGTTTCTGCAACGATGAGTGTGGCGGCAAGGCATGTTAGCATGGATTCCCCTCTGAGTTCCGGTGAAGAAGGTACGCTTATGGATGTAATGGTAAATGGAAACGCAGATAGTGCGGACAAACAAATTATGTTCAGAGATTCGTTGCGCCAGGAAATTCAGCGTTCATTAAGTGTGCTTACGCTCCGCCAAAAAGAAGTGATCTGTTTTTATTATGGGATAGGCATGATGGAGCCACTAAGCCTTGAGGACATCGGGGTTAAGTATAATTTAACCCGCGAAAGGGTACGCCAGATAAAAGATAAAGCGCTTCTTAAATTGCGTACTTTTTCGAAATCCAATCTTTTGAGAGAATATATGGGAGTATAATTGGCTATTTCATTTATTAAGAAATAGTTTTGCGCCAATGGATAATTATTTTAAAATAGGAAAATTAGCAGCCACTCATGGCATTCAGGGCCAATTGATTCTTGAACATTCTCTCGGAAAAAAAACTTCATTGAAAGGGCTTGAAACTATTTTTATTGAAGAAACAAAAGACAACTTTCTCCCTTATTTTATTGCTTCTGCCAAAATAAAAAATGATAAAGAAACCTTTATTTCAATAGAAGGATTCTCCTCCAAAGAAGCCGCTCATCCCCTTATTAAGAAAGAGGTTTGGCTGAATGAATTTGATTTTAAAAAGTTTGCCGCAAGCGCTGCACCCATTTCACTTTTAGGTTTTATGGTGGTAAATGATGATGATGAATTGGGGGAAGTGATTGAAGTAATTGAGCAGCCCCACCAGGTTTTGTGTAAAATTATGCTTGAAAATAAGGAAGCCCTGATACCCGTGCACGAAGATTCTTTAAAAAAAATAGATAAAAAAAATAAAAAGCTGTTTGTAAATCTTCCAGATGGCTTATTGGACATTTACAGAAATGCCTGATGAAAAGGAATGTGTAATTTTACACCAGCCTATGCATGAAATTCCTTCAAATAGTATCGCTCATTTTGATCTTGATTCATTTTTTGTTTCTGTGGAGCTTTTAAAAGCGCCTTCATTAAAAGGAAAGGCGGTGATAGTCGGCGGGCAAAATGAAAGAGGCATAGTTACCACCTGTAGTTATGAAGCAAGAAAATTCGGTGTTCATTCCGCTATGCCCATGAAAACCGCTATGCGCTTATGCCCACACGCGATTGTAATTTCAGGAACCTATTCAGAATACACCAGGTATTCCAAATGGGTAACACAGATCATTGCGTCGAAAGCGCCACTCTTTGAGAAAGCTTCGATAGATGAATTTTATGTTGACCTGCAGGGAATGGATCAATTTTTTGATCCGTTGAAATGGACAATTGAATTGCGTGAATTGATAATCAATGAAACCGGTCTTCCTATTTCCTTTGGAATTGGCAGGAATAAAATGGTAGCTAAAATGGCTACCAATGAGGCAAAACCTAATGGCTTTTTGCAGGTGCCTTTTGGAAAAGAAAAAGAATTTCTGGCTCCATTGGAGGTAAATAAGATACCGGGAATAGGGGAACAAACCAACCAGATTTTAAATTATCATGGCATAAAACTGATAGAAGATATTCATAACACCACGCCTGAAAACCTGGAAAAATTACTGGGCAAATGGGGCTTTGCGCTTTGGGATAAAGCACAGGGAACTCACTCATCAGTTATTACTGAATATCGTGAGCCAAAATCCATTTCAAAGGAAAATACCTTCGAAGAAAATGTAACCGACGTAAATTTTTTGATGAGTGAAATAGTGCGCATGACAGAAAAAATTTCTTTTGAATTAAGAAAGGAAGAAAAGGTAGCGGGTTGTGTTACTATCAAATTAAGGTATCCCGATTTTGAAACAAAATCACGCCAGGCAACCATTCCTTACACTTCAGCCGATGATGAAATAATTCCGGTGGCAAAAGATATTTTTCATAAACTGTATCAAAAAGGCAAACCCATCCGTTTGCTGGGAGTGCGCCTCAGCGATTTAAGCAATGACGCAATACAGACCAATTTATTTCAAAATACAGAAAGGAAAAATACTTTGTACAAAGCCATTGATGGTGTAAAAAACAGGTTTGGCAACTCTTCAGTTTACCGGGCATCAGGGAAATAAAATGCATTATTCTATAAAAAGAATATCATTTAAAGTTTTCTTTTCCAGAACTTTTAAGGTGGCATCTCTCGCCACTATCATCATCTTTCTTATGCCGCAGGTGGTCTCATCGCAATCAATGCACTTTTCATAAAAATTTAAACTTACACACGGTAATAAAGCAATAGGCCCATTGATGACCCTGATTACTTTAGCGAGGTCAATTTTTTTGGGCGACTCTTTTAGAAGGTATCCACCGCCTTTCCCTTTTTTACTTTCCAGCATGTCCGCTTTCTTTAATTCATTTAAAATACTTTCAAGAAATTTTAAAGGAATTTTTTGCTTAAGGGAAATCTCTGAAATTTTTACAGGGCCCTTACCATAGTAAACCGCAAGATGAGCAAGCGCTCTGAAAGCATATTGAGTTTTTTTTGATAACATTTTTTTGCAATTTTTTTTGGTAGTAAAGTAAAGGATATTTTGGAAAGAACAAATTTATGAAATTATTCCCTACTAATTTGGTAGGATATTAATATATTCGCAGCATCTTTTAATTCAAAAACCAAACCAATGAGTTTACAATTAGGCGACACAGCACCAGATTTTACCGTTGAAACAACGGAAGGTAAAATCAATTTTTACGAATTCCTGGGAGATAAATGGGGCGTTCTTTTTTCTCATCCGGCTGATTTTACGCCCGTTTGCACCACTGAACTGGGCAGAACGGCGGCCTTAAAAAAAGAATTTGAAAAACGCGACACGAAGGTACTTGCAGTAAGTGTGGATCCTTTGGATAAACATTTTGACTGGAGAAAGGATATCAACGAAACACAACACGTTACCGTTGATTTCCCTATCATTGCTGATGAAGACAAGGTAGTCTCTAACCTTTACGGAATGCTTCATCCCAATGCTTCTGCAACGGCCACGGTGCGGTCCTTATTTATAATAGGCCCGGATAAGAAAATTAAATTAATGATCATTTATCCAGCTTCCACAGGAAGAAATTTCAACGAGGTTTTAAGAGTAATTGATTCACTCCAACTCACGGCTAAGTACAGCGTATCAACCCCGGCAGACTGGGAATATGAAGATGATGTAATTATAGCTCCCTCGATAAATAATGAAGAGGCGAAAGTAAAATTTCCTAAAGGCATGAGAGAAGTGAAACCTTATTTGCGCTACACACCTCAGCCTGAATTGTCTTAAAAGTTATATTAAGTATGATATTGGATTTGTTCATAAAGAATAAGACAGTCGTTTCAGGAAAAAGGAAAGATCATCTCATCAGTTTCTTAAAAGGAATTTCATGGAGAATTATAGGTACTATTGATACTATTATCATTTCCTATTTTATAACTGGCCAATGGAAACTCGCTTTAAGTATTGGGTCGGTAGAGGTGTTTACTAAAATTATTTTATTTTATTTTCACGACAGGGCGTGGGCTTATTTTACTGATCAAGCATGAAAGATTTAAAATATTTAGAAGAATTGCTGAATCCTGTTTATGCTGCAGAAGGATTAAAAAAGGTGGCGGAATTATTTCCGGGCAAAGTCAAATTTTCTTCTTCCTTAGGGCAGGAGGACCAGGTGCTCACAGATCTCATTTCACGCCATAATATTGATATATCTGTTTTCACGCTCGATACTGGAAGACTATTTAACGAAACTTATGAATTGATAGAAAAAACAGAAGCTCGTTATAAAAGAAGGATTGAAATTTATTTTCCAAAGTCTGAGGCTGTTGAAGAGATGGTTAATGGACATGGGATCAATTTATTTTATAATTCCGTGGAGGAAAGGAAACTGTGTTGCCATATCCGAAAAGTGGAACCACTGAACCG
>JBDSOE010000137.1:0-4356 GCA_039915005.1 Ginsengibacter sp.
TAAAAAGCTTCATTAATAATCATGCTAATAACACGCGCCGCCACCAAGCCAGGCTCATCTTTAGTAAAGACTATTTTCCAACCGATGGTGGCAAATATCTTTATTGAGACAATGGTATTTTCAGAAACCACTTCCCATATTTCTCTTTGCAAAAACCCCGGCCAGCCATTAATCCTACTCACATTTGCGGGCAATTGGAATTGCGACAGGGTTTCAATTACTGAATTAATAAAAACAGGTTTCTCTTCCAATTCATCAAAATTAATGTCCGCAGCTTTTTTATTAAGAATAAAAAAAGCATCAATATTTTTATATTCCTGTGATGGCGGCAGATCCACTGCAAAAATCAACTCCACATCTTCATTGAAACTTTTCTTCTTAATTTCTTTTTCCTGCTCGGCATTTGCGTTTATAAAAATTCGCATACTTTATTTTTTGCAAAAATAGGTTTGTTAATTGATGGAAAGTTTTGCAACTTTATTCCCCTTCAAAGGTATAGATTATGAACAAACAGATTATTAAAACCTCCTCTGCTCCCGCACCGATAGGACCTTACAGCCAGGCTGTAAAGGCCGGCGGATTATTATTTATTTCCGGGCAGATCGCGATTATTCCAGGCACTTCTGAAATGAAAACCGAAGACATTGCTGAAGAAACCCAACAAGTGATGGTTAATTTAAAAGCCATTTTAGAAGAGGCAGGACTTACTTTTGGCCATGTAGTAAAGACGACTATTTTTTTAAAAGAGATGAGTCTTTTTGCTTCGGTAAATGAAGTGTATGGAAAATATTTTGATACCGATTTCCCGGCAAGAGAAACTGTGGCGGTTAAAAGTTTACCAAAGGATGTAAATGTAGAGATCAGTATGATCGCTTCAGAATAAATTAAATAAAGATAGTTTGACAAGGCAGGTAATTATAACATCAAAAGCGCATAATTATTTAATTGATACGCTCCAGCAGAAAGGTTTTTGTGTTCTTAATTCTGAAAAAATAAGTTATGAAGAACTTAGCGCTATTGTGAGCCAGGCAGAAGGTTTGATAGTAACGACACGTGTGCCCATAGACAAAGCTTTAATTGACCGGGCCACCAGGCTTAAATGGATTGGACGGCTCGGCAGCGGAATGGAATTGATAGATGTGGAATATGCTGTTTCAAAAGGAATAAAATGTATAAGCAGCCCCGAAGGAAATAGGAATGCCGTGGCAGAACATGCTTTAGGATTAATATTAAATCTGACCAATAAGATCACTTCCAGTTTTGAGGAAATAAAAGACAGGAAATGGTTAAGAGAAGAAAACCGGGGTATGGAGTTGGAAGGAAAAACGGTTGGCATAATTGGGTATGGAAATACCGGCAGTTCGTTGACAAAATTACTTTCCTCCTTTGCACTTACTGTTCTTGCTTACGATAAATACAAGTATGATTTTGGCGGTGGCTACATAAAAGAAGCCAATTTTGAACAGGTGTGCCGGTATTCCGATGTAATTAGTATGCATGTGCCACTTACCGCCGAGACAGAGCACATGGCGGATGATAAATTCTTCAACTCGCTGGAAAGATCTCCCTATTTTATTTCTACGTGTAGAGGAAAAGTAACGAATACAGAAGCGCTGATATCCGCATTGAAAAATAAAAAAATTTCCGGGGCGGGTCTGGACGTAATGGAAAATGAAAAATTAGCAACCTATACAAAAGAAGAAAACCAGAGATTGAACTGGTTATTGGTACAGCCCAATGTAATTTTAACCCCGCACATTGCGGGATACAGTAAAGAAGCTTTTTATAAAATGGCAAAGGTTTTGCTGCAAAAATTAGAGCTGGAATAACCCTTTAAATTAATTACATTTGTAATCATACAACGCCTTAGTAAATATGGGGCGTTGTATTTTTTTTCATTTGCATATACCAACTATAAACTTTTAATAATGATTGTATGAGCCAGGTAAATTATGTAACAAAAACAACCTTTGACCAAATGCAGGCCGAACTTCAAAACATGAAAGGTGTATTGAGGCCCGCTGCTTCCAAAGCAATTGGTGAAGCACGCGAAAAAGGCGACCTTAAAGAAAATGCAGAATACGACGCCGCAAAAGAAGCACAGGGAATGCTGGAAGCTAAAATAAAACAACTGGAAGGAATTATTGCCACCGCAAAAATTGTAGATGAAAGCAATATCAATACCAGCAAGGTTTCAATACTCACAAAAGTTACGCTTACAAATCTCGCCACAAAAAAAGAAGTTACCTACCAGATAGTGTCTGAAAAAGAAGCAGACCTTAAACTACAAAAAATTTCTGCGGCCTCACCTATCGGTAGCGGGCTATTGGGGAAAGTGGTGGGTGATATTGCGGAAATAAAAGTGCCGGCAGGAATTATAAAATTTAAAATAGAGAAAATAACCGCGTAAGAGAATTCGTATTTTTGCCCAACGCCTGATTTCTTTTATCATTCAGGAAAACGCAAAAATTATGACCCTATTTACTAAAATAATTAACGGAGAAATCCCTTCCTTTAAAATTGCGGAAAACGAAAAGTTTTATGCTTTCCTAGATATTAATCCCTTGGTAGAAGGTCATACTCTTGTAATTCCCAAACTGGAGGTTGACAAATTTTTTGACATGCCAGAGGATTACCTTGCTGAAATCTTTTTATTCGCGAAACCGATAGCTAATGCTCTTGAAAAAGCTTTTACATGCAATCGCTGCGCATTAAGTGTGGTAGGCATTGAAGTGCCACACGCCCACATGCACCTCGTGCCGCTGAACACAGTTAATGATTTAAACTTTACCAGGAAAAAACTTTCTCCCACAAACGCACAGTTAAAAGCTACCCAGGAGAAAATATTGAAAGCGATGGGGTAATCGCGGAATAAGAGTTTAAAGAGTGGGCTTTATTCAAAATTCAAATCCAGTTTGTTTTAGAAGATAAAACGGTTATTGCCGGCTATTCGTATTGTTTCTTTAATTTCATTTTATAAGTTTCTGATTTTAAGTATTATTTTGTGCTTTGCAAACAAAATGATCAGCCAGTAAAGATGCCAATTCCTCAACAGTTGCAGTATATTTTAAGTACTTCTGATCTTTACTTAACCCCGGTTTATATTCTCTTGCTTTTTTTAATTGTAAAAAAACTAAAGAATAAATATTATTCCGATTCGCCTTTACGGGTATATATCCTGCCGGCTTTTTTCATTCATGTGATCGGGTGTATTTTTCTTGCATTGGTTTATCAGTATTATTATGGATATGGTGATACGTTTGGATATTTTACCGGAGCCCGCGAAATATGGGAAGCCTTTGTAAAAAAGCCTAAGCTTGCCTTTGAACTTTTGTTCGTGAGCCGTGAAAATTTTTCACAATTGGCTTTGGACGCGGCGCCTTATGGCTCTTATACCGGATTTGCAGTAGCCTCTTCTGCAATAGTCAGGATAGCCGGTGTTGTGGGCTTATTTTGTTTTGGTAGTTATCTGCCTATAGCCCTTGTATTTGGTGCCTTTTCTTTTTGGGGCACCTGGCTTATTTACATAACCATTAATAAACACTTTCCGCATTTGTATAAATACACAGCATTAGCCTGTCTGTTTATACCGTCTGTAATCATCTGGAGTAGTGGAGTAAGCAAGGAGGCGCCTTGTATGTTTGCATTAGGATTGTGCTTTTATAGCTTTGATAAAATGCTGCATAAAAGAGCCATTGTAAAGCATACTATTTATTTTCTCATTGGGGCAATGACCTTACTTGTTATTAAAAATTATATCTTTTATACGTTTGCTATCGCGGTACTTGCATGGGTATTTCGTTCGCTTATATTCCATATTCAAAATTTCGTGATCCGGTTTATTATAAGATCCTTCGTCTTCCTCAGTATTTTAGGCTTCCTTATTTATTTTATCACTATACCAGATAATTCCATGTATCAAAATTTTGTGAAGGGCGTAACCATGGGCGAAAATCTACAGGAAATGATGACTTCAATAAATGAGATTTATGGGGGATCGGGATATTCATTACCTCCCTTAAATATGAGTGTTGGTGGTCTTATTAAGAGTTTCTTTCTTTCTTTGAACGTTACCTTATTTCGCCCTTACCTCTGGGAGTGTACGAATCCTCTAATGCTAATGAGCTTCGCTGAAAGCTTTGGAACATTTTTACTGGTACTGATTGTGTTATTTAAAGTGGGAATAAAAAGAATAATCCGTTATTGCAATGAATACCCGCTCTTGTTTTTCACGCTTGTTTTTACGTTTCTGCTTGCACCTATGGTGGGGTTTATTTCTTTTAATTTTGGGACATTAGTGCGCTATAAAATTCCGTTCCTGCCTTTCTTAATTTCATTTTTAGTGATCATTTTATT
>JBDSOE010000089.1:0-5343 GCA_039915005.1 Ginsengibacter sp.
TTTTTTAATTCGTGTAATTCGTGAAAAGAATTAGTGTCATCTAAATTTTAGAAAATGAAAGCCATGATACTCGCCGCGGGTTTAGGCACACGCCTGAAACCATTTACCAACAAGCATCCTAAAGCATTGGTTATGGTAAATGGCAAAACTATTTTGCAAAGAAATATTGAATACCTCGCTGCGTTTGGAATAAATGATATAATCGTAAATGTTCATCATTTTGCCGGACAGATAACAGCGCTGATAAAAAAGAATAACGGTTTTGGAAGTAACATTACCTTTTCTGATGAGACCAATGAAGTACTGGAAACCGGGGGAGGTATTAAAAAAGCCGCATGGTATTTTGAAAAAGAGAAAGATCCGTTTGTTGTAATGAATGTAGATGTACTTACCGACATGAATCTGGAAGAATTGATTTCACAACATAAAAAAGAAAACCCCTTAGTTACTCTTGCGGTTACACAACGCGACACTTCGCGCTATTTTTTATTTGATGAACTCGATCACTTATGTGGCTGGAGAAATATAAGAACCGGTGAGCAGAAAATGAGCAGAGAAGCCGAAAAGATGGTACAAAAAGCTTTCAGCGGCATCCATATTATTTCACCAAAAATTTTTACATTAATAAAAATGAAAGGTAAATTTTCAATGGTGGATGTTTATCTTGAATTGGCCAAAACACAGATGATATCTGCATTTGATCATAGCGGTTCAAAATTTATTGATGCAGGCAAACCGGAAAGTATTTTGAAAGCGGAAAAATTGTTCAGATAGAAATAGAAGCTTTATTCAACCACAGATCCCCTATTTCTTCATGTCAAACAATTCATTTTTGGGAACTACTTTTACTTTATCCTTATTCTTCAGTGTTTTTGAAACCACATCATAAGGGCCGGTTACTACCACATCGCCTTCTTTTAACCCGGATAAAACTTCTATGTTATTAATATCCTGAATGCCGGTTTTTACAATCTGTTTTCTTACCGTACCATCGGCCGTCACCACAAACACCACTTCGTCCAGGTCATTATCATTCGAATTATTGTTCACTGCGGCTGCATCGCTGTTGTCCGAATTTTTGGTCGTTGCCATTTTTCCATTTCCGGTAGAATCGTTTTTCTCACGGGTAGTAACCGCATTAATGGGGATTGATAAAACATTAACGTGACTCCGGGTTTGTATGTCGGCGCTGGCACTCATTCCCGGCCTGAAAGGGAAATTTTTCTTCTTTGTCGGATCAATCAGATCCTTGTAAGATTCAGGATCCAGGCGTATGTAAACTTTGTAATTGGTAACGTCTGTGCTGGTGGTTGACAAATCATTTTGCAAAGCAGCGCCATTGTTACTGCTCGCAATCTGCGTTACTATCCCTTTAAATTTTCTGTTATTAAACGCATCTACTTCTATACTGGCGCTGTCGCCGAGGTGCACTTTTGGAATATCATTTTCCCCTACATCCACTCTTATTTCTATCTTACTCATGTCGGCAATACGCATCATCTCGGTGCCTGCCATCATGGAGCTTCCTACTACTCTCTCTCCTTTTTTTACGCTCAACAAAGAAACGACTCCACTCATGGGAGCCTCCAGGGTAGCTCTGCTAATATCTTTGTTGGCTTTTTCCAAACCCGCTTTTGCACTTTGCACGCTTGCCTGGCTTCCTCTTATCCCTTGCTTTGCCGCATTCAAATTGGCTACGGCGGTTTTGTAAGCGGCATCAGCCGTATTAAATTCATTACTTGAAATTACCTTTCCCTCAAACAATTGCTTCTGCATATCATACGTCTTTTTGGCCTGGTCAAGCTGAGCCTGCAAGGCAGCCAAAGAGGCTGAAGCGTTAGCAACCTGTGCCTGCTGCTGATTTACAATGGCTGCCGCCTGATCTCTTTGGGTAGCATAAATGTCGCCATAGATCCGTGCAAGCACCTGGCCTTTTCGCACGCTGTCGCCCTCTTCCACATTGAGTTCTACAATTTCTCCCGAAATATCATGGCTTAATTTTACTTCCACTTCAGGATATATTTTCCCGCTGGCATTTACCGTTTCAATGATAGTTCTTCTGACCACTTTTTCAGAAGTAACCTTCGTACCTTCTTCCTTTCCGAGTATGCCGGCTTTCTTAAGGATCACTAAAATCACGAGTACCGCTATCAATGAAATAATGATCCATTTTAATTTTTTATTCATAAGGCCTCCTCAGTCCCTCCTTGGAGGGATTTATATTTAAATGATTTTAAAAAATTGTTTTGTCCTCCCTGCCCTCTAAAGGAGGGTTCTGAGGTAGTTTCATTTTTATTAATTCTATTCATATTATCATCAAATTTTCAATATCCTACATCAAACATTTTCACTCCAGTTTTAATCCCTGCCCTTTATAAAATTCAAGAACTTTCATTTTAAAGACATAATCAAACTGGTTTAAAACATACTGAAGCTTTGCCTTGAATAAATTATTTTGATTGGTTACCAATTCAAGCGTTCCCATCATCCCTACATTATATCTGAGTACAGAAAAGTCATAGCTTTTTTGTGCAGACTGCACCGCCTTCAGGGACGATGTGAATTTTTCCATAGCAACTATGGCGGCATTATAAGCCTGGTAAATATTTTGTTTTAAGGTTTGGTTATCCAGTTCTTTTTGATATTCCAGGGATTTGATATTCAGTTTCGATCTTTGGTAATTGGCTTTGCCCTGCCAGCCGTTGAAAACAGGAACAGAAAGGGAAATGCCAATTTGCTGTCCGAAGTTGTTACTAAACTGAGAGCCGATAGGGTCTGAAGTGATGTAGCCATTTTTGCCACCATTGGTATATAGCGGCCGCTGCACATCAATGAAACCACCGGAACCATCATTAATTACCAGCCCGCTCGGGGCATAGCCGTTTAAAACCTGCGCATAAGTGGGTGTGCGAAAATATCCGTAATTAGTGCCAAGGCTTCCGAAAGCGGAAATAGTGGGATACAAGGCACCCTTTGCCGCTAATGAATTTTTCTCAGCCGCCTTCAAATTAAAATCATTCATTTTCTGCTGGGGAAGATTAGCTAACGCCAATGCGTAAACGCTTTCGGGCTGCAGTTCTCCTATAGGTTCCAAAGGTATTTTATCAACGGGCGGTTCTTCTATCTCAAAAGAGGCTGCAGCATCAAGGTTCATGTACGCTTTTAAAACATATTTTGCCTGCGATACATTTCCTATTGCAGTAATTAAATTAGAGCTGTCGTTGGCAAGTTGCGCTTCCAGTTCCACTGCATTCAGCTCCGGCAGCGCGCCAGCTTTTACCTGCTTATTCACAATGTCCAACTGGGAGATGGATTGCTTTACCTGCACATCGGCAATGTTTTGTTGCTCACGCGCCAGAAGCACCTGCAGATAAGAGTTGGCAACGGTTAACGCGATATCGTCTTTCAGTTTATCAGTGGCGGCTTTAGCGGCTTCCACTGACCATTGATTGGCGAGAATGGTATTTTTTTTTGTAAACCAGTTAAAGATTTCTACGCTGCTTTGAAAGTTCAGCCCAATGGAAAAGTAGTTTTGATTTTCCAAAATGCCGGTAGAGGGATTTTGCGATTTTCCAAACCGGTAGCCGTCATTGTTACTGAAGTTGGCGGTAGGTACCCGGGAAAGTTTGCTTTGTTTAAAAGTAATCCCTGACAGGTCCGCTTGTAGGGCGCTTTGCTTTATAGAAAGGTTATTCTCCATTGCATATTGCACGCATTTTTGCAGGGTCCATTTCTGTTGAGCAGAACCCGCGAGTGTTACAAAAAGAAAAAAGGTAACTACTATTACTTTTCGCATGAGCAAATATAAAGGAACACCTGTAAGGAAAAGCAACGCTTGTAAAATATTTGATAAGTGGCAATATTCGATAAGAAGATCTATTTACCGCATTTGTCTTTTCAAAAACACTTGCCTGTGTTGGATGAGCCTTTACTTGTTTTTCAAGGGCTTGTTTTAAAGCAGCTATTTTATTCCTGGCTTTTAGATTTATATCTACAAATTCCTTTTGACAGTTAAAAGCCGTTTAGTTTATGTAATAGCTTTAGACGGAGACACATTATACATAGCCATTTAACATGCCTTGTTAAGCACCTGTGCAGTTTTATTACGGCCTGTAAATAAAGATTCGGCAAGAACGCCGTCAACGTGCAGGAATGGGATGCGTGTATGGCTACTGATAATACGGGTGAACCGCATATCAAAACAATGGTGAAATTTTGTTTTTTTAGATTAAAAGAAATTTCCTTGTTGCTTATCTTTATGCAATGATCCTCCTGAACAAAAATTGCACTTTTAAAAGATGCCTGTCAGGCTGCTTTACTTTTATCATCATTTTTTGCTCATGCGCTCCTAAAATCACATCCTTTACCGCTTCGCCTGCCACCATTACCAACGGCGATTCAGTAATTTTAAACTGGAAGATCAAAGGGAAACCTACCTTAATGTTTGACCAAAGAAAAATTTTTCATCCGGGTAATGATAGTTTGCAGGTATTGGAGTTTACACTGTCCGTTGAGAAAGGTAAAAAAGAGAAACATTTAAAAAGGCAGGTTTCTGTGCTTCAAAAGGAAAGCAGGGATGAGGTAGTATTAATTACTACTGATTTAAAAGGTGACACTTTAATTGCCGAAGGAATTAAGGATACCGCTTTATGGTCAGGCTTTGAAGTGATTTCTGTTTCCAATACTTCCCCGAGAACTTTGGTGGTTCTTCACGATAACATACAGGCAGCATTAAAAAGTGCAGGCGTTGCTTCTAATGTATGGGAGGGCACTCAATATGCAGGGTACTGGAAAATAATGACCACCTTATCGGAAGCAGAGAAAGAAGATTCTACGATCATACCGGGCCAGCTTGAAATAAAAGTCCTCATTCGTCCTCTCAAAAAATAAGTTATGGATAATGTAAAAGACAAAGTAAAAACCGTAATCCTGGTAATGATGGAGAACCGTTCTTTTGATCATATACTGGGACACCTGAAATTAGATGACCCCACATCAGACGTTAATGGCCTGTCTGCCCCTCTTGAAAAATATAATAACATCTACAAAGGCACTAACTATTTCCCTTTTAATTTACCACATGATGTAGAATTGGATTTTGATGTGCCACATGAGCTTGATAACGTGGCAACACAAATGACGCTTAGTAAGCTTAATGGAAAGTACTCTATGCAAGGTTTTGTAGAAGCTTATGCAAAGGTTACAGGCGCGGTTGTAAATCCTGAGTGCACGCCAATGGGATATTTTAATGCGGAGCAAGTGCCCATCACTCATTTTTTAGCAAAGAACTTTTGCGTTTGTGATCAATGGTTTTGCTCTCTGCCCACCAGCACACAACCAAAC
>JBDSOE010000237.1:0-3622 GCA_039915005.1 Ginsengibacter sp.
CCCGAAAGATTAAAATGTTTCCAATCATAATATTTGATAAGAAATTTTACCATGAAATATTGGACCATAGCGAGGTAATGTGTGAGGCAGGAACCATTTCAAAGAGTGACTCCCATCTTTATTTTGTTACCGACTCTATACCTGAAGCCATTGCTTACATTAAGGAAAAAAGTATTGCTGCTTTCGGGTTGAAGTATATGCGACCGGAAAAGCCCTTCTGGGGATTCTTTGAGAAAGGGCTGGGGAGGGTTTTTTAGAAATCATCTAACAGAACCTCACTCCCACCCGCTTGCCAGCACGTCGGCAATGTGCATGGTTTTTAAGGGAAGATTTTTTTTATCAATAATTCCCTGCAGGTGCATCAGGCAGCTCGAATCAGTAGAGATAATAAGCGATGCGCCGGTATCCAAAGCGTGATTGATTTTCTGATCGGCCATAGCGAGGGAAATAGCATCAAATTTTACCGCGAAGGTACCTCCAAACCCGCAGCAGGTTTCTGTGTCAGCCATTTCCACCAATTCCAAACCTTTTACTTTTTGCAGCAGAAGGCGTGGCCCTTCTTCTATTTTGCATTCTCTTAATGCAGCGCAGCTATCATGATACGTGGCCTTTGCATTCAGTTCCGCGCCAAAGTTTTCGATATGTAAAATATCCGTCAGAAATTCAGTAAACTCGAATATTCTTTTTGAAAGATCTTTTACCACATTATGCTGCGATGAGTTTTCAAAAAGTTTCGAATAATAATTTCTTATAAATCCCACGCAGGATGCGGAGGGGGCTACCACGTAATCCGTGTTGTCAAAATCTTTGATAAATTTAGTGGCCACTGTTTTTGCTTCATCCCAAAATCCTGCATTAAAAGCAGGCTGTCCACAGCAGGTTTGATTGGTATTGTAATCTATATCGCAACACGCTTTCTCCAGCACTTTTGCCATATTGAAAGCTGTTTGTGGATACAATTGATCAATAAAACAAGGTATAAATAACTGAACTTTCATTAGAAGAATAAATTAAAAAACGGGGAGCATGAAGGTAAAAGAAAAACCTAACCCATCGAATATTTAAGCTCGATCATTTTCAATGCGGAGAGAGCGGCCTCTTCTCCTTTATGCCCGTGGACCCCGCCCGTGCGGTCGTCTGCCTGTTGCTGGTTATCTACCGTAAGAATACCAAAGATGGAGGGTACCGGCAAGGCTAAATTTAAATGTGAAATACCATCCGTTACTGCCCGGCACACATAATCGAAATGAGGGGTTTCGCCACGCAATACACAACCCAGGGCAATGAACGCCTGCGGCTTTTCAAATTTATTGTGATAAGATTCCCAGAAATTCTTGATGGCGAAAGGAATTTCAAAAGCCCCCGGAACTTTTACGATCTTAAAATTATTCATTTCAAAATGGCGGAGCGTGCTTACGCAGCCTTCCAGTAATTTATCAACAATGGCTGCATTCCATTGGGTATGTACAATAACGATGCAGGCATCCTTTGGTAGAATGCCTGTATTTATGTTATAGAGATTTTCGTTTACAATGGCCATTCTGTGCCTCCTGTTTTATTCTGAAAACTCACCCAGTCTCGCAAGATAGCGATCCACATCAGCCGCTTTTTCTGAGAGAGGGTAATTGGTTTTTATTTTTTTAAACAGATCAATCGCTTCTTTTGTTTTACCAGTTGCTTCTGCAAATAACGCTGCCCTGAAAAGAAATTCTGACGACGTGAAATCATCCTTATCATTTACATCTGCTGCTTTCTTATAATAGCTAAGCGCTTCGTCATTTTTATTCAATTCCGCATTGGCATCGCCAATCATTCCGTAAGCACGGCTCTTTATCTGGGTGGCATCGTCTGCATCAAAATCTTTCAGGAATTTAATGGCTTTATCAAATTGCCCAAGATGAAGATAACAAGTGCCCGCATAATATTCGCATAAGTTGGCGGCCGTGGTTCCTGAATAATTATTGATAATCTTCAGTGCTCCGGGATTGGTACCATCGCCATTCAAAACCTTAGCGGCTATCAGAGCCTTTGAGGAATCAGTGGCATTGGTAAATTCTGTAAAATACTTTTGTGTAACAAAAACAACTTCATTTCCTTTTTCCTCTTTGGGAATTTTAAACATGTATTTGTAGATCGTCCAGCCTGCTATCAAAAGTATAATTGCCGACCCTATATAGGTTAGCGGTTTGCTATAATCTTCCCAAAAGCCACGGGCTTTTTCTACTACATTCACCTCTTGTTTGTGTACTTTTTTGTCCGCCATTTTTTGTTTTTGTTTTTCTTCCTTTATGAATCTTCTTCCGGCAGGTTCATAGTTACTCACATTCTATCCCTGCGGGGATTAGCTGTAGAAAGGAAATTATCAGGTATAGTTTTATTTTGCTTTGATTCTTATTTTTTACTCTTCTTATTCTAATCCATAATAAAAGGATAATCCTGCTGCATGTAAACATCTTTTAAAGCCTCGTCATCGTTGGGAAGTGGGCTTTCATCAGCAAACTTCACCGCTTCGGCTACTTCGGTCTTCACACGCTCATTTATCTTTTCAATATCCTCATCTGTTACTCCAAATTGTTCTTTCAATTTCAGGACCGTTGTTTCCAGGGGATCCTTTAACTTATACTCTTCCAATTCTTCTTTGCTTCTGTATTTTGCAGGATCACTCATGCTATGGCCCTTATAGCGATAAGTTTTTATTTCCAGCAAGGTAGGACCACCTTTTTCTCTGGCTCTTTTTACTGCACGGTTTACTGCTTCGTGTACGGTTTCAGGCTCCATTCCATTTACCTGATCAGAAGGCATTTCATACGCATCAGCGAGCTTATAAATATCAATTACATTAGAGGTTCTTTCCACAGAAGTTCCCATAGCATAGTCGTTATTTTCACAAATAAAGACTACCGGCAGCTTCCATAACATTGCCAGGTTAAACGTTTCATGCAATATGCCCTGGCGAGCGGCTCCATCGCCAAAGAAACAAAGTACCACATTATCAGTTCCTTTATATTGCTCCGCAAAAGCAAGGCCTGCTCCGGTTCCTATTTGGGCGCCTACAATTCCGTGGCCACCAAAGAATTTTTCCTTAACTCCAAAAAAGTGCATGCTTCCACCTTTTCCTTTGCTGCATCCCGTAGCTTTGGCATATAATTCGGCCATACAGTTTTTGGCCGGAACTCCCTTAGCGATGGCTAGTCCATGATCTCTGTAAGCAGTAATAAAAATATCATCGGGGGTAGTAGAAGTCATGCATCCTGCGGCTATGGCTTCCTGTCCTATATACAAATGGAGAAATCCGCGAATTTTTTGCATCCCATACATCTGGCCGGCCTTTTCTTCAAATCGGCGGATTAAGAGCATAAGCTCGTACCAGTATAAATAAGTCTCTTTAGAAAACTTTGTTGCCAAGATTTTTAAATTTTAGGTCGCAAAGATAGGGTAAAAAGAAAAATAATTTTAGGTCTTTATAACAATAAGATAAACCGTGTTTTTAATTTCAAATTATTGTTGTCCGACAAGTTTATAAAAAGGTAATTTAATTGCCTGTAGACCCTATTGGTATTAGATTGCTAATTTAATTTGAAAAGCAGGGGGTTCTTTTTTCTTTACTGACTGATTGGGTTTT
>JBDSOE010000247.1:0-4932 GCA_039915005.1 Ginsengibacter sp.
AAAAAATAATAAAGACATTTCCATATTATAAGCAGGGAATCCCTTTGGAGGTAATACCATGCAGTGTAGATATGCACCTGTTTGACCCAGACAATATTGACATGGACTTAAAAAAAGCTTTTGAAAAGAAATTGGGCATAGCTAAAAATGATATTATTTTCAGCTATTTGGGATCTGTTGGGGGATGGTATTTGATTGATGAAATGATGGCTTTTTTTAAGGCAATCAGCCATACGGTTCCAGGGGCAAAATTTCTTTTCATTTCTCCTCATCAGCATCAACGGATATACCTGATGGCTTCCAAAGCCGGTATCCCTAATGACAAAATAATAGTTACTAAGGCGCAAAGAAATGAAATGCCGGCGCTATTATCGTTCAGCAATTATTCTGTTTTCTTTATAAAATCGTGCTATTCAAAGCAAGCTTCTTCCCCTACCAAGCATGGCGAAATAATGGCTATGGGTATCCCCGTTATCACCAATTCCGGAGTAGGCGATGTTGCCGAAATCATTAAAAAATACAATTCAGGAATTATCATGGAAAGCCTGACGGAACTTGACTATTTAAAGACAGCACAATTACTTTCACAAAAAAACTATTTTGATAAAATTGCCATCAGAAACGGAGCAAAGGATTATTTTGCTTTGGAAAATGCCGTGAGCAAATACAGGGATATTTACAATTTGATTCTTAATAGAAAAAAAATGGATTTCTAAGGCCGTAAATGCAGCGTAGGTATAATAATTCTACAATAATCGCGTTATAAAAATTAATAAGAAAGTAGTAAGGTTTAATTTAACACGGCACATCCTTAAACCCATAGTAGACAAATTTGAAATTTTTTTTAGAAAGAAACTCCGTAAGAATCCTGCAAATTTTACCTTAATGAATTTTGGTGATTTCATATTAACTCCTCTTTATATTTTTTTACTCTATTTTTTCTTTAGAGCCCAAAGAATAAAATATGGAAACCCATTATTACAAAAATACCACCGCCAGGCATTTTGGATAAAAATGATCGGCTGCGTGGTATTCTTTCTTTATAGCGGCATTTTATCGCCCGGCGATTCCATAGGGCTTTATCAACAGGAAGGAAATAATCTTTATCATCTTATTTTAAAAGATCCTGGAAATATAAAATACCTTTTTCAAAGAGGCGAGAATTTTGATCTTTCCCTGGTTAGAAATCCCTATAATGCCGGATACTTTGCCTCTGAAGCCAACTTTATGGTGATACGGTTAGATGCCATCTTTTCGTTCATAACTTTTGGCAGGTATTCGGCAATCAGCCTGATCTTTGCGGGCATTGCTTTTTCTGGTTTGTGGAAACTCTTTCTGTTCTTTTATGAACAATTGCCAAAAATGCACAAACAATTTGCCATTGCGATTCTTTATTTCCCTACCGTTGTTTTCTGGAGTTCGGGTGTTTTGAAAGACACTTTATGCATAGCGGCATTGGGCTGGATTACGTATGCATTATACGAACTGTTGTATCGGAAAAAAGCCATTTTAAAAAACCTCTTTATTTTATCTGTTTTCTTCTATCTGCTCGCAATACTTAAAGTGTATATTTTACTGGCCTATGTTCCCTTTTTTGTTCTGTTCATCATTTTAAAAAATATTCATGGGGTAAAAAATATGTTTTTGAAATTTATGCTTGCCCCTGCTTTAATAGCCCTAAGTATATTTTTATTCATCCAGGTACTTAGCGGCTACGATGAGGAACTTGGTGCTTATGCTGCTGCTGACGTTACTACCACCATCACCACTCTAAATTCGGCCATATCACAAAAAAACGGGAGAGAGGATGCCTCTTCCAATTTTAACCTGGGGGCTGATTTTGACGGATCCTTCGTCGGCTTAATTAAAATAGCTCCCTATGCAATTGGCGCTACTTTCTTCCGGCCTTTTATTTGGGAAGCCCATAAAGTTTCCCAGTTGATGGCTGCCACGGAGAGCCTTATTTTAATGTTTTTCACTTTGTTTATTATATTTAAAAGTGGGTTAAAAAATTTCATAAAATTAATATTGACTGATCCCCTTATCATGTATTGTTTTCTTTTTTCTTTCATTTTTGGTTTATTCGTGGGCGCCAGTACTTTAAATTTTGGCACATTAGTTCGTTATAAAATACCCTGCCTTCCTTTTTACGCCATCTCATTGTTTCTTATTTATGAAAAGGTAAAGGCAAGGTCTGCCAGGAAAAGTTTGCAGAAAGCCCATGCCTGCCCCGCGAATCCTATAATCCTCACTCCGGCCATTTCATAAACAGGATTTAAAAAAAGTATCTTTTGCGGGATGGCTCTTTTCGTTAATAATAATTTATTTTGCAGTAAATAAAACTTCAAGAAAATAATGTGCGGTATTGCGGGTACGGTTAATGCCAACTTTTCTTATCAGCAGGTAATTAAGGATATGGGCCATCGCGGGCCCGATGAACATGATGGCTATCAAAATAAAAATGTAAACTTTTTTCATCTTCGCCTTTCTATTCTTGACATTGCCTGTGGCAAACAACCCATGCACCTTGGCGATAAATACACCATTATTTTTAATGGGGAAATTTACAATCATGCGGAAATAAGAAGACAATTTAATCTTACAGGAAGCACCTCATCCGATACGGAAACGCTCTTACTATTATATGAAAGGTTCGGCCCACATTTTCTTCAATTCCTCGATGGCATGTTCGCTTTTGTAATTCATGATAAAATTAAAAACGAATTATTTATTGCCCGCGACCGTGCCGGCAAAAAGCCTTTTTATTTTTATTTTGACCAAAAGAAATTTGCCTTTGCCAGTGAGCTGAATTGTTTAAAAGGCATGATACCATTAGAAATTGAGAATGCTCATTTTTATCAATATTTACGGCTCGGCTCTTTCTACCGCCAGTGTACTCCCTATAAAAATGTAAACGAATTAAAAGCAGGTTCTTTTTTAATTGTGAATTGTGATTCGCTTTCTATTAAAGAAACCCGGTGGTGGAATATCAATGATTTTTATCAAAAACAGAGCCCGGATTTATTGGATGAAAGCATGCAAAAGACTGACGGCTTTTTACACCTTGCGGTAAAGAGAAGGGTTGAATCAAGTGACCTTGAGGTGGGAAGTTTTTTAAGTGGTGGTATTGATAGCGGCGTAGTTACCGCCATTGCAAGCGAGTACAATAACAATCTGAAAACATTTACGGTTTCTTTCGAAGGGGAATATGATGAAGCGCCGCTAGCAAAATTGGTGGCTGAAAAATACCAAACGCATCACACCGAAATAAAAATCTCTTTCAACCATCTTAAAAATGATCTTGAAAAAATTCTAAGTAACTATGGCGAGCCTTTTTTCGACAGCTCAGCCATACCCAGTTATTATGTAAGCAAGGAAGCAAAAAAATATGTAACGGTTATCCTTAATGGCGATGGAGCGGATGAACTTTTTGGCGGCTACCGGCGTTATGTGCCATTTGCCCGCTACGATTTTTTTAAGAAAAATATTTTGGTAAAAAAAGGGGCTTCCTTTTTTAAGCATGCTCTGCCCGCATCGAACCATAAAAAATCGCTGTATAATTATTTGTATCGTCTCGCCTCATTAGCTTCTCAGTCCGACCTGGAAATTTATCTTTCCGCAGGTGTGGATATTTTTGAAGAATACCAGCAAAATATTATTGATCCTGGTTTTGATTATTTACAACCAGTAAGGCAGGATTTTGACAAAATTGCGAACAGCAATTTATCCGGTTTAAAAAAGATAATGAACCTTGATTTTGATACCAATCTTTTCAGCGATTTGCTGGTAAAGATGGACATAGCCACTATGGCCAATTCGCAGGAAGGGAGAAGTGCTTTTCTTTCTAAAGAATTATTGGAATATATTCCTTCATTACCGGATAATTATAAAATAAAAGGGAAGACCACAAAGTTTATGCTCAGGCAAATCGCTGCAAAATACCTTCCTGCGCCATTAATAAATCAACCGAAGCGTGGTTTTGAAATTCCATTAAAACAGTGGATGAATAATGAATTAAAAGAGCCAGTCTTTGATTATCTTACTTCTTCAAATAATTTTTATAAAAACTTTGTAGAAGAAACTTTTGTGAGAGATCTTTTAAATAACAAAATCAAAATTGCTGATGAGAAAAGAGCGAAGATTCTTTGGACGCTTTTATCATTGGAAATCTGGCATAAAAAAGTGTATCAATGAATAAAGCCATTTTGAAAGGAAAAAAAATAGCAGTGATAGAGAATGGGCTTTTCTCAACCTATACCATGAGGGAAGCGCTTATGCAGCGATTGCTACGTGAGGGCTGTGAGGTAACAATTCTCACTCACATCAATAGTTTTGTTTCGCAAGTGGAAAAAACCGGTCTTAAGGTGATCCATATTGGTTCCGGCAATATGAATCCTGTAAAGGTTTCCAAATATATTTATCATTTGTACCGCGCCTTAAAAAAAATAGAACCCGATGTATGCCTTACCTTCAGCATAAGGCCTGCCATCTGGGGCAATTTTATTACACGTTTTTTGAAGATACCTACCATTACCAATATCACGGGCGTTGGCCCTTTGTTTACAAGTAATAATTTCGCTTACCGCGTGGCCCGTTCCATTTATCGTGATGCTTTAAAAAAAACGAAAAAAGTTTTTTTTCAAAATTATGATGATATGGGTTTGTTTATTAAAAACAGGTTTATAGAAAAAGAGAGAGCTGAAAGAGTTCCGGGCTCAGGGGTTGATTATGAAAAATTCAGCCCGCAGATATTAAAAGAAAAAGAGGCGGATATATTTATTTTTTTATTTATCGGCAGGCTTATAAAAGACAAAGGCATTTTTGAATTTGTGGAAGCGGCACGCATCATCCACAAAAAGTATCCGGATGTTTTGTTTAATGTTATCGGACCTTTCTGGCATCAGAATTTGAAATCGAATACCATTACAAAAT
>JBDSOE010000273.1:0-9921 GCA_039915005.1 Ginsengibacter sp.
AGATTGAAATTGTATGCCCATAACTATAATTTTCTACTTTAATTTTCTACCACATTTACATTTTTAATTAATTCACCCACTCCCGCCGGCAGGTCTTCATCAATTACCACCAGCCGCATCTTATACAAAACCGATGGCAGGTATTTGCCGCCCAGCACCGACCACAATTGATTCATTTGCTCAAAGCCAAGAGTGTATTGCTCCATTAATAATTTTTCTATTCCCGGGTCCAGCGCGGGGGAATTTGCGGCTGTAAATACCAAGCGGTGCTGAAAAAAGCGTATTATATAAGAAATGTACAGCAGCCCTTCTTCGTAATGGTTGGTAGTTTCGGAATCGTTTTCGCCGTGGTTGTATGCAAAAAGGCAGTAGAGGTTTAAATGTATGGGTGCATTTTTATACACCACTTTATTATCATCGGTTTTGGAAAAGTTTTCAGGATTTTTAGACAGTCTGTCTTCCTCGATATTTACCAGGGAAAGTATGATCTTATTCACGCTTCCGCCACCGGTACCATCCGGAAGCCGGGCGATATTATCCAGCACAATTTTAGTGCTGTCGGCAAAAGACAATTTGGTTAAAAGATAATTATTTATCTCGCCAGCAATAAATTTAAATGCCTTGTCTATCATTTGAACAGATTTTTACTTTTCAGATGTTCGTGAAAAATATCCATGTCAGCCAGAAACCGAAATCCTTCGTTTGTGAGGGTTGATGGCCCCTCGGACGGCTATTTGTTCCATCCTTTTGGTTTTCACGACAATCATAAAAAAGTTGGTAACTGGTAAAAATGAGGAGGTTAGTTTTTACAAAAAAAACCTGATTGATATTTGAAATTATATTTAAATTCAGAAGGGAAAATACACAATGAGTAAACGGTATAAATGAATTCGTATCTGCTTTAAATGATAGTATATCCGGCAGACGGAATCTTTGAAAGCCTTTGCCAGATAGGTAGCTGTCAGCACCGAAGGGGAGCGGCTAAAAGGAATGGGATTCACCAATGGCCTGTGCCAACCTGTGGGCTGTATAAGTATCTGTTGGCAATAGTTCAGATCACTGAAGAGTTTTTTATCTCCAAACCCGTGTCTCGCGAGTTGCGTTTTTCTCCCAATTCACGACTCTCGAAAAAGAAGAGAAATGAAGAAATGAACCCTTGAGACACGAGTGGGGGAAGGCAGAAAATATAGTGTGCATTTCCCCTCGGGGCATTCTTTTAATGGTGCCGTGGATTGTTTTATTTTATAAATCAATGGATTATTTTTTGATATTGGCGTATCATTTTGGCGCAGTAAATTAAAAGATAAGATGGTTAAAATTCAAATCCAGACGCAGAATACCCTACGGGTACATTAGAGAATTTTGTATATCTCTAGGACTAACGAATGGTTGGTAGACGGCTGATTGTATTATGACTCACCTACTTTCTTTCAATCTCTGTTTAGCTTCACTTGTTTTTATAAAGTTTCTTTCTGTTTATTCCCGATTCCTTTGTCAAGGAGCTTGCCGGCTGCATCTGCAAAAACTTTCTTAAGGCCTTCATCACCTGTTGCATTGGCTTCAGCCTGAAATTGCAATCCCATCATTATAAAATCTATGGGTTGCAATGTGGGATCAGGATCCGGATTTGGTACGGGTCCCCTTCTTTTGGGAATTTTAATTTTGATGACTCCGTTGCCGCAATCATCAATAAATCTTGAAATATACCCGCTTACAATAATAATTCCCTGTTTTTCGCCATTACTATTAACGCCATTCGCAATTTCATTCATTAAGCCAGCTCTGTCTATTACTTGCCTGGCAAGGTTCATGGCAATCACTTCTTTTGGCGGAAGAGGTTGGGGATTAAGCGCGACCCAACTCAATTTGGAGAATTGATAAGCTTGCCGGATAACGGGCCCCCAGGGGCCAACGGGTTCGGGATCGTCGGGATTGGGATTGTAAATATTACTCAGTTGACTGGCAAGTGAGATAAATTTTTTGCGCGAAATAAATGAAGTGTCATTCATGATATTATTTTTGGGGGTTACAAAATGAGAAATACAATTTATCAATATCTATAACTGTATAATTATCCGGTAGAGTATTTTATTTTTTAACGTTACACATGCTTACCCATTCACTTTTTTAAGTACCGGTACGGTCATCATGCCGGGTGCATCGCTGTAGTGAATCAACCTTTCGTCTCCAGGATGAGCAAAGCGATATCTTTTGCCGGTGATATTTCCGGTAACCGACAAAGCTGATTTACCCGTGTATTCAAAGTTCACGTCAGGCACCATCTTTTCGCGGTTTGTATTTATTGCAAATGTGCCTCTCATGGGAAGAGAGAAGGCATTCAATTCATTTCTTTTATTTCCACAGTTGCACATGTGTTTTCAATTTTAATCTTCATGATAATCCGGTGTATCCTTATGAGAGTGGCCGAACGAAGTAGTGAACTGTTCCAGCAGGCAGGCGGCGCCCGACAATGCCCCCCAGTACAGAATTTTTTCCCACCAATTATTTCCCAGCCACATTCCAAAAGGCAATGCGACCCATATACTCAAACAATAAAAGCAATCAAGCAGGCTTCCAAAGAAACCTGCTCCTGCTTTTTTTCGCAAGAAAAAAATAATGTGGAACGGTCCATCTTCTTTACCCAGCAAATGAGTGATGCGCCAAAGAGCTAACACAGATACTATAAAATAATCCACATTCATATTATTTAAACAACCGGTAATGGTGCAGGTTCTATGGCAAAGGCGGCTACCGCTGAGTCATCATATTCATACAGCCTTCTGCTCCCGTTAGTAGCCAATGCACTTACATATAAATTTTCTGAAAAGGCGGCCTGAGTACAATTGCCCAAGAGATCGGCGGCGGCCACCTCTTTACTAAACTTACCGCCTGCAAGAACATAACCATTGGAACTGTCGCCAATGACCATTCCGCCTGTATCCGCATCCGGACAGGCATTACCATTACACCTTATTACACCAAAACTGAAAACCGCAAAGTTTTCCGGGTGCGATGCTTTAAAGGAAAATTCCACGTCTGAAGTGTTTTTGTCCTTATAGGGAGCAAAGCCGCATTCGGTATCAGAATCCTCTGTGGTACCATCGCTGTTGATTACGGTGATGTTATCAATAACCGCATCGCAACTTTCATTATTCACCAGGAAAGTCATTTTATAGGCTAATGCGTTGGCAGCCACTCCTGGATCACCAACGAGGTAATCCTCAGCATGAAAATCAGGATAGTTTGCGCTGGTATAGGCTGTGTTTGAAAGGGGTAGCGACATCATTACGTCATCGGGATTTGGAATCTGGAAGGTAGATTTAGGTACACTTACTCTTTCAGGAACTCCTGCATTTATCCTGTACAATTCAAACTTGAAATCATATAGATCATCCTCAAGGTCCTGGGAATTGATGGAGGCCATTACAAATTCAACACTTACCCAATCCCGGTTGATAAGAGTGCCTGCCGGTAACGGGATGCCGGCTTGCGCGGAGGCTTCAAAGTTAGGAATGATGTACAGGTCTGAGAAGGAAGCATCTTTCAAATCAAAGCCTTTCTGTTGTTTAAATGGCGGATTAATTCCATCATTTATTTCATCTTCGTAGTAACGCAAAAGCGGATTACTCAAAATGCTCCAACTGGCCGTAACATCAGGGGCACTGTTTTTCTTATGAGAACAACGAAAATGAGTAACACCACTTGCATGGAGCGTGGAACCGAAATCTGCTATTATATCTAAGTTGGCGCCAAACGGATTTACATAACGAATGCCGGGCAGTCCGGCTAAATAGAAATCGGTTAAGCCCTTTGCCTCAAAAGATACTCCCTGAACGGTCTGCGTAGCGTTTCTTTGCAGGATATGACAGACATAGCTTGCGTTACCAATACTCATGATCTCAGCTATCTGGCCTATTACATCAGTACGGCCACAATGTGGCACCCTGCTGTCTGTGATATTTATATTTATTTCAGTGCCGCAGGTATAGTTCCAATAGGTATTACATGCCCTGCCGGGGTTGTACACCGTTACCCATTGGCCATTGATAAAGTATTCAACCCACACATAAATATCGGGTTTGTCGCCAAAGCAATAATAATGAACGGTAGTGTCAAAGCGGCCCTGGCCATCTGTATCCTGAACAGCCATTTCATCGCAACTATAAAAATACCGCCATATCCATGGCCAGTAACAGATGTAGGCATAAATGAGATGGAAGTTGGCTGATAGCTCCTGCCGGATATGATAAGTGGAATTAACGAATGCAAGACGGGCTTTAAAATTATCCAGTTCAAATGAAACCGAGGAAGCCGGGTTCTTACTATCTTGTGCAGAAATTGCATTGGAAACCGAGGCTTTTGAAGCAAGAGCCTTTATTCTTTTATCCGGAAGCGGAATGTCAAAATTTCTGCGGGGCCCCGGATCTGGAATAGGAGGTACAGGCCATTTTATTTTATTAATAAGTTCATCCCTGATCTTATAAATAATTTCATCGGGAAATTGTTTGATAATAATGGGCCAGCTATCTACTTCACAAATATGTACACGGGCTTTACAAACAGGCATCACCTGCCAGGCGCCACCCACGAATATCCGTTTGGTAACTCTGCCTGTTACCCTGCATGAACACCGCCACCAAAAGTCATAATTGAGTTCCGGTATGGGGCGAAGTTCTATAAAATCTTTTCCCCTTAAATTCCTGTCCAGATATGGCTGATACGCATTTATTTTTTCCAGGTCTTTCAAAGATGGAATAGTCTTATTGTTATCAATAGGGGCAATAAATAATTTGACGTATTTCAGGTCTCTCGGAGTGAGATCAAGGCTAAAATTGCCAGCCTCATCTACTTCAGTACTTTCCAGATGATTGCCGGCATTATCATATACGTGTGCTGCCACAGGTATTGCGTCTTTCGGCTTGCCTTCAAATGTTACCGTGAACGGGAGGCGGTTTTCATTTTTCGATTTCATGGTTTACTTTTTTAATGATTTATGATGATATAAGTTTCATGTTTGGCGAAGTGGTAAATGGTAAACACGATCCCATTTTATGGACAATAATGTCTTATTGTAACTTAAATGAACCACTGCATCAGGAAGGTCATTTCAAAAAATAGAAATGGAAAACGATATAAAACTATTTTGTTTTTAATCATTGAAAATCCGCAAATGATTAAACGGCTGCACATTATTTGTAGGTGGATGCAACAGGGCAGTAGCCGGCATTTGACAATCTTTTTTTTTAATCGTTAAAAAAAACAGTGCCATAATGAAGGATATCAATTGTTTTTCGCATAGCAATTTGCTCATTTTTAACCTCCGTACATTTGCCCCATGAAGATTGATATTATTTCCGTGGTTCCCCAGTTAATGGAGAGTTTTTTTGCCCATTCTATTTTGAAAAGAGCCGGGGAAAAAGGCTTGCTTGAAGTAAATATTTATAACCTAAGGGATTACACGCATTACAAACACGGCCAGGTGGATGATTACCAGTTTGGCGGTGGCGCCGGGCTGGTTATGATGGTGGAGCCATTGGTAAATGCTATAGAGTCTTTGAAAAAAAACACCCAATACGATGAAGTGATTTTTCTTACTCCTGACGGAGAAAAATTTAACCAGAAAACGGCCAATACCTTATCGTTAGAAAATAATTTATTACTGATCTGCGGCCATTACAAAGGGATTGATCAAAGGGTGCGTGATCACTTTATTACCAAAGAAATTTCCATCGGCGATTATGTGTTAAGCGGTGGGGAGTTGGGCGCTGCCGTTTTGGTAGATGCCATAGGGAGATTGATACCCGGCGTGCTGAATGATGAAACCTCCGCGCTTACAGATTCATTCCAGGATAATTTACTGGCGCCGCCGGTCTATACGCGCCCCGAAGAATTTCGTGGATGGAAAGTGCCGGAGATTTTAATGGGCGGCAATCATGCGAAAATAGAAGAATGGCGTTTTGAAAAATCATTGGAAAGAACCAAAGAAAAACGGCCTGGCTTATTGGAGTAGAGGAATAAAAACTTAAAACACAATTTCAGTATTGAGTAGAGAGGATCTGATTTTGCCCTTTTCATTCTCTTGTTCTTCATATTCATTTTTATTCAGGAAAAAAGGATATACCAATTTAGAATTTGGGTCTATGATAAAATATTCCTGCACACCAAATCTTTCATACACTAATTTCTTTTCTTCAAAATCAAGTTGGGAAGTGGAGGGGGATAAAATTTCTATTATCATATCGGGTGAGCCCAATAATCCTTTTGATTCTACCTTATGAAGGTTTTCATTCTTTATAAAAAGTATATCGGGTTGTAAAATATTCTGTTTTGAAAAATGAACATCGTAAGGCGCCATCCTTACCTGGCCCATTTTATTTTTTCTTAAATAAAGAGAGAGTTCTACATAAATTTCACCGAGCACAACCTGGTGTAAATCCTGTGGGGCGGGACTCATAATTAATTTATTATTGATGAGCTGGCATAGAGTTCCCTCCGGAAGGTTCTCCCAAATTTCCAGCATAGAGGTGGGCGGATGTATTATTGTCTCTGGCATATTTTCTTAAAATTACAAAATTATTTTCCACAGAAAAAAATCTGGAGATTGGTATTTCTAATTCATCTTTATTAACCCGGCTTATACCATTTTTCCTCCACCGGAATATTCCATTCTATTTTATCAAACAGCATAATGGTGTAATTGATTCCGGAGCCCTGGGTTATTATTGATTGAGGAAACAGCACGCCTCCGTAATCTTTATAATCGCTGTAATCTGTCATCATTTCTATGGTAATATTGCCTGCGTTCTTTCCGGAATATTTTACGGTTTGAATACTCCGGAAAAGAAGATTGGTTTTGACATCAATAAAATAAATACCATTGTTATTATCAGAAGAAACAAGTTTTATTTTATAGCAAAGTTTTTCGTTTATCATTTCTTTTCCATCCAGAAATACCTGGTATCCTTTGGCTTCGTAATTAACCAACGGACCGGCAATGTCCATATCGGTTTGCCTGTTTTTTAATTCTTCTGCGGGCACCCTATCCGCTTCGTATAAACTAACGGAATGATAGGTCCAGCCTTCGTGCGGCGTTATAATAGAATAAGCTTCGCTTTCCCCGGATTTGAGATCCGTACGAAAAAGATTTCCTTTTACTTTCGTAATTTTTATCCGTGCTTCCCCGCCCATCATTATTCTCCGACCTTCCATACAAATAGAAGAGATAGCGTTTAATTTATCTATTCCGCCCCTTGCGGCTATGTATTGATTGATGATGTCGCTAACCGATAGCCGGCCTTCAGCACGAACAAATACAAACACAAATGCAAGGATAAAAAAAATAAAAATGAAATAGTTTTTCATTTAAAAAAATTGATTGCAAGATAGGTTTATTCAGGCTCCGCCCTTCGGAAGTATCGGCCAGGCCAACTACTGTTTACATTTAAAATTTTCGGAAACAGATATTTTGGTGGTATTTCTTATTCATGAAATGGGTTCGGAAAATTAAGGTTATCCCTTTTAATATCTCCGTAATTTATCCCTGTTCTATTTTGATTATTTTTGGGAAACAGTAAATAAAGTGGGCACACATGAATCAAATTATAGAAGGAAATATCGTTACCATAGAATCCCAGGAAATATTTTTTGGTGAAATGAGAATTGAAGACGGACTTATAAAATCGGTAAAGAAAACAGGTGAATTGCGAAAGGATTCTCCTTTCATACTTCCCGGTTTTATTGATGCGCATGTGCACATAGAAAGCTCCATGCTGGTACCCTCTGAGTTTGCTAAACTGGCGGTAGTGCATGGCACCGTGGCCACCATCAGCGACCCGCATGAGATTGCTAATGTATGTGGAATAGCGGGAGTAGAATACATGATTGCCAATGGGAAACAGGTTCCTTTTAAATTTCATTTTGGCGCTCCGAGCTGTGTGCCGGCAACAACTTTTGAAACGGCAGGCGCCGCGCTTGATTCCAATGAAGTGGACACGCTTTTGACGAATGAGGATATTTTTTATCTCAGCGAAATGATGAATTTCCCAGGAGTGCTTCATCATGACGAAGAGGTTTATAAAAAAATAAATTCAGCCAAAAAATACCATAAGCCTGTGGATGGCCATGCGCCCGGGTTGCGCGGCGAAGAGGCTAAAAAATATATTGAAGCAGGCATCAGCACCGACCATGAATGTTTTACGGCGGAAGAAGCGCTTGACAAATTAAAGTATGGAATGCAAATTCTTATTCGTGAAGGAAGCGCTGCAAAAAATTTTGAAGCCTTGATTGATTTGCTTCATGACCATGAGAACGAAATGATGTTTTGCAGCGACGATAAGCATCCGGATAGTCTTGTGAAAGGCCACATCAATGAACTGTGCAAAAGAGCCGTGGATAGAGGAATTGACGTATTTAAAGTTTTGAAGGCGGCTTGTATTAATCCGGTAAAGCATTATAAAATGAAAGTGGGATTATTGCAGCCCGGCGATACCGCAGATCTTATTCTGGTAGAAAATTTAAAAGATTTTAAAGTGAAAGCTACTTACATCAACGGTGAGTTGGTAGCTCTAAACGGGATATCAAAAATTGAAACCCAACCAGCCCTTGTTATTAATAATTTTAATTGTGAGCAAAAAGAAATAAGCGATTTTAAATTCCCGGCACACGCCATTCATCCAAAAGTGATGGAGGCGCTGGATGGGCAATTGATTACCAATAAACTCTCCATTACACCAAAAATGGAGGACGGGTTTTATGTACCTGATTTGCAAAATGATGTACTGAAAATGGTGGTCGTCAACCGGTATCAAAACGCTCCCGTTGCCAAAGCATTTGTAAAAGGTTTTGGTTTAAAGAAAGGCGCTATTGCCTCTTCAGTGGCGCACGACAGTCATAATATAATTGCCGTAGGGGTTGATGATGAAAGTATTTGCATGGCTGTAAATTTAATTATCGCATCTAAAGGCGGCGTAAGTGTTGCTGATAACAATAACCCGCATTTCAATAAAATTTTGCCATTGCCTGTTGGCGGATTAATGAGTAATGAAGATGGATATAAAGTGGCGGAAAGCTATACTGCCATAGATGCAGCGGCAAAGGAAGCCGGCTCTCACTTATCCGCACCTTTTATGACTTTATCTTTTATGGCATTGCTCGTAATTCCGCATTTAAAACTAAGCGATAAAGGTTTGTTTGATGGCGATGCGTTTTGTTTCATTTGAAAAATTAAATAAATCGCCTTCCGGGTTGAGCTATTTTTAATGAAGGACATTAACAATTTTTAAAGAATTTTTGTATGCCTTAAAGGAAATAAAACCATCTTTTAATAAAAAAAGCAACCATGAAGAAAATCGTTAGCTCTCTTGCAATGGTAACATCAGTCATTTTTATGACGAATTGCAGCAACACAAGATCTGCTGCTTCTACCTCATCCGCCAGCGAGGCGCTCTCACAGAATGAATGGAAATTGATTGAGGTTCTGGGAGCAAAGGTCCCTTCTTCATCACAAGCCGGCTTATTATTTTCTCCGGGCACAGTCAATAAAGTGTCGGGTAGTACGGGCTGTAACCGTATGACCGGCACCTATGAAACCGGCACTAATAATTCTATAAAATTTCCTCCCTTGGCCACCACAAGAATGGCTTGTTTGGATGAGGGCGTAAATGGAATAGAAGGAAAATTTTTGGAAGCTTTATCGAAGGCAACTTCCTGGGAAATATCGGGAAATGAATTGCTACTTAAAAACGGAAGCGCCGCGCTGGCTACACTAAAACCGTTAATGCGGTCTTCAACAGAAGACGTGCGGCTGAACGGTACCTTGGAATTGAATTACATTTCCGGATCGCAGATTGCCTTTGAAGGTTTATTCCCTAATAAAAAACCTACCATTATTTTTAATTTGCCCGGTACCGAAGTAAACGGCAA
>JBDSOE010000042.1:0-11437 GCA_039915005.1 Ginsengibacter sp.
AGAAAGCACAATCGGGTGGCTGCACTAAAAAAAGTAAATCAAAAAATTTTTCATGAGTATGAAGGGAATGTTCAGGCCCAAAATATTGGATACCTTAAAAACTTATACAGGAAAACAATTTTCCAATGATGTATTTGCGGGCATTATTGTTGGGATTGTTGCGCTACCATTGGCGATAGCGTTTGCCATTGCTTCTGGGGTAACGCCTGAGAAGGGTTTAATAACTGCTGTGGTAGCGGGTTTTATTATCTCCGCAATGGGTGGTAGCAGGGTGCAGATCGGCGGGCCTACAGGCGCTTTCATTGTAATCGTGTATGGGATCGTGGAAATGTATGGGGTTAGTGGTTTAATTGTTGCTACGTTTATGGCAGGCATCATGCTGATTATTATGGGCTTTGCAAGATTAGGCACTGTCATCAAATTTATTCCTCATCCACTGATTATTGGTTTTACAAGTGGCATTGCCGTGATCATTTTTTCTTCCCAAATAAAAGATTTTTTAGGTCTGCAGATGGGAGAAGTGCCTGCTGACTTTTTAGAAAAATGGAGCGCCTACTTTAAAAATATGCATAGCATTAGTATTTATGCGGTATTGATTGCTGTTGCTACCATAATCATCATTCTTCTTTGGCCAAAAATCTCACAGAAAATACCGGGTTCTCTGATGGCCATTTTAATTACAACGGCTGCGGTTCAATGGTTGAATTTACCGGTGGAAACTATTGGCAGCCGCTTTGGAATTATTTCCTCATCTTTTCCCATGCCGGAAATTCCTTTTGTTGATTTAACCACCATTAAACATTTGATTCAGCCGGCTTTTACTATCGCCCTCTTATGTGCTATTGAATCTTTATTATCGGCGGTGGTTGCCGATGGAATGGTTGGGGGTAATCATAAATCAAATATGGAATTAGTGGCACAAGGGACTGCTAATATTTTCTCTTCCCTGTTTGGTGGCATTCCTGCTACCGGCGCCATAGCCCGTACCGCCACCAATGTAAAAAACGGGGGACGTACTCCGGTAGCGGGTATCGTTCATTCCCTTGTACTTTTACTGATTCTGCTGGTTGCAGGAGAGTGGGCTTCTTATATACCGATTGCCAACCTCGCAGGCATATTAGTAATAGTGGCTTACAATATGAGCGAGTGGAAAAATTTCAGATCTATATTAAAAGGTCCACGGGGTGATGTGGCTGTTTTATTAATAACTTTTTTTCTTACGGTTTTGATTGATCTTACGATTGCCATTGAAGTAGGAATCGTACTGGCAGCATTTTTATTTATGAGAGATATGATTCGCTTCAGTGATGTAAGTACTTTAACCAATGAAATTGATGACGAACAGTTTGGCTACGACCTGGTGGATGGAAAATACCAGGTACCCGGGAACGTGGAAGTTTTTGAAATTACCGGGCCTTTATTTTTTGGCGCCGCTTATAAATTTAAGGATGCGATGCGGTATATTGACAAGCATTCTAAAGTTTTAATAATCCGTATGCGCCACGTGCCCATAATTGATGCCACAGGAATACAAACTTTAAGGGAAGTTTATACCGATTTAAAAAAGGAGCACAAAAAGATAATTCTGTCTGAGATAAACAGCGTGCAGGTAATGAAAGAGTTGAACGATGCCCGTTTATTATTTGCCATAGGCAAAGGGAATGTTACGGATACTTTCGAAATCGCTTTGGCAAGGGCTGATGAAATAATGAGTTCGGCATCGTAGAACTTTGCTTAAAATGTGGTTCGTGGAGGCATGAACCATGGCGGAGGCACCGAAGCAATCTCATAACTTTTTAAAAATCAGTGATGAGATTGCTTCTGCGCCGGAAGTCTTTATCAATTAGAAAGCTATTCCTGGCGCATCGCAATGACGGAAACGGGCGCATCGCAATGACGGAAACTAAGGCTCTGCAATGATGGAAACAGTGGCTTGGCATTGATCGAACCTCAAACACAATAACAAACCAACTTCTCGTCTTTGCGAGGCGCAGTAAGGACTTCAAATTATGACAGACTCTCCGTGCCGTGGCAATCTCATAGTATGCCAAACATATTTTTTATAGCTACGAGAGTTATGAAAATTGTTTTACCCAAACAACTTTAGATTATTATGTAATTATAACTACCTTAGAAACTTTGCATCAATTATTTTGCTTCTGTACTTTATTTTTTTTGATTTATGAAGGTTAAAACTGTTACAGGTTTCGATATATTATCACGTATGCGTGTTTATTTTCAAGGGGGAAATTCCCTTAGAAAATCTCCGGATGCCGAGCCCTTCCGCTCGGAACTCTACAATTCCAATCAAATGGAACTCCATGCCGGGGTGGTGGCACGATCGCATAAAATGCTAAAAACCAAACCCGTTGAAAAGTTACTAAGACGGTTGGATAACAATGCAAAAACCTTGCTGGAGGTTCGGAATCTTTTGGTTGATAGTATCCGGTCGGGGAAAACTATAACTCCAGCCGCAGAATGGCTGCTTGATAATTTCTATTTAATTGAAGAGCAAATAGTAATTGCGAGAAGGCATTTACCAAAGAGATATAGCAGAGGCTTGCCCTACCTGGCCAATGGAAATTCTGCCGGCATGCCACGGGTGTATGACATTGTTCTTGAGATCATTTCACATAGCGATGGCCGTGTAGATAATAAGACCCTCAGTGGTTTTATTGCTGCTTATCAAACTGAAAAAGTATTAACCCTTGGCGAATTATGGGCCATTCCAATTATGCTGAAGCTTGCTGTTATTGAAAACCTGAGAAGGGTTTCTGAGGAAATAGCATTGGATATGATTGACAGTAATTTGGCAGATTATTGGGGTGAACAAATGATAGCAACCGTGGAGGAAGAACCCGCCAACCTGGTTTTGACAATCGCTGATATGTCGCGCTCTAACCCGATTTTAAATAGTCCGTTTATTGCATCATTCACCCGCAAACTCCAGGGTAAGGGGCCCGCTTTTGCATTGCCGTTAAACTGGATGGAGCAGCAACTGTCCAGGCTGGGAATTGCCAGTACTGATTTGGTTTGGCAGGAAAATCAAAAACAGGCTTCAGATCAGGTATCTGTTAAAAACAGTATTGGAACCTTACGTTTCATAGGCTCTTCTGATTGGCGCAAATTTGTGGAAGCCTTAAGCAGGGTAGAGCAAATACTGCGTCAGGATGTTACCGGAATATACCCTTTAATGGATTTTGCTACACGCGACAGATACCGGCATGTAGTGGAATCTATTGCTAAAGCCAGTACTTTATCAGAACCGGAAGTGGCTAATAAAGCAATCGAACTGGCAGGCAGCACTCTTCTTTCTGATGATAAACCGGAAAGGCAGCAACACTTAGGTTATTACCTGATAGATAAAGGCCTTAAGCAATTGAGAGAGGCAGTTAATATGCGTTATTCTCTAAAGCAAAGGCTGTCTATTTTCATGGAGAGAAGACACATGTTTGTTTACCTTTTTTTCATATCCTTTTTTACCCTGGCAGGCGCTGCTTTTATGTTTTCAGTAGCCTATGCGCGGGGAAATTTTAGCGGCCCCCTTCTTACAGTAGTAGCTGTTTTATGCATAGCAGGCGCTGCGCAATTTGCCATTTCTTTTACCAATTGGTTGGCTTCCGTTTGGGTTAGTCCAAAAATGTTACCCCGGCTGGATTTTTCAAAAGAAATTCCAGTAGAGTATCTTACTTTGGTAACCGTTCCCACAATGCTTTCTTATAAAGATGAAGTAGAAAGAATGGTGGAAGCGCTGGAAGTTCGTTTTTTAGCCAACAAAGTAAAAAACTTACATTTTAGCCTTCTGACAGATTTTACGGATGCCGATACAGAATTTACGCCGAATGATGATTCGCTCCTAAACCTGGTGAGTGAAAAGATCAATGAATTAAATGAAAAATACAGTAAGCCCGGACAGCCGGATATTTTTTTCCTTTTCCACCGTCCAAGAAAGTGGAACCCAAGAGAAGGGAAATGGATGGGTTATGAGCGAAAAAGAGGAAAGCTTTCTGCATTAAATGCTTTGCTGAGAGATAAAGCAACCGATGAGTTCTCTCATATAGTAGGGGAATATTCGGTTCTAACGAATGTGAAATATGTAATTACCCTGGATTCGGATACCCAACTGCCAAGGGAAGCTGCCTGGAAATTTATATCAACCATGGCACATCCTCTAAATCATGCTGTTTATGATGAGAAGAAAAAGCGGGTTACGGAAGGATATGGCATCTTACAACCCAGGGTAGTTTCAGATTTTCCAAAAGGGGCTACTTCTCTTTATTTGCGTATGCAAGGCGATATGAAAGGGATTGATCCTTATACCCGTGCCTCTTCCGATGTATATCAGGATATTTTTGGGGAGGGGTCTTTTATCGGTAAAGGGATTTATGATGTGGATGTGTTTGAGAAGGCTGTTGGGCATATCTTCCCGGAAGATCGCATCCTAAGCCATGACTTGCTGGAAGGATGTTATACCCGCTCTGGTTTGCTGAGCGATGTAGTTCTCTATGAACAGAATCCTTCAAAATACAGTACCGATATTAAACGCCATCATCGCTGGATAAGAGGAGATTGGCAAATAGCGGCCTGGATAATGCCTTATGTTACCGATAGTAATGGAAAATTTACCCGTAACAAACTTTCTTTCTTATCGCGGTGGAAAATAGCTGATAACCTTCGAAGGAGTTTATTGCCCGTTTCTTTATTACTCATATTATTGTTAGGCTGGTCAGTGTTACCTAATCCATGGTTTTGGACGCTGGCTGTTACTTTCATTATCTTATTGCCAGTAATGGCAGCGGCAGTTCTGCAGTTAATTCGCCGGCCGGAAAATTTAGATTTAAAAGCGCATATTTCAGATGTAATCAATTCCGTGAAGGAAGTTTTGTTAAGATTTATATTCGGAATGGCAGTATTACCGTATGAGTCATATCGCTATACTGATGCCATTATACGCACCAACTGGAGAATGATCGTAAGCCGAAAAAAACTTTTGGAATGGACTCCTTCAGCTACAGTATCGCGATATACTAAAAACAGGGTTTGGTCCAATTACCGTGAAATGTGGATAGGACCTTTACTGTCATTCGTTTGCTTTTGTTTTTTCTTATACACCAACTATCCGGCATTTTTTGTGGCCTTGCCTATTCTTATTCTTTGGTTTATTTCTCCATCTGTTGCCTGGAGGTTAAGTATTCCGGAAAAAGAAGAGAGCCCTGATCTCAATGAAGAGCAAACCTGGTTTCTTCATAAATCTGCCCGAAAAACATGGTCTTTTTTCGAGCAGTTTGTAAATCAGAATGAGAACTGGTTGCCACCAGATAATTTCCAGGAGCACCCGAATCCCGTAATTGCGCATCGCACTTCGCCCACCAATATCGGCCTTGCTTTATTGGCCAACCTTACGGCTTATGATTTTGGATATATTCCCGTGAGTGAGTTGCTATCCAGATGCGAAAATACTCTCGAATCCATGTGGAAACTGGATCGCTATAAAGGTCATTTTTATAATTGGTACGATACACAATCCTTATCAACCGTACGACCAAGGTATGTGTCAACCGTTGATAGTGGAAATCTTCTGGGGCATTTACTTGTCTTACGTCAGGGTCTTTTATTACTTAAAAATCAACCGGTTTTTAATGCTAAAAGCTTTAAAGGTTTTAATGCCACTGTTTTGATTCTGAAAGATTTATTGAAAGAACAAAAAGAAGAAAATCTTGAAAAAATATCAGATATACTGGACATTGGAATTAAAAGAAAAAGCCGTTCATTATCAGTGATAAAAAAGCGCCTTGATGATCTGTTCCTTTATAGTAATAAACTCCCGGAATGGGATGCACAAACTGAAACGGGTAAATGGGGCAATAAATTAAAGTACCAAATAAAAAGTATTCGCGAAGATTTATCACAGCAAGTTCCGTGGCTGGATTTATTGCCAGTTCCGGATCAGTTTATGGGGCTGATTCTGTTAGATACCAACAATTCACTTTCATCAATCTGTGAGAGGAGTGATACCGCATTACAATTTATAAGACAGCACCAACAGGAAACCAATGATGAGGAGGAGAGGGCCTGGTTAAAGGATGCAGAAGTTGCCTTTAAAAAAGGGTATAGTTTGGCAATTGAAAAGATGAATTATATGGACCAGTTGGCCGAACAATGTGAACAATTGAGCATTGTTGATTATGGCTTTCTTTTTAATAATGCAACTAACCTCCTCTCCATAGGTTATAATGTGGATGAACTTAGAAGAGATGAAAGTTATTATGACATGCTCGCTTCTGAATCAAGATTAGGTGTTTTCGTGGGAATTGCACAAGGAATGTTGCCCCAGGAAAGTTGGTTCTCATTGGGCCGGTTATTAACCAATTCAAATGCAGGCCCTATATTGCTCTCCTGGAGTGGTTCTATGTTTGAGTACCTGATGCCCGAACTTATAATGCCTTCGTATGAAAATACGTTATTGCGTGAGACCAATATTGCAACCGTAAAGAGGCAAATAGAGTATGCTAAAAAACGCGGAATACCATGGGGCATTTCAGAATCAGGGTATAATAATGTGGATACCAATCTAAATTACCAATATCATGCTTTTGGAGTACCCGGGTTGGGATTAAAGCGTGGGTTAGAGGAGGATTTGGTAATTGCGCCGTACGCCACCATGCTGGCATTAATGATAGCCCCCAAAAAAGCAGTTGCCAATCTGCAATTATTAACACATGAAGGGTTTGAAGGGGAATATGGTTTTTTTGAGGCCATAGATTATACGCCAAGCCGTGTTCCAAGAGGCCAGGATTATGCAGTTATAAACTCTTATATGGCCCATCATCAGGGCATGAGCTTCCTTTCTCTTGCCTACGTGCTTTTAAATAAACCCATGCAGCAGCGCTTTGTATCAGAATTGCGTTTTCAGGCTACTTTATTATTATTACAGGAGCGCATACCCAAAACTTCTATTTTCTATGCACATACGGCTAATACCAGTGAAGTGAATGCCGTAGGATTTGATGTGCAGTTAAGAAGTGTAAATACGCCCAACACGATAATACCAGAATTACAAATATTGAGCAATGGCCATTACCAGGTAATGGTAACCAATTCCGGTGGCGGATATAGCCGCTGGAAAGATATATCTGTAACCCGCTGGCGGGAGGATGTAACGAAGGACAACTATGGTGTTTTCTGCTATATAAAAGATGTTAATAGTGGTAAATTTTGGTCTAATACCTACCATCCCACCATGCAAACTGCTAATAGCTATGAGGCTATTTTTTCACAGGGGCAAATTGAATTTCACAGGCAGGATTTTGGCATAGATACCAAAACGGAAATTGTGGTATCGCCGGAAGATGATACTGAGATGCGGAGGATTCGGATTACCAACCGCACACCCTCTGTAAAAGTGTTGGAAATTACGAGCTATGCAGAAATTGTACTTGCCTCACAGGCCTCGGATGAATCTCACCCGGCATTTAGTAATCTTTTCGTTCAGACGGAAATATTGCCGGAATATCATTCAATTTTTAGTACACGCAGACCTCGCTCTAAAGATGAATTACCACCTCATTTATTCCATTTAATGGAAGTACACGGTGTATTGGTTGAGGAGGTTTCTTATGAAACCGATCGGATGCAATTTATAGGCAGGGGAAGAACGCTTGCCCATCCTCAGGCCCTGGAATCCAGGAAACTTTTGGGTAATGAAGGTGCCGTTTTAGACCCGGTAATGGCCATCCGTTACCGGCTTTCAATAAAACCCAACCAGGTGGCTACTATTGACCTGATCTTCGGGATTTGCGAAACCAGGGAATCGAGTGAAGCATTAATGCATAAGTATAGAGATAGAAATTTAAAAAGACGGGCTTTTGAGCTATCATGGACACACATGCAGGTTTTATTAAGGCAAATTAATGCTTCAGAATCCGATGCACAATTGTTTGGAAAATTAGCGGCTTCAGTTATTTATTCCAATCCGAATTTGCGCACAAATGAAACAATGATTAAGAGTAACTTCAGAGGGCAATCCGGACTTTGGAGCCATTCTGTATCAGGGGATCTCCCTATTGTATTGCTTCAAATATTTGACCCCGAAAGTTTAGAGTTAGTAACTCAGATGATCAAGGCGCATACTTATTGGCAACTAAAAGGATTGGCAGTGGACCTTGTTATCTGGAATGAAGATCACGGATCGTACCGCCAGGTTTTACAAGACCAGATTTTAGGAATGATCACAGCGGGCAATAATTTAACCACACATGTTCCTGGAAGTATTTATGTAAAATCTGCCGACCAAATATCTTCTGAAGATCGAATACTATTTGAAAGTGTAGCAAAAATAATTATTAAGGACAATAATGGTTCCTTAGTGGAACAGGTATTCAGTCATTATACAGAAAAAGGATTACCATCTTTACTGGAACTAAAAACTCCCTTTCCTGCAATAAGTAAAGAAATTTTGGCGCTGCCTGAAGACCTCCTCTTTTTTAATGGAACGGGAGGATTTACAGCCGATGGAAAAGAATATAAAATCCTGGTAAATCAAAAAGTAACCACACCAGCCCCCTGGTGTAATATAATTGCTAATTCCTCATTAGGAACTGTAGTTTCTGAAAGTGGGTCTGCCTATACCTGGGCTATCAATGCACATGAATACCGCATCACGCCATGGAGTGATGACCCGGTAACTGATATTGGTGGTGAAGCTTTTTATGTCAGGGATGAAGAGACCGGCAAATTCTGGTCGCCCTCTCCTTACCCTGCAAAAGGGAAAACTGCTTATATTACTACTCACGGTTTTGGCTATACTTATCATGAACACATTGAAGATGATCTTTCTTCTGAAATGAAAGTGTTTGTAGATAAAGATGCCCCCATTAAGTTTGTGGTTCTTACATTAAAAAATCAATCCGGGCGATTACGAAAACTTTCAGTAACCGGCTTCCTGGAAATCATTTTAGGAGATGTTCGTTCCAAAACAAACATGCATATTCTTTCAGAACATAATGTTCAAACCGGATCTCTGTTCTTTAGAAACCGGTATAATTCAGCTTTTGCTGACCGTGTAGCCTTTTTTAGAGTTATGGGTACAGGCAAATATAGTTATACAGCTAAACGTTCAGAATTTATTGGCAGAAACAGGACTTTAGATAATCCACAGGCATTATACCGGAAGAACCTTTCAGGAAGAACAGGCGCAGGCCTTGATACTTGTGCCGCTTTGCAGGCAAATTTTGATTTGTTGGACGGAGAAGAAAGGGAAATTACTTTTCAGATTGGAAGTGAAGCTGATACAGAATCGGCCATTAACCTTATCAGTCAATTTTCAGAACGGGCGGTTGTAAAAGAATCTCTGATTCAGGTAAAAAACTATTGGAATGAAATAGTAAGTGCTGTTCAGGTTCACACACCTGATGAAGCCTTAAATTTATTGGCAAATGGATGGCTTACCTATCAAACGGTTGCATCCAGGCTATTTGCCAGAAGTGGTTTCTATCAATCGGGAGGTGCGTATGGTTTTAGAGACCAGCTACAGGATGTGCTCTCGCTGTTACATACTAAACCAAAGATAGCCAGGGAACAGATTCTTCTGAATGCTTCCCGTCAGTTTAAAGAGGGAGATGTACAACATTGGTGGCATCCGCCGGAAGGAAGAGGCGTTCGTACCAATTGTTCTGATGACCTGCTATGGTTGCCTTATGCTGTTACCAAATATTTAAACGCTACCGGCGACTTGGGTATTTTAAAGGAATCCAGGGGCTTTTTAGAATGCAGGCTGTTGCATGAAGGTGAAGACTCCCTGTATGATTTACCAATAAGTGGAAATTCGAGTGCCGACCTTTATGAACATTGTGTTCGTGCCATCAAGCATAGCCTTCATTTTGGAAAACATGGCTTACCCTTAATCGGTTCCGGCGATTGGAACGATGGAATGGATCTCGTGGGTAACGAAGGAAAGGGAGAAAGTGTTTGGCTTGCTTTTTTCCTTTATGATATCCTCATCAATTTTGAGAAGGTTGCAGCCGGGTATGGTGATGCCGTCTTTTCAGAAACTTGTAAAACAGAAGCCATTAAATTACAATCCAATATTGAAAAATCGGCATGGGACGGGGAATGGTATAAGCGGGCCTGGTTTGATGACGGCACTCCCTTAGGCTCTAAAGAAAATGAAGAATGTAAAATTGATGCCATTTCTCAAAGCTGGTCAGTATTATCTAATGCCGCCCCTATTGAAAGAAGAAAGAAAGCAATGGATTCCCTGAATAAATATTTGGTTAAAAGAGACATGAAAATAATCCAGCTTCTGGATCCGCCATTTGACAAGTCCAATTTGAATCCGGGATATATAAAAGGTTACGTTCCGGGAGTAAGGGAAAACGGAGGGCAATATTCTCATGCTGCTATATGGACACTAATGGCCTTTGCAGCGTTGGGTGATCGGGAAAAAACGTATGAATTATTTAGTTTGATTCAACCCATTAATCATGCTTTGGATGCTGAAGCCACGGAGGTTTATAAAGTGGAGCCTTACGTTATGGCTGCTGATGTGTATGCCAACGAAACGCACCGGGGCAGAGGAGGTTGGACCTGGTACACCGGTTCTGCGGGGTGGATGTATCAATTTATTATCGGTTCCTTGTTAGGCATGGAACTTGAAATAGACCGGTTAAAATTTACTCCCTCATTCCCCGAAGAATGGCCAGCGGTTTCTATTACCTACCGTTACAAGAGTGCTACTTATTTTATTAAAGTTCACCAGAGAAAAAGTACGGAAGAATCCTGCTGGAAGATGGGAAGTGACCAGGGAAAAGGGAATTCCATACCTCTTAAAGATGACGGCATGCAGCATGAAGTGGAAATCCATATTTCTATTTAATTATTTGGCAGGCAAATCCGCTAGGAAAGCGATTGATAAGTAAGCTATAAGTGAGGGAGGGCAGTTGTATCAATTTGTACAAACTTATTGGGGAAGAAGTATGGAGTGCTGAAAAAAAACTTACCAGCCGTAAAAGAGAATTATTAAAAATATTTTTTTGAAGATTACAGTTATAATGAGATCGCACAAAACTGTGGAATTACTACACATGTAATCTTCCCCGGTTTTGGACCCATTCCTTTTTCTATAGTCATACATTCGGCACTCACCGCTAGTCTCTATCATCTAACGGCACTGACTTCTTTTGCATTATCCCATACCTCCTTCTTTTATGCTGGAAGCCTGTTTCATTACCTGGTTGCAGGAATATTTTCTCTTGTGTAACCTAAGTAACCGTACAGGCAGGTGCATTGATTGATTTTTGCATTAGTAGAAAAAGAAAATATTAAAAGCAAAAAGAAATAGTGTGGCAACATCTCCAGAAATCATCAATTCGGATAAACTCGTTCTTACAGACTCTATACCGAATGGGGTGCGCCGTGCAGGGCCATGAAACAAATTTTA
>JBDSOE010000062.1:0-16897 GCA_039915005.1 Ginsengibacter sp.
CAAAAGAAGGTTATTTCACCCTGAGTAAGCCTGGATCAATTAAAGTGAATAAGGAAGGAGTCACAAGTTTCACTGAAAATAAAAACGGCAACCAATTCTATCTTATGACCCCTGATCTTGCTGGTAAGCAAAAAATATTATCACGATTTATTGAATTAGTAAATGCCGTTCCAAAAAGTATTCCAGATAAAAGAAAATGAATAGGTGCTGAACCATATTAAAAAACAAAGTTTAGTATGGGCTGTATTTATCAACAAAAAAATGTAAGGCATTTTTGACACCAATAACTATCATTAGGCTATGATGCAAAGAAATTTTCTATATAGACTTATAATTATTTCTATCCTTGTATGTTACCTTACTTGTTTTGTGGGTATTTCAATATTACAGGCGCAAAAAAAAATTTCTGCTTCTAATATTGAAAGCGGGTTTTTAAACCCGCCTGATTCAGTAAGGCCCTATGTCTATTGGTACTTTCTAAATGATCACATTTCAGAGGATGGCGTGATTGCTGATTTGAAAGCCATGAAAGAAATAGGAATCGGAGGTGCCTTTATTGGCAATATAGGTTTGACGCCAAAAGAAGGTACTTCGTATGGAGATGTAAAATTGTTTTCCGATACCTGGTGGAACGCAACCCTATCAGCAATCCGATATGCCTCAAAACATAATTTTATTCTGGGGATGTTTAATGGTCCTGGCTGGTCTCAAAGTGGAGGCCCCTGGATAAAGCCACATGACGCTATGCGTTATATAAAAGGAAATAGTATTACAATAAAGGGGCCACGGGAAATTTCAATAAATGTATTTCCAGAGGATAAAGACAATAGTCACGTGGCCACCCTGGCATTCCCTTCACTGCTGTATTCCGCTTTTGATATAAAAAAATATGATCTACGGCTACTTTCAAATACCCCAATTGATAACATCTCCAATATAATGGACGGCTCATTAGAAACCCAGGCATTCTTTCCCACTGCTTCGTCTTCCGGGCAGGAACTTTATATTGATTTTCGGCTTTCAAAACCAATGACAGCGAGGAGCTTTATCATTCATCCAGCCGATCAGGCCTTTTCAGCGGATTTTATTTTGAAGGCAATGCAGGATACAGGAGGAATCACTATAAAAGAATTTAGCATTAACAGAAGCAATGCAAACTTAAATACAGGATTCATTCCTTTTGCTCCTTTAGCCATTTCATTTGATTCCATTTTATCAAATCATTTCCGTTTGATCATTAAAAACGTACATGGCAGGGCAGGTATTAAAGAGGCGGTTCTATCTCCCGGCACTGTTGTAGAAAATTATATGGAAAAGCAACTTGCCAAAATGTACCATTCCTTTCTGCCGTTATGGAAAGAATATCAATGGGTTGAACAAAAAGAACCCGTTGGTAAAGATTTAAAAATTGATCCTGCTTCCATCATTAATCTTAAATCATTTATAAGTAAGGACGGGTTGTTACAATGGAATGTCCCGCAAGGAGAATGGTCCATTATGAATTACTATATGATTCCGACAATGGTTACCAATGCGCCTACGTCACAAGAAGGAAGAGGCCTCGAAGTAGATAAGATGAACAAAGAAAAGCTGGATACACATTTCAATTCATTTATAGGAAAGGTACTCCAACGCTTAAACCCGGATGAAAGAAAATCTCTTCAATATGTAGTTGCAGATAGTTATGAAACTGGCTCACAAAACTGGACGGACTCGTTGGAAGAAAAATTCAAAAATGTTTATGGGTATGATCCCTTTCCTTTTCTTCCTGTTTTATCAGGCAATGTTGTTGGAAGTGAAGAACAGTCAGACAAATTTCTTTGGGATCTGCGGCGACTTATCGCAGACAGGGTAGCCTATGAATATGTAGGAGGACTGCGGGATTTAAGCAATAAAAACGGGCTAAAGCTTTGGCTGGAAAACTATGGACATTGGGGTTATCCTTCTGAATTCTTAATGTATGGGGGGCAGTCTGATGAGGTCTCCGGCGAATTCTGGAATGAAGGTAGTCTGGGAAATATTGAAAACAGGTCTGCGTCATCGGCAGCCCATATTTACGGAAAAAACCGGGTATGGGCAGAATCATTTACTGCCGGTGGTAGTGAATTTATGAGATCACCAAAAACGCTGAAAAAGCGGGGTGACTGGTCATTTACTGAAGGCATTAATCAGACCTTGCTTCATCTTTACATTCATCAACCCTATGAAGGCGCTAACCCTGGATTGAACGCATGGTTTGGAACAGAATTCAACAGAAAGAATACATGGTTTTATCAGGGTAAGGCTTTCATTGATTATTTAAGAAGATGCAACTATTTACTACAGCAGGGAAAACCAATAAACGATATCGCTTATTTTATTGGCGAAGACGCACCAAAAATGACTGGTATTAGGGATCCTGAATTACCCCCTGGATACTCATTTGATTATATAAATGCAGAAGTAATTCTTAGCAGACTGAAGGTTAACAACGGAAAATTGGAATTGCCAGACGGAGTTCAATACAATATTCTTGTACTTCCGCCATTGAACAGTATGAGGCCCCAACTGCTTAATAAGATAAGAAATCTTGTAAATGAAGGTGCAGTAGTTTTGGGAACTGCTCCTTTACGCTCGCCAAGTTTACAACACTTCCCAAAGGCGGATTCTATTGTGAAAACAATCGCCACCGATTTATGGGGTGGAAAGGAAATTCAAAGGGGAATAAAAAAATATGGTAAAGGCCTGATTATGGAAGGCATTTCACTGAAGGAAGCGCTTGAATTTTTGAATGTGCTTCCTGATTTTTTGTCCACAAATCCGGAAGTGAAATATGCGCATCGCTCAACAAGCAACGAAGACATTTATTTTATCACTAATCAGTCAGGAAAGGCAATAAAGTTTTCTGCATCTTTTAGAATTAGGAATGCGCAACCTTTCTGGTGGAATAACACGGATGGGTCAATTAGAAACCTTTATAATTATGTGGCAGGGGAGGGCATCATTACGATCCCAATAAAATTGGATGAAAATGAAAGTGGTTTTGTGGTTTTCAAAAAAGATGTAGCTATTATAAATAATCAGCAAAAGATGAATTTTCCTTCTTCCGGTATTTTACAAAATATTCAAAGCCCATGGACAGTTACTTATGATACCGCAATGGGAGGGCCTGATAAACCTGTAGTATTCAATACTCTTTCAGACTGGACGGTCAATAAAAGTGATAAGATTAAATATTATTCCGGGACAGCTATTTATGAAACAGTTGTTGATATAAAAAAAATACCTTCTTCAGGCAAGTTGCTGCTTAATTTGGGAATGTTAAATGTAATGGCTAACGTGAAAATAAATGGTGTGGACTGCGGCACAGTATGGACTGCCCCCTGGCAAACAGATATTACTAAAGCAATAAAAAAAGGGAAAAATAAAATTAGGATTGAAGTGGTAAACACCTGGGTGAACCGACTAATTGGAGATAGTCGTTTACCAGTAACTGATCGAAAATTTAAAGTAGATATTAATCATTATACATCGGATAGTGCTTTACAACCTTCAGGTTTACTGGGACCGGTTTCAATACGATATTTAAAATATTAATTATGAAAAAGCCAGCTTTACCAAGATATTTCTTAACAATAGCATTGCTAGGGGCTTTGGTGTTATTGATATCCTGTATCAAGAAAAATTCTGATAATGAAAACTTTTCAAAGGACCGATACATCGTTTTTTTTCTTACCAATACAAGTATCAACCAGGCTGTCAATGAAAACACAGGCAAAGATGCTAATAGCTCTTATAACTTTATAAGCGAGTTGCCTTTTCTATTCGGCAACATCAACAAGGAGAGTAAGTTCAAATACGCTTTTGGGCTTCCAGGCCCTATGCTATTGACTCAATCGGTTGAGGAAATGCAAAGCCAGGTGAATAAAGCATTCGATGCTGCCGAAAAATATAATGTCCCGGTATATTTTCAATTAGATGATTGCAACAATTATACTACTTCATTTGGAAGTGGCTCCAGTCTTAAATTTTATGATAATCCCAACTGGGTGGAATGGACATCTTTTCCACAGGCAGGTGAAAACTGGGGCGGTCAAAGCTATGGAAGAACTCCATATTTTTGGTTTAACTGGGGGAATTGGATGCATGCCGAATCTTTCCCTTGTTTTCAATCTCCCGGGTTTCGCGATTTTATAGTTTCCCGTTTAAAAGAAGGAGTCCTTAATCCATTAAATAAAAGATATCAAAAGCTGAAGGAAGAAAATCGTGCTTATTTATTTGCCGGCATAGCTGTAGGATGGGAAACTCATATTCCCGATTACTCTCCTTCCAATTCAATTCTATCCATTGATTCAGATCATTTACCGGTAAATATATTAAAGGGCGACCAGATGACGACCTGGGAAGCTGCAAAGTTTGGATACAATTCATTGAAGATTTTGGGCTATGACAAATATGACCTTAATGTACTCTATACGGTGATACATGATTATACGGAGCTACTTTCAAAAACAGCTTATGAATCGGGAATTTCCAGGAACAAAATATTTACGCATATCGTGGGATTAATGTCGGCCAATCCAGGTTTAAAAACAACTTTTGCTCCTCCCATCTGGACAGCAGTAAATGAGTATAGTACCCCTGGTTTCACCATGTCTCCAATATCCTGCCCCTATAATATACAAACGCTTACCAACGAAATTAAAAAAGCTGATCCTGCTCAGAAAAATTTTGTACTTGCTGAAGGGTATAGCCTTGGAGCTGATCAAAATTTTAAACAAGCGGATGAGTATTTTTCTTCTATGTTCGATAACGGCGCATTGCTCGTGGCAGTTTTTGGGTGGGGCAGAGAACCTCCTACATCTGCATTTGTGGTATCCCACAGTAAAAGCAACCCATTTGTGATGGCTGCTAAAAAGTGGTTGGGAAAAAAATATGAGTAATGACTTTTGAAATAAATTTTCCAAATTTTCTATTACCTCAAAATAATCGTAGCAGATGTTCAAAAGGCATTAAAATAATAAATACCTGATTATATATATGAAAATTATTAAAAACTTATTCTTCAATTTAAATCCATAAAATATATTTAAAAAAAATGAATCCAAATAAAATCATTGTGATAGGTAGCGCTAATACCGATATGGTTGTAAAAGCCACAAAACTCCCCTTACCAGGGGAAACTTTATTAGGTGGATCTTTCTTTATGAATGCCGGAGGCAAAGGCGCTAATCAGGCTGTGGCAGCAGCAAGATTAGGTGGTAATGTTATTTTAGTTGCCAAAGTAGGTAATGATATTTTTGGAAAACAAACCATTGAAGGTTTGCAAAAAGAACATATTAATACCCGTTTCATTTTCGTGGATGATGAGGCGCCATCGGGTACCGCATTAATAATGGTAAATAAGGAAGGTGAAAATTGTATTGTGGTTGCACCGGGGGCCAATGCCAACTTAATGCCGGAAGATATTGAAAAAGTAGAAAATATTACAAAAGCGGAAATCATTTTAATGCAATTGGAAATCCCGATGGAAACCATTGAATCCATTGCAAAAAATGCAAAGGCAAATCATCAAAAAGTAATTATCAACCCGGCGCCTGCACAAACACTCAGCGATGAATTGCTGAATGATTTATTTCTCATCACTCCTAATGAAACAGAAGCTACTTTATTAACCGGAATAACAGTTGTTGATGAGACAACCGCATCAAAAGCCGCTGAAGTTTTTTTAAAGAAAGGAGTACACAATGTAATAATTACTTTGGGCAGAAAAGGAGCATATTTTCAAAATAGCAGCCGGAAATTTAAGTTAGATGCCCCTACCGTGCAGGCAATTGATACAACTGCTGCCGGAGACACGTTCAGCGGGGCAATAGCAGTTGCTCTTACAGAAGAAATGAATTGGGAAGACGCTATAAAATTTGCCGTAGCGGCCGCTTCCATTTCTGTAACCAGGTTAGGGGCACAATCCTCTGTTCCACTCAGAAGTGAAATTGTAATTTAATCATAACCAACTAAAAAAAAGACTATGTTCATTGTAGAAAATTACGGATTGGCTATTTTACTTTGTATTGTAACAATGCTCTGCTGGGGCTCCTGGGCCAATACAACAAAACTTACCACCAAAACCTGGCGTTTTGAACTCTTTTATTGGGATTATAGCTTTGGAATTCTGATTGCTACCTTGCTTCTGGCATTTACGCTCGGAAGCACCGGCAGTGAAGGCAGATCCTTCGTCGAAGATATTATGCAAGCCGATACAAATAGCATGATGTCTTCTTTTATTGGTGGTGTTATTTTTAATTTAGCCAACATATTGCTGGTAGCGGCAATTGCCATAGCAGGTATGTCTGTTGCATTTCCTGTTGGAATTGGTATTGCATTGGTATTGGGTGTGCTAATAAATTATATTTCAAATCCGCAGGGAAATCCTTTGTTCATATTTGGCGGAGTTGCATTAATAGCTTTAGCAATTATACTCAATGCGAGGGCTTACCAAAAATTGCAAACCCATGATACAGGAAAAGTTTCGAAGAAAGGGTTGATCCTATCTGTAGTAAGCGGCTGTTTAATGGGATTATTTTATAAATATGTTGCTGATTCAATGGTTGGCAATTTCAATTTGCCGGAAGCTGGAAAACTTACTCCTTATACAGCATTGGTAATTTTTGCTGTTGGGGTCGTCATCAGTAGTTTCCTTTTTAATTCAATCCAAATGAAGCGTCCTTTTATCGGGACACCGGTTTCTTTTTCCGCCTATTTCCATGGCAAATCAAAAGACCATATTATCGGGATTTTTGGTGGCGTCATCTGGAGTGTAGGCATGTCGTTAAGCATCATTGCATCGGGAACAGCGGGTCCTGCTATATCGTATGGATTAGGCCAGGGAGCTACCGTGGTGGCAGCGCTTTGGGGCATATATGTCTGGAAAGAATTTGATAAAGCTCCAAAGGGTACCAAGTCATTGTTGAATATAATGTTGCTCTTGTATATAGCAGGACTGGTAATGATTATAATTTCTAAATAAAGCCCTAAAGCTTTTCCTAATTTAAGGTGGGTTAGATATAAGAAATGTATAACTGGGTTTATTAAAATAAAGAATGAAAGCATATTTAGTGCATTTTATAGAAATATAGTTGATTGATATGCTGGTTTCAATGGGGTTTAAAAAATATCAACAATCAATTGATTACCTTTTTTGCTTAAAAAATATCATCTGACTTTAAATTTTTTTATGAAATAAATTTGTTGATCTAATTTAAGCTTTTCAAAATAGAAAAGTATTCTTCACCTTTAGGTTTTAATTAATCACTGCTTCCATAATTACTGATTTATCCAAGTTTGAAAAACGCATAATTATTAATAACCAGTGTTACCCAATTACAGTAAAATAATCCACAACCATTTATGTTTGATGGCGGATCGTACTATTATTTAGTCTGGCACTGTTTTTTAAAGATCTTGTCAAAAAAATAAAATAAATGAAACAGTTTTTAATTGCAGTTGCAGGAATATTTATGCTTTCGGGTTGTGTGGCCAAAAGATATTTGACCCAATCTCAAAACAGGGTTTCCTCCTTACAGGCAGACAGTACACAGTTTGAAACACGGATCACTTCCCTTCAAAATCAAATCGCTACCCTTGAAGGGAACATAGCGGATCTCCATAAAAAAATTACTGACCTTAGCGATCAGAATGCCCGGCTTGGCGCGCAAACCACTGAGCAACAGAGTAAGCTAAGCCAGAGTCAGCAGGACTTGCAGCGCCAGCAGCAAAGATTGCAACAATTACAGAATTTATTGGATCAGCAGAAAGCCGCCTCCGAGCAATTGAAAAATAAAATGGCCGAAGCCTTGAAAGGCTTTAATTCCAACGAGCTTACCGTTTATCAGAAAGATGGAAAAGTGTATGTAAGCCTTTCTGAAAATTTATTATTTCCTTCAGGAAGCGCCGTGGTAAATCCCAAAGGCGTGGATGCTTTGTCTAAACTTGCGGCGGTGCTTAATTTAAATTCCGATGTGGCAGTGGACATTGAAGGGCATACCGATAGTATTCCTATCCGCGGCAGGTACCAGGACAATTGGGATTTAAGCACTGCAAGGGCGAATTCAATCGTGCGGATCCTTGTAAATAATTATAAGGTGGACCCCACAAGAGTTATCTCATCAGGGCATAGTTATTACGACCCTGTAGAATCCAATTCAACCGTAGAGGGCAGGGCAAAGAACAGGCGTACAGAAATTATACTGTCTCCCAAACTGGAAGAGATGTATAAGTTGCTGGGGCAATAAGAGATGAGTTATGTAGCCGTAGGTACCGGAGGTTAGACGACGGTTGACTAAAACTTAAAGACCTCACAGATTATTTAAATCTGTGAGGTCTTTTTTATAAACTTAAAATTGTGAGGTCTTATTTATAAACTTAAAAGAAAATAGAGTTTTATTGTAAAGCGGCCAATCCTTTCTTAATCCTTCTAAAACCTTCTTCAATATTTTCCATGCTGTTGGCAAAAGAGATTCTCATGTAATCTGGTGCACCGAAAGCATCGCCGGCCACTGTGGATACGTGTGCTTCATTTAAAATATACATGCAAAGATCGCTGGAGGTTTTGATAACCTCGTTGCCAAATTTTTTCCCAAAATAACTTTTTACTTCAGGAAAAATATAAAACGCGCCTTCCGGTTCTGTGCATTTTAATTGCGGTATTTCTTTCAGTAATTCCATCACACGTTCTTTGCGGATCTTGAATTGCTTTACCATTTCATAAGTAGGCGCTAATGACGAATCCAGCGCTGTGATGGCGGCGCGCTGCGTGATAGCGGTGGGGCCGCTGGTAAGTTGTCCCTGTATTTTTTCGCAGGCTTTTACTATTTCAACATCGGCGGCAATATAGCCCAGTCTCCAGCCGGTCATGGCAAATCCTTTGCTTAAACCGTTTATAAGAATGACGCGATCTTTTAAATAATCAAACTGTGCGATGCTTGCATGGCCTCCTCCGTTTTCATTGGAATAATTGATGTACTCATAGATCTCATCGCTTATTATAAAAATGTTGGGATGTTTTTCAAAAATTTTTGCAAGCCCTTCCAGTTCGTCTTTTGTATATACGGCGCCGGTAGGATTGCATGGGGAAGAGAAAATAAACAGTTTGGATTTATCGGTGATTGATGCTTCCAGTTGTGCGGGAGTTATTTTAAAACCACTTTCTGCGGTGGCGTTTACAAATACTACTTTGGCTCTTGCAAACCGGGCAATTTCAGAATAAGAAACCCAGTAAGGGGTGGGGATAATAATTTCATCCTCCTCATCAAGAATACTGAACATCGTGTTGGCGATGCTTTGTTTGGCTCCGGTACTTACTATGATCTGTTGCGGCGTATAAGTAAGGCCGTTATCCCGTTGCAGTTTTTTGCAAACGGCTTCACGAAGGTCAAGGTAACCGGCTACAGGCGTGTAATGGCTGTAATTTTCGTCAATAGCTTTTTTGGCGGAATCTTTAATGTGTTCAGGAGTATTAAAATCCGGCTCGCCGAGGCTAAGGCCAATAATATCAATTCCTTTTGCTTTTAGTTCCCGGCCAAGCTTAGCCATCTTTAAGGTTTCCGGTTCGCTGAATCTTGATAGAATCGAAGAAAGTTTCATCTCATTAAATTTTAAAATTCGCGCAAAAATAGGTAATTGAAGTTGCTTAGGAAAATAGAATTGACAGGGATGCATTTCAAAACGTAGCAGGGGGCCAATCTTTTGAATTGTACCCTTTCACAGGGGTGCTTCTTTTTTCACTTTGTATTAGTTGTTTTTATTTCTGCCATTTACACAAAGTATTATGCCATTTACTCATCTGCTGTTTTATTACCATACTCTTTGAATTAATTTACTACGGCAAAACACTCCTGTTTTAAATGTTTGTATTATCAAAATATTTTAAAAATAAATTCAATGAAATTAGTTTTTACTTTTCAATCAGAATAACGGTTCAATAAAATAACTGCTGATTATAAAAACAGGAAAGCCTTTATAGACAAAAGCAAATTTATTTCTAACATAAAAAACAAAAAAAAATGAAAAAAGCAATGTTCGCGTTGGCAATAGTTTTTATTGCTGTCTTATTAAATGGTTGCCATAAAGGCGACAATGTTAATGGGAAAATTTTCTATGGTGAAAAACATAAGCTCGGAAATGGAACGGTGCGCTCGTACGTGGTTTTAGACGGGTATAGAAATCCTGTTTCGTTAGGATTTAATTTAACGGAAAAGGCATTAAGCGGTTTGCCCACGGGGGATGGTATGGATAATAGGCTGATACTGGATTTGCCTGCACAAGGTGCTGTTACCGGCTTTAATCATCTTGAGGTGGACTGGAATCCAAACGGCCACGATCCTCTTCCTATTTATGGTTTACCCCATTTTGACTTACATTTTTACCTGGTAGGAATGGATGAATTAATGAAAATAGTTCCCGGGCCTGATATGACTCCGGTAGCCCCGCAATTTGTTCCCAAGGATTATACATCGGGGGTAGTAGCCGTTCCTAATATGGGCGTACATTGGGCGGATCCGCTTTCTCCTGAATTTCAGGGACATACCTTCACCGAAACCTTTATTTACGGATTTTACAAAGGCAACATGTTATTTGTGGAACCGATGATAACTTTGGCATTTCTTAACACCCGCCCGGATATAACTCTGGATGTGAAACAACCGCAGCAATATCAGAAACATGCCTGGTATCCCACCAAATATCGGGTAGCTTATGAACCTTTGCAACATCAGTATTATATATCGTTGGAAGGGTTAAAAAAGTATTGATCATTTATAGGGTAGTTAATTTTTAACATCAGGCAGAGTAGGTGAAGCAATCAAAATATGATGATAATGCTTATTCTGCCTTATTTTTTTGTAAACTATACAGGCTCCAAATGGGGCGGGGTGCTCTTTTAAATTGATTAGATGAATGGTGGCCTGAAAGCCTCATGAATAAATATCCTCAGCAATGAAACCGGCAATTTTCCACAACGAAAGATTGCCGCAAAAAAGAATGGAAATAGGTATTCCTTCTCTCTATTATCTTGAGTATAATTCTCTGAATTTTAATTCTCGCTCTGAAACATTTCATCCAAAAATGATGGAAAATAAGAGCCCGCAAGGCAGTTATTGTTTTCGAAAATGCGAAGATACCCGCCTAAAATCCTAAAAAATTTTCACATCAATCCCCTATCTTTGCCAACTTCTAAAAATTAAGATATGAAATTGAAAGGTTTGGTGTGGTTTTTTACCATTACGCTTATTCTGATCTCTGTTTACCAGCTTTCTTTTACATGGGTAGTTAACAGCCATGAAAGCAAAATGAAAGCAAAGGCTGAAAAATCAGTTATGATGAGTCATCCTAATGTAACTGGTGAAGCAAAAGACGAACTGATACGGGAAAAATTTCATCATTACCTTGATAGTACAAGGGATGAAAAGATTTATCCCCTGTTAGGGACTACTTATCAAAAGTCAAAAGAAAACGAACTGAACCTTGGCCTGGACCTCCAGGGGGGTATGAGCGTTACCATGAATGTAAGTCTTGATGGTTTATTAAAATCATTAAGCACCAATCCAAAGGATCCGCAATTATTAAAAGCGATAGCAACGACTAACGAGCGGAAAGTAAAAAGCGATCTTGATTATATTTCTTTATTCGGACAGGTTTTTAAGGAACAGAATCCGGGCGTTAATCTTGCCTCATTATTTGCGGGGGCTGGTAAGGACATAAAAATTACCGATAACGATCAAAAGGTGATTGAGAAACTGGAGATAACTTCAAAGGTCGCTATCAACCAAACTTACAAAGTTCTTCTGAAACGTATTGATCAATTTGGTGTGGCCTCGCCAAGCATCAACCTGGACGCTACCAAAGGAACGATTAATGTGGAACTGGCCGGTGTGCAGGATCCTGTAAGAGTTAGAAACCTGCTACAGGCTTCTGCTCATTTACAATTCTGGGAAGTATATAACATAGGTGAAATTGGAAAAAATATTGACGATGCAGATAAAGCGCTGGCTCAATACCTGAGTGGTGTTTCTGCAGACACAGCATTGCATTCTCTCGATACTGCCAAAGCTGCGTTGGACTCTGCCCGATTATTGGCCAACGAACATCCTTTGGCCAGTACCATTCGTTTCATAGGGCCACAGCAGGATGCCAGCGGTAAACCGCAATATTATTCCGCAATTGCCAATGTGGAGGCGAAAGATACGGCTGTCGCCAATCGCTACCTGAACCTCGAAATTGTAAAAAATAATTTCCCTGCCAACATTAAGTTCCTGTATGGCATGCAGCAAAAGAATGAGAAAACAGGACAAAGATATTTTGAATTATATGCCATAAAAACGATTCCCGGAACAGATAAAGCCAAGTTGGAAGGTGAAGGTGTGGAAGATTCGAAATCTGATTATGATGAACATGGCCGTCCCGCTATTAAAATGCAGATGACCCCTACCGGTAGCCGCACCTGGGCAAAGCTTACCGGTGATAATGTAGGCAGACCTATTGCCATCGTTTTGGACGACATTGTATATAGTGCTCCTAATGTAAACGGCGTTATTGAAGGTGGCAATTCTGAGATCAGCGGCAACTTTACTGTAGAGGAAGCACAGGATCTTGCCAGCGTTTTAAAGATTGGTAAAATAGATGCGCCGGCAAAAATAATTCAGGAACAAATAGTGGGCCCTACTCTGGGGCAGGATGCCGTAAATGGTGGTGCCATGGCATTTGGCATTTCTTTTATTGTTATATTCATTTTAATGCTGGTGTATTATAATAATGCCGGTTGGATCGCTAATATCGCTTTGATTTTAAATCTTCTTTTTACCGTAGGAATTTTAAGCGCCCTGGGAGCCACTCTTACAGCAGCCGGTATCGCCGGCCTTGTGCTCACGATAGGTATGGCGGTAGATACCAACGTAATTATTTTTGAAAGAATAAAGGAAGAAATTGCGCGCGGCAAAACGCACCAGCAAGCAGTACACGATGGATACCGGAGATCGTATGCGCCAGTTATTGATGCGCACGTTACCATTTTTCTTACAGCGGCCATATTATTTTATTTTGGCTTAGGACCTGTTCTTGGTTTTGCCACCACTCAGATGTTGGGTATCTCGCTCTCGCTTTTTTGCGGAATATTAATATCGAGATTGGTTACAGATATATGGATGACCAAAGAAAGGCATTTTAAATATTTTACCCGTTTCTCCAAAAAAATATTTCAGCACGCTGCCTTTAAGTTTGTGGAATACAGGAAATACGCTTATATGTTTTCTGTGATCGTTGTTATTTTTGGTGTCGGATCTTTCTTTAATGGTTTTGATAAAGGAGTGGAATTTAAAGGGGGAAGAAGCTACACGGTCGAATTCAGTAAGTTGGTAAATATAGAAGACATCCGTCACCCGCTTCAGCTTGCTTTTGACGGGGATCACCCGGTAATAAAAACGGTGGGAGATGGTAAACATCTGAACATTACTACTTCGTATCTGAAAGGTGTGGAAAATGCAGACAGTGCGGTGCAAACTCAACTTTATAAAGGACTAAAAGAACAATTGCCTGCTGCGCTCACTTACGATCAATTTGTTAAAAACAATATCCAAAGCTCGCAGTTGGTGCAGCCTATTATATCTAAAGACCTGGAGGCAGGCGCGGTAAAGGCAGTAATCTTTGCCATCTTTGCCATTATCGTTTATATCTTTCTTCGTTTTAGAGACTGGCGCTATTCGCTTGGTACCATTGTCTCCTTGCTGCATGATGTGCTTGTAACGCTTGCAGTATTCTCATTCTTTAAAAACATCGTTCCGTTTCCACTGGAAATAGACCAGCATTTTATTGCAGCCGTTCTTACGGTCGTCGGGTTCTCCATGAATGATACGGTAATTGTATTTGATAGAATCAGGGAGGATAGCCATAACATGAAGAACGCTTCCAAAGGAGGTATTATCAATAAAGCCATCAACGATACGTTAAGCCGTACTATTATGACTTCGGCAACGGTATTTTTAACCCTGCTTGCTTTATTTATATTTGGTGGTGAAGTAACCCGTGGCTTTTCTTTTGCCATGTTGATCGGTGTATTTGCCGGTACGTATTCTTCTATTTTTGTGGCTGCCCCGGTATTGATGGAGTTTGCAAAAGACAAGCCGTTAGGTACTGCGCGCCTTAGATCATCAAAAGTGAAAAAAGCGCCTGCAGCAAAGCTGGTAAAAGAAGTACATTGATGCTAAAAAAATAATATTGGTATAAAAAAAGAGGCTGTCTCAAAAGGACAGCCTCTTTTTGTAACCTGTAAAATAATACAAAAGTTCTGTTAATGCCTTTGCCGGCTCAGCCCTTTATTATTACATTTGATTTCAACTTTCTCAACTTTCAACCTTAAAAAACGAAGTATCATCTTCCTGTAATTTTCTGAGTAGGTAACCACCCTGCTACAGGAACAAGGAAGTTTATTAAAAAGATTTTACACAAAGAAAATTTTATCTTTTGAAATCAATACTATACCGTTTTTTAATTTTCTGTGCCGGTTCCGATGAAGACATTATTGAGAAATGCCCCCGCTCAGAACACATTAAACACGCAGGTTTTGGCGCCCTGGTTCTGGTGCCGGCCACGCTCGGCTTATTTTCTATGACCTATGCGATTTCTACGTTTGTGGAAAGCCCTTATGTATATTTTTTGGCCGGTCTTATCTGGGCGGCAATTGTTTTTACTTTCGACCGGTTTGTGATATCTACTTTTCGTAAGAAAAGTTCTATAGCAAAAGATGCCGTTTCAATCACCTTTTTATCACGCCTTGTTTTTTCAATATTTGTGGGAATTGCCGTAGCGCATCCCCTGGTATTACTTTATTTTCATGAAAGCATTGCTGTACATATGTATGAGGTGTCACATGCAAAAGTGGATAGCATTGAAAATGTTTACCAGCTACAAAGAAAGAATTATCAATTGGAAACGGATACTCTTGACAACAATTTGAGAGCGCTCAATGATACCATTCATTTGCAGGAACGGATTCTTCATGACGAAATTAAAGGAATAGTAAGAGGCGACGACAGAACCACAGGCAAAGCAGGCGAGGGCCCCACTTTTAAATATGATACAGCTTACCTGAACAGGCTGTATTACGATGTGGCGCAGGCAAAGAAGAATAACGAAGCCAAAAAGTTAGAAAATAATATCGCGATCATCAAACTGGATTCTGTAAGGAACTCAAAGGTAAAGCGGCTTACTTTCAGCCGCGATTACCTGGAAAGGGAAAAAGCATTACAGCGTCTTTCCGATGCAAACTCCATCATTAGAGTAACTACCGGTTTTTTGATTCTCTTTTTTATTTTGGTGGATATTTTGCCGGTTACCTGGAAAGGCCTCACCAGCAAAGGACCTTATGATGAATATTTGAATGAGATAGAATTGAAGATAAAAAATGAAGTGCAGGAGAAAATGATAGATTCCGAAACCCGGTTAACCATACATACACGCAACAAGGAAAAAGAAAAAGAAAATTTTTTTCATGATGCGGTTACCTAAAGCCTGTAACCAATAAACTATCTATATGCTTCTGAGATATGAAAGGTGGTAAGCTTACACGCCATACGGACTTCATTGGTTTACTACATGCCTGGCGAAATCTTTTTGTTGTCGGCGGCTCTTCTAAATACATGACATTAGTATCCTGCTTTACAGTTGTTTTTTATTTTTTAAAAACAGCTTTGCTACTTCAAGCTCACGCCTGTTGGAATCAGATGAATTGGCTATCTCAGTCAGTTGTTGATAATAGTAGTTTGCTTTTTTGAAGTTGCCGGATTTTGCAGCAGATAGTCCTGCCCCATACAAACCATTAAACCGTTTGGGGCGCTTTTTTAAAACTGCCTCGTAGGCTTCTAAAGCCTTGTCAGGTTGATTCATCTGTAATAACATATCTCCCAATAATTCTCTTGCCGGAAGTATTTCGCCGGGAGTAACAGGATGTTTTTCAGTTTTGTCCTCCATGCCGGCGGCTATGTACATAAGCTTTAGCGCTTCATTATCTTTTCCCCTTCCGGCCGGGCCATCTGGGCGGGCTTCTTTAAATAATATCCAGGCTTCGGCTGTTTTAATTTGAATAAGTACCTGATTCGCTTTATAAACGTCTTTTTCATTCATCAGTTCATCGTAAAGAGTGTTTAATTTCTTTAATTCGGCCCTGCCCGAATCAGGATTACCTGTATGAACAGAACCAAGGAGCCGGGTAAAATGGAAAATCGCTTTTTGCCAGGGAAATTCTTCCCATGGAAATTTGTCAGGATGTATTTTAATACTGGCGGCATCTTTCCACATTTTATTTTCCAGTAAATACCGTGAAGGGATAGCAGCAAAAGCATACGCAACTTTAAAGTTCGCCGGGTAAACCTCCCGAATGGTTTTGAGATAATCGCATTGTGCTTTTGCCAGAGCATTCTCGGCTTTTTGCAGGTACGCATACACAAGATAATCCATGCCATGAAGCTCTTCATCCCAATGGCCTCCAATTCCTGCATTTACAGCATAGCACTTTGCGGAAGAAATAGAAGTAAGGTTTGAATGGATACTTTCATCCCATAGCCCTAACCTTGTAAAAATATGCGAGGGCATGTGTTGGGCATGTGCCGAAGAAGGAGCTATCGAAGCATATTCTTTTGCTGACGGTAAGGCTAATACTGCAAGCTCAGGATAATCGTAGCTATGAATAATATAATGTACAATCCCCGGATGATTGGGTTCACCAGGGTATAAAGCGGTTAAAATTGCGCCGGCTTTTCTTTGCTTACTGAAAGATTTATCAGCCGGGTCAGCCGCTCCATCAAGCGCCAAAGCATAAAATGTAGCTGCATCTATATCCTTTGGATATTTAGTATAAACTTTTTCCATCGCT
>JBDSOE010000082.1:0-3641 GCA_039915005.1 Ginsengibacter sp.
AAGTTCCGATATACTTACCAACCAGATGGATCAAGAAATTTTTAAAGAAAATTAAGGCATAAAAAAAAGGCTTTCTCAAAAGGGAAGGCCATTTTTGTTGGTTTGCAGAGGGAGTCAAAATAAAAAAAGAAGACGAAGAAATAAATCCTTCGTCTTCCAAAACTTACCGCATTAATCCTGATCCTTATGTGAAAATTAATTACAAAAAATGTAAAAAAAAGATAACAAAAAATCAGTGCTTTTCATATTTGCAACGGCCATTATATTCCTTTAGATAGAGAATATAATTAAGTTACACTTCCTGTTGTAAATACTATGCCAAAGCCATTTTTTGTGAATAAAAACATTCTTGCTCTTTCTGCTTTGATAGTTCCTTAACATATTTGAGATGTTACCTTACTTTTCCCGATATTTCTTATAAAATTTTATCGCTATTAAAAGTAAAACGGCAAACCCCACCAGTACCGCCAATCCCCATACCACACTCAGTAATTGTTTTACCACCACAAGCATTACTATGGAAATTAAAAAGAGAGTAGCCACCTCATTCCAGATTCTTAACTGCTGGGAAGACCACCGAAAATTTTCTTTTTGCTGTTGCTTAAAAATTTTATGCAGACTTAAATGATAGATAAAAAGCCCCAATACAAAGAAAAGTTTTATTAAAAGCCACGCAGGTAAACTTCCATATAAAATACCAATCCATACTCCAAAAAATAAAGTAAGAACAGCAGAGGGCCATGTAATGCCGTACCACAGGCGCTTTTGCATAATGCCAAATTGTTTTAGTAAAATGGATCTTTCAGGCTCGGGCTTCAAATTTGCTTCTGCACTATATACAAAAAGCCTCACGATATAGAATAAACCGCTAAACCAGGTAATTACAAAAATGATATGGAGGGCTTTAATGTAGAAATACATACGTGAATAATCAATGGTGAATAGTGAATCGTGAATGCATAATACTTAATTTACCGGTTTTGATGAAATCATTCCAAACTTCTCATCTGCCGGTAAATTTTTTGAGAGCTTATAACATTCCGGCACAAAGGTTTTAGAAAAGCTATATGAATCCAACTTCTGATGATTTAAGATTACGAACATAACGGGTAATTTAAAATTGATTGTAGAATATTAAAATTCCGAAAAGTTATTAAGTATCAAAATGCCCATTCACCATTCACGCCCCATGCACATATCCTGCCAGCGCTTTCACCCACAAAGGATTTACATTAAGACAGGGAATCATTGTAAAAGATTCCCCTCCCGCTTCCATAAAAGTTTCTCTGCCTCTTATCTCAATCTCTTCCAGCGTTTCAAGACAATCGCTTACAAAAGCGGGGCATATTATCAGTAATTTTTTTATGCCTTCCCCCGGTAATTCCTTCAATCTAATATCGGTGAAAGGTGTAAGCCAGCCTTTTCCTAACCGCGATTGAAAAGAAATACTGTATTTGTTTTTGGGGACTTGCAACATTTCCATAACCATTTTTGTGGTAGTAAAAACCTGGTGCCGGTAGCAATGCGCATGTGCCGGTGAAGCCACTTCACAACAATCTTCTGAATGAAGACAATGGCAGCCGGTAACATCGCTCTTATGGATATGACGCTCAGGGATTCCATGATAGCTGAATAAAATCTGGTCGTAAGTTTGGCTTAGAAAGGGTTTTATATTTTCGGCGAGCGCCTGCAAATAGCCAGGTTCATTATAAAACGGATCCACAAAAGAAAGCCGGAAAGAATATTTTTTCCTGCGGTGAATTTCCTTCGCATGTTCCACTGCTGTTTCGTAACTGGACATGGCATAATGCGGATAGAGAGGCACAGCAACCACCTCTTCCAGCATCGGATTTTTTTTCAGCAATGCATCAAAGCCTTCTTCATAACCCGGGTTTCCATAACGCATAGCTATTTCAACCGGCTCTTCAATTTCATTTTGCAAAGCTTTTTGTAATTGTCTTGTTATCACAATTAAGGGTGAGCCTTCTTCGCTCCATACTGTCTTATAAGCCTCAGCAGATTTGGGTGCACGAAACGGAACAATAATCCCTTTCACCAACAATACGCGCAATAGCCAGGGCTTATCAATAACTCTTTTATCCATCAAAAATTCATCAAGATACTTTCTCAGATCCTTTACCTGAGTGGAATCCGGAGAACCTAAATTCATTAATAAAACTGCTTTTGTTATGGAAGGCATCTTTCTTATTTTTTAAATATTTACAAATGTAAGCCGCTAAAAAAATAAAAAAAATGAATTTATAAGATGTTCCTTAATCCAGAATCGCATCAATCATTTGCAAAAATTTTTTAAAAAAAATTAAGACTTGCAGAATGAAGCGTTTGTTTTAGCAGAAAGGTTTTTTATAACAGGCTTCCTCAATTCTGTAACTTTTCAAATGTTCGCCCACTCAATTCTTTGGTAAGATTATTATCGCACAGCCCAGAAATCTTTTCTAAAATATTGAGACGGCATAAATAGTTGCCTCACAAAAACAGGAAGGCTTGTATGTTTTGGAAGCAGGTGAAGGACAGAAAGTAAATTTAAAAATGTAAGGCCAGAAGGTGGTGTAGCCTTTCAATTAAAAAAACTATTCCGTTACCTTATATGAGCAATGGTTTCTAGGCTGGGTAACTAATCATTTTACTAATACACACAGACTATAAAGTCAGAATGGTACAGGACAAATAAATACTAATGAAAATTACAGAGAAACTATCGCTACAGGAATATTCTGATATAGAGATCATTCACAAAATTTTGCAAGCGGGACAACAGGAATTGTATGAAGAATTGATCAGGCGTTATAATTCGTTGCTTTATAAAATTGGCCGTACTTATAATTACAACCACCAGGATACAGAAGACCTTATGCAGGAAACCAATGTGAGCGCCTACTTCAATCTGGCAAAATTTGAAAACCGTTCCTCTTACAAAACATGGCTTACCAGGATAATGCTCAATCACTGTTATCAGAAAAAACGAAAATTTAGTTTCAAAAATGAAATCGCCGTAGAGGTGTATGAAATAAACCATTCCAATCCTATGTTCCAATATGAAGCCAATAACGAAAAATATGTGATGAATAAAGAACTGAAATATGTGATTGAAAATGCACTGCAGCAAATACCACACAATTACAGAATGGTATTTACCCTGCGTGAGCTTAATGGCTTCAGCGTTTCAGAAACAGCCGCAGCATTAGATATTCTTGAGAACAATGTGAAGGTAAGATTGAACCGCGCCAAATCAATGCTTCGCACTCACATAGAAAAAATGTATTCGCCTGAAGATATTTACGAATTTAACCTGGTGTATTGCGACAGCATGGTAAAAAATGTGATGGCTAAAATCCGGATCAAAATATAAAACAATCTATGGTAAAATATTTTATGACTTTCTAATGACCAGAAAAATTTTTTATAAAAATACATTTGCAACACTCCATTATGATACCAGAACCTTTACATAATTACTTAAATAACTTTTGCGTTGCCGGTATTAATTATCGTAAAAGCGACATTAGTGTACGTGGTAAATTTTCTCTTTTACCCGAGCATGCTGTTTTAGTATTACAACAAGCGGTGGCCAAAAAGTTTCCCGGCTGCATGGTGCTTTCCACCTGCAACAGAACCGAGAT
>JBDSOE010000109.1:0-22949 GCA_039915005.1 Ginsengibacter sp.
GTATCAAAAAACACTTCAGGCTAATCCCAATGCAGCGCTACTAATGATAGGCGTCGGTGAAATCGAATTGATGGAAGGGAAAGCTAATGATGCAAAAAATCGTTTTGAGACGGCAATTAATTTAACCAAGAAAAGAGACCTTGGCGATATACTTCTTGCCGTGGGCAGAGCCAATATAGATCCAAAGAAAGGCGACGCGGTGTACGCAATTGATAAATTGAAACAGGCAGCCGAAAGAGATAAAAAGAACCCCGAAATACAGATTGCATTAGGAGATGCTTACCGGAAATTAATTGATGGCGCTAATGCCACCATATCCTATCAAAACGCCATATCATTGGACCCTAAAAATGCACGATCCAATTTTATGATTGGCAGAATCTATGAAACACAAGGATACGGTCAGGAACCCATTTATATGAGATACTATAATGATGCCATTGCCACAGATCCTAATTTTGCCCCGGTTTATTACTGGCTTTACAGTTATTACTATCAACGCGATGTAAATAAGTCAAGAGAATATTTGAATAAATATATTGCCGTGGCAGACCAGGATTCCAAAAACTGTTATGCAGTAGCCTCTCTTATGTACGTGTCCAAACAATACAGCGAAACTATTTCAAAAGCCGATGCCTGTATTGCCAGCACAGGCGCTGCAAAGCCGTTCCCTAATCTGTATGGTTTGAAAGCTTATGCATATGATAAAATGGGAGATTCTTTAAACGCAAAAAAATATTTTGAAGAATTTTTTACCAAAGTGAATCCAGAAAAAATAGGCCCTAATGATTATGCAACTTATGCAAAAGTATTATTAGACTTTTCGGGAAATGATGAACTGGCCGCTTCTTATGTAGATAAAGCCATAGCGCTCGACACAATTCCTGCCAACAAGCTCGGGTATGTAAAAGACATTGCTAAAACCCTTTATGATGAAGGTAAATTTGTGGAAGCGGGTAAATGGTACGGAAAAGTTTTAAGTCTGAATCCTGATTATGGAAAAGTGGATTTGTATTACGCCGGCTATTCAGATTACAGAGGTGGAAATTATAAAACTGCCGACTCCGTGTTTCAGCTTTATCAGAAAAAATATCCCGATGATACATATGGATGGTACCTTGGAGCACGCTCTAAAGAAGGAATTGATACTGCAGGCACTGCAGGACTGGCCAAGCCTGATTACGAAAAAATAATTGCTATCGCCGATACCTCAGCCGATAAGTCTGCCTTAAAAGACAAGCTCATTCCTGCATACAGGTATATGGTGGCCTATTATTACAATGTTTTAAAAGATGCAAAAACAGCCGATAACTTTAATGAAAAAATATTAGAAGTGGATCCCGCAGATGCTACCGCGCTTAAAACAAAAGACGCATTCAGTTCTGTTCTCAAAAGATCTGCAACGCCGCCGCCTGCGAATCAAAAGTAAATAGGCTCTTAATGTAAAATCATACCTGCTAAAAAAAGACTCCCGGCAAAACCGGGAGTCTTTTTGTGTGTTCCATTTTTTATCTCAATAAAAAATTATTTGGGTAAGTGATGTTGCACTTCCTATTTTCTCCTATGGATTATTGATATGTCTGCCTTATTTTTGCAATAATAATTTTTCAATTTTGATACATACATTTTTACAAATTCCTTCTAATAGTATTAATAGCACTTCCAATTATTTACCAATTGGAATTCAGTTAATCTTTGCAATTGTTTTATTGGGACTAATCATTTTTGCTACCAATGTTTTAGGGCCAAAAAGAAAAACTGCGGATAAACTGGTCAATTTTGAAGGAGGTATAGAATCTCAGGGCAATGCCAGGAGGCCGATGGCAATTAAATATTTTTTGGTAGCCATTCTTTTTGTTTTGTTTGATGTGGAAGTAATTTTCTTTTATCCTTATGCAGTTAATTTCCGCGAATTGGGTTGGGAAGGATTTATGGCTGTTTTGATGTTCGTTGGTTTTTTTATTTGCGGGTTTATCTATATTGTAAAAAAGGGTGGATTAAATTGGGAAGATTAATCAATCTTACGGTCTCCGTCTGATTGATATGATGGTCTCCGTCTGATTGATAAGACCGAAAGGATTAGGTGTTGAAGTATTGAAAAGTTGAGGGGGTTGAAAAAATGAGGAGAGGCATGAGAGAGGTGAAAAGACTATGTATTAAAATCTGAAATCTATATTTTATTGCTTAAAAAAGTAGAATAGTTGAAAAGTGCGATTGTATTAAAATCTGAAATCTAAAATCTAAATCTATTATGGCCCGTCCTGTTCAATATAATATTACCAACAAACCTTTAGAAACGCCGTTGTCATATGTGGAAGCGCCCGACGGATATACTGGTCAGGGGTTTTTTGCTTCTAAATTTAGTGATGTTGTTGGTCTTGCCCGTAAGAATTCCATTTGGCCTCTGCCTTTTGCAACAAGCTGTTGCGGAATTGAGTTTATGGCGCTTATGGCTTCTCATTACGACCTTGCCCGTTTTGGATCAGAAAGAGTAAGCTTTTCACCGCGCCAGTGCGATCTGTTAATGGTAATAGGAACCATTGCAAAAAAGATGGCTCCGGTTTTAAAACAGGTCTATATTCAAATGGCAGAACCCAGGTGGGTGCTGGCTATGGGAGCTTGTGCCAGCAGTGGCGGTATTTTCGACACCTATTCGGTATTGCAGGGAATAGACCAGGTTATTCCTGTAGATGTATATGTACCCGGTTGCCCGCCACGGCCAGAGGCTATCCTGGATGGATTTATGAGAGTGCAGGACCTTGTAGGCAATGAAGACCTCAGAAGAAGACATTCGGATAGATATAAAGAATTGATGGCTACTTATGGAATTCAATAGTTGATGATGTTCTTTTATTTTCAAATTTTCATGACGCAATTTTCAAATTAAAAATGGCTTTAACCAACGAGATAATAAGACAAAAATTAATAGAAAGATTTGGTGAGGAAATCACCGGATGGGCAGAACCATATGGCATGCTTACTTTTTCTTCTGATAAAAATTTGAACCTGAAAATTCTTCAGTTCCTTTATGACGAACCTACTTTACAATTCAGGTTTATGACAGATCTGTGCGCCGTACATTATCCTGATAGTAAAGGGAAAGAATTAGCTGTGGTGTATCACCTACATAATTTGGTTGATAACATCCGCATTCGTTATAAAGTATTTACTGATGTAAGCAAGCCCGATGTATTCAGCGCGTCAGCGTTGTATTCTGCAGCAAATTGGATGGAGAGAGAAACGTTTGATTTTTATGGAGTCAATTTTATCGGTCATCCAAATTTGAAGAGGATTTTGAATATAGATGAAATGGATTATTTCCCATTGAGAAAAGAGTTTCCTTTGGAAGATCAAAAGAGATCAGATAAAGATGATGAGATGTTTGGCCGTTCCTAAAAGCCAGCCTTGCGGTTGCCCGATTTACTAATTTCATAAAAAGTAAAAAGCAGAAAAGAATATGAATAAAATCGGAAGAAAATATAAAAAATATCAACTGAGCATAACACAATGAGCGAACATATAAAACTTCCGGAAGGAGACATAGAAAAGCAGACGACTACTATTAACCTGGGGCCTACGCACCCTGCTACTCATGGTGTATTTCAGAACATAATTGAACTGGATGGCGAAGTAGTGGTTAGTGCAGAACAGACCGTAGGGTATATACACCGGGCATTTGAAAAGATTGCGGAGCATCGCAACTTATACCAGATAACTACACTCACCGACCGGCTAAATTATTGTTCATCGCCCATAAATAATATCGGATGGGTCATTGCATGTGAAAGATTATTGGGAGTAAAAACGCCAAAGCGGGTAGATTATCTCAGGGTAATTATCATGGAGCTGGCGCGCATTTCAGATCATCTTATTTGCAACTCTATTGTGGGTGTGGATTCCGGCGCCTTTTCCGGATTCTTATATTTAATGCAATACAGAGAGCTTATTTATGAAATTTATGAGGAAATATGTGGATCGCGATTGACAACTAATATTTGTAGAATCGGAGGCTTTGAAAGAAATTTTACACCCCAGGCCTTTGAGAAATTAGAAAGGTTCATAAAAGAATGGCCTCCGGTTTTGAAAGAGTTTAATGATCTTTTTATCAGGAACCGGATATTCATGGATCGCACGATTGGTGTGGGTCCCATCTCTGCAGAGCGTGCCCTCAATTATGGTTTTACCGGACCTAACCTTCGTGCTGCCGGTGTGGATTATGATGTTCGTATTCATACGCCTTACAGCAGTTATGAAGATTTTAATTTCACCATTCCTGTAGGAAATACGGGTGATTGTTACGATCGTTTTTTAGTGCGCGACCAGGAAATGTGGCAAAGCCTTGAAATAATAAAACAAGCCTATCAAAAAGTGCAGGAATTTAAAGGCGCTGAGGCTGAAGTTTTTCATGCTGACGTACCTGAATATTATTTGCCCGACAAGAAAGATGTTTATAAAAGTATGGAAGCGCTTATTTATCATTTTAAAATAATAATGGGCGAAATTAAAATGCCGGTAGGAGAAATTTATTCAGCCGTGGAAGGCGCTAATGGCGAGCTTGGTTTTTATTTATTGACAGATGGAGGAAGGTCGCCATACCGTTTGCATTTCAGAAGACCCTGCTTTATCTATTACCAGGCTTATGAGGAATTGACCAAAGGAAGTATGCTGAGTGATGCCATAATTACTATGAGTAGTTTGAATCTGATAGCGGGAGAACTGGATGCGTAATTAGAGTACGAACTAAGAATTGAAGCGATTTCGATTTTATTTTATGGATAAAAAAAGAAAAATAGCATTAGTGGCCAAAAGCCTCAGTTTTAAAGAAGCTGAAGAAGTGGATAATTTGTATTGGTCCACGAAATCCGGAGAATACCGTTTGAGGGCGTTGATGGATTTGAGAGAGCTGAGTTATGGAAATATTGAGAATGCATCCATGGAGAAAGTGGTGTATAAAAGAAGCAAATATGAAGAAGCTGAAACTTGAGACTGATTTTATTGATTTTGTGGAATTGTGTAATAAACATGAAGTTGAGTATTTAGTAATTGGGGGTTACGCAGTTAGTATTCATGGCTATCCCCGATCTACGAAAGATTTGGATATATGTATTAAACTATCTGAGGAGAATGCAGTAAAAATGGTGGAGGTTATAATTGATTTTGGATTTGGATCTCTAAATCTTAAAAAGGAAGATTTTTTAAAGAGAGATTTTATTACACAACTAGGGCATGAGCCGGTACGGATAGATATTCTGAATGATCTTGATGGCGTACCTTTCGAGCAAGCCTGGAAAAATAAAAAAGTGATTGCTTTGCAGGGAGCAGCCATTAATTTTATTGGTTATGCAGATTTATTGAAAGTGAAAGCAAAAGCGGGAAGGCCACAGGATATTGCAGATATTGATAAATTAAAATTTAGAAATAAAGAAAAATGACTTTTTCACAAGAAAAATTAGATAAGGTAAACGAGTTTATCAGCCATTATCCGGCGGGGAAGCAAAAAAGTGCCATACTCCCTGTATTGCATTTGGCGCAGGAACAAATGGGCGGTTGGATTGATGCGGCCGCTATGGATTATGTGGCTTCTTTATTAAATATACAACCGATAGAAGTTTACGAAGTGGCTACTTTTTATTCGATGTATAATACCGCGCCGGTAGGAAAATTTGTTTTTGAAATATGCCAAACAGGGCCTTGCATGCTTAAAGGAAGCGATGAGATAATTGCCTATATCAAAGAGAAATTAGGAATAGGAGTAAATGAAACCACACCTGATGGATTATTTACTCTGAAAACGGCAGAATGCCTTGGAGCCTGTGGTTATGCACCTATGATGCAGTTAGGAAAGGTTTATAAAGAACATTTAACCAAAAAGAGAGTTGACCAGATCATTGAAGAATGTGTAGCAAAAGCAGCAGCAAATAATTAAGGAATTATATGCGGCAAAGCTTTAGCGCGTTGTTTAAATTTAAATGAAAGTGCTATTGAGAATCCAATAAAATGAAGAAGCAAAAAATTATAAGATAATTAAATTCCGGTTTAAGGAAAACAGATTATGAGCAAAAAATTATTATTAAATAAAATTCATGTTGAAGGCATCAGGAATTTTGATGTGTATCGCCGTGAAGGAGGATATACCAGCGTAGAGAAGGCTTTGAAGATGCAGCCTGCTGATATTGTAGAAGAAGTTAAAAAGAGTGGACTGCGAGGCCGTGGTGGCGCGGGCTTCCCTACCGGACTTAAATGGAGTTTCCTGGCAAAGCCTGAAGGTGTGGCGCGCTATCTTATTTGCAATGCAGATGAAAGTGAGCCCGGTACTTTTAAAGATCGTTACCTCATGGAATTCATTCCGCATTTATTGATTGAGGGGATGATTGTTTCATCATTTGCATTGGGAAGCAACGTTTCTTACATCTACATTCGCGGAGAGTATGATTGGGTTTGCGATATTCTGGATAAGGCAATCGCGGAAGCAAAGCAAAATGGTTTCCTGGGAAAAAATATTTTAGGAAGTGGATTTGATTGTGAAATATACACCCATCGGGGAGCCGGCGCCTACATCTGCGGGGAAGAAACTGCACTTTTAGAGAGCCTTGAAGGCAAAAGAGGATTACCAAGAATAAAACCACCCTTCCCTGCCATAAAAGGAGTTTGGGGCTGCCCAACGGTGGTAAATAATGTGGAAACAATTTGCGCAATAGTTCCTATTCTCAACGATGGAGCAGAAGCTTATTCTAAGATCGGGGTGGGAAGATCAACCGGAACCAAATTAATCTCGGCCTGTGGCAATATTAATAAACCGGGTGTCTATGAAATTGACATGACGATTTCTGTAGAAGACTTCATTTACAGTGATGAATATTGCGGTGGTATCGCCAATGGTAAAAGATTGAAAGCATGTATTCCGGGAGGTTCCTCGGTCCCTATTTTACCGGCCAATCTCTTACTTAAAACTGCCAAAGGAGAAACGAGATATATGAATTACGAAAGCCTTTCCGATGGTGGTTTTCTCACCGGAAGTATGATGGGTTCGGGAGGTTTTATTGTGTTGGATGAAGACCAATGTGTAGTGCGGCATACATTAACCCTTTCAAGATTTTATCATCATGAAAGTTGTGGTCAATGTTCACCATGTCGCGAAGGAACAGGATGGCTGGAAAAAGTTTTTTCAAAAATAGAAAATGGAAAAGGTGATATGAAAGACATTGATTTACTTTTTGATATTCAGCGAAGAATAGAAGGCAATACCATTTGTCCGTTTGGTGATGCAGCAGCATGGCCCGTTGCCGCGTCTATCAGGCATTTCAGGGATGAGTTTGAATGGCATGTGAATAATCCGAAAGAATGTTTGGTAAGAAATTATGGACTGGCACATTATGCGGATCCGTTGGAGGTGGTAGCTACTGTATAATAGTTTATTAAAAAAGATTACAAATAATGAAATCCATAACCGTAAATCCGAAATTGAAAGAACAGATAAAAGCATTGGCTCAATTAGCAAAAGATTTTGGCTTTTCTTTTAAGGTGGAGAGTAAACAAAATCAGGAGTAGGAGGCCATGCTAAAAGAAAGCGATAAGGAATCTAAAGAACGCAAGACGGTGAAAATAGGTGTCAAAGATTTATGGGAATAGAAAATAAAATGATTACTATTAGTCAAATACAGAAAGTTACGGATATAATTGTTGAAGAAGTTCGACCTGAAAAGGTATTGTTGTTTGGCAGCTATGCTTTTGGTGTACCGGATAAACATAGTGATGTAGATATTATTGTAATTGTGAGAGAAGAACTGGAGAAGAAAAACAGGATTGATATACTTACAAAATTAAATTTGAAAACTGCTTTACCAAATCTTTTGTTTCCTAAAGATTTTAAAATGTATAGCTTGAATGAATATATTGAACTAAAAGAAAACAAGTATTCTTTTTTATACAGTGCTTTAAAAAATGCGAAAACATTATATGAGCGATAGTAAAGAATATAATTTATGGGTTGAATTTGCAAAAAATGATTTGTTGGTTGCCAGGGAGTTGCATCTTGAAAAGCATTTTGTTTTAAGGGCGATTTTAATGCACAGTCAGCAATCTATTGAAAAATATTTAAAAGCATTTTTGCTATTTCATAAACAATCTGGTATTCGAACTCATGATCTATTGATTTTGTGCAAGATTTCCGAAAATTATGATGAAACATTTTTAACTTTTGAAGAGCATTTAACCTGGGTGAGCGTGAATTATATGCAATCACGATACCCTGATAATTTTGAAGACATTTATTTAGAGGATGCGAAACGGGCTTTGGATATTGCGATAAAATTTGAGATATTTATTTTACCCAAAATCGGTACAAAAGAATGAAGTAGTTATGGCAGAAGGACAAAATTTAAAAACAATGAATGAGATTAATAGATAACATAGAAATAAAAAGTTTTAGATCAATATGACATAAAACAAATTGAAAGAAGTAATAGAGTTCATAAAAAAATTAAAGAGTTATCATTCTGATTTAAAAGAATTGAGATATGCCTGAAGAAAAAAAATTAATAAAAATAACCATAGACGGCATTACCATTGAAGTGCCTGAAGGAACCACGATTTTAAACGCCGCACGGATGATAGGCCCCGAAGTGGCGCCGCCCACCATGTGCTATTATAGCAAACTGGAGGGCAGTGGCGGTAAATGCAGGACCTGCCTCGTAGAAGTGGCAGCGGGCTCCACAAAAGATCCGCGGCCCATGCCTAAGTTAGTAGCCTCGTGCAGGACGAATGTAATGGACGGCATGATTGTAAAAAATACTACCAGTGAAAGAACCTTGGATGCCAGAAGAGGCGTAGTGGAATTTTTATTGATCAATCATCCACTGGATTGTCCTATCTGCGACCAGGCAGGCGAATGTTATTTGCAGGATCTCAGCTACGGACATGGAGATGGTTTTACCCGCTATGAGTTTAAACGAAGAACATTTGTGAGAGAAGATATAGGTCCTTTCATTCAGTTGCACATGACGCGATGCATTCTTTGTTACCGCTGCGTGTACGTGGCAGATCAGCTTACGGATCATCGCATTCATGGTATATTAGATCGCGGGGACAAATCAGATATTTCCACCTACATATCAAAAGCCATTGACAACGATTTTAGTGGAAATATGATTGATGTGTGCCCGGTTGGCGCACTCACTGACCGTACTTACCGGTTTAAAAACCGGGTTTGGTTTTTAAAGCCGCATGAGGCCCACCGCGATTGTGATAAATGTTGTGGCAAGGTTACTTTATGGAATCGTGGCGACGAAGTATATAGAGTTACTTCCAGAAAAGATCCGTGGGGCGAAGTGCAGGATATTGATGGAAAAGCAGCCTGGATATGCAACACATGCCGCTTTGAAAAAAAGAAAGCTTCAGATTGGGTTATCGAAGGGCCCACTACTATAAGCAGGCATTCTGTAATTTCTACCAATCATTATGTAAAAAAAGTGGCGCCATCAGATCCTCTAGATAAAGTATTAAAAGGACGCGATCCGCAATTACTTTTGGACATTCATAAAGAAAGTGAGGTGAATACGGCGGATATTGATCTGAGTATTCTTCCTGGCCCCGCTACCTCCATTACTTTTATTGAACGGGACGAAGAGAAAGAAATTGTTGACACCGACCCTATAAGAATAGAAATTAATGACCATAAAAAAGTACTATAATTAAAATTAGTTTTCGCAAATGTATTTACAACAAATATTTTTAGTTCTTGACTGGGCGCTTTTAACTGAGAAATTGGTTTTAATTTTAGCAGTAGTGATGGGTTCATTGATGGTGGCCATGTACTCTACTTATGCTGAGAGAAAAGTAGCCGCATGGATGCAGGATAGAGTGGGCCCCGACCGCGCAGGCCCATTTGGTATTTTTCAACCCATGGCAGATGGTCTGAAATTATTTTATAAGGAAGAGATCGTTCCTAACTTTTCATCCAAATTTTTATTTATCCTTGGCCCTTGCCTTGCTATGCTCACCGCGATTATGGTGAGCGCCGTAATTCCCTGGGGCGGCACCATTGATTTTTTTGGAAGACATGTTTCCCTGCAAATAGCGGATGTAAATATTGGCATCCTTTACATTTTTGGTGTAGTGAGCCTGGGAGTTTATGGCATTATGATTGGTGGCTGGGCAAGTAACAATAAATTTTCTTTATTAGGCGCTATGCGCGCAGGATCGCAAATAATTAGTTACGAGCTGGCTTTGGGTATTTCACTGATTGCCCTGTTAATGGTAACCGGAACGCTTAGCCTCAGCGAAATGGTGGAACAGCAAAAAGACCAGTGGTGGAATATTATGTATCAGCCTTTGGGATTTTTAATTTTTCTCATTTGCGCTTTTGCAGAAACCAATCGTACCCCTTTCGATTTGCCGGAAGCTGAAAATGAACTGATAGGTGGCTATAATTCGGAATACTCTTCCATGAAACTTGGGTTCTATTTATTTGCAGAATACATCAACATGTTTTTGAGCGGCGCTGTAATGGCAACGCTTTATTTTGGAGGCTATGATATCCCTTTTGTAAATGATGCGAACCTGATCCATACTATTGGAATGAACTGGACGGCGGTGCTGGAATGTGGAGTATTCTTTATCAAAATTTGTTGTTTCATTTTTCTTTTTATGTGGGTGGGATGGACTGTTCCCAGATTCAGGTACGATCAATTAATGAATCTTGGATGGAAACTACTATTACCTTTGGCATTATTAAATATGCTGGTAACAGGAGCTATCATTTTATTAAAACAAAATAACTGGCATTTCTAAACATAATAATACTTTTGCACGCGATGATTCAATCGGTAGAAACTATTAAGTAAAATTGTTTAGGAATATTTTAGAGAAAGATATGTAGATAAGTTGTAACTATTGTGGCTATGAAAACTGAAGTAATAGTTTTCAAAATTGGGTTCAAAAGTATTTTAAAAACATTATTATAATGCAAGCATTAACATCCAAAATAAAACCTGTTTCAAGACAGCCCATGACAATTTGGGAACGAATGTATTTGCCCGCTATCTTTAAAGGAATGGGAATTACGTTCAGGCACATGTTTAAAAAGGTACCTACCATACGATATCCGGAGCAGGAAAGGCCGTTCAGTCCTGTATTCCGTGGGCTACAGATTTTAAACAGAGATGAAGAGGGACGCGAAAATTGTACAGCCTGTGGATTGTGCGCAGTGGCGTGTCCTGCAGAAGCGATCACTATGGAAGCCGCAGAACGCAAACCCGGGGAAGAAGATTTATACAGGGAAGAAAAGTATGCAGCAAAGTATGAGATCAATATGTTGCGTTGCATATTTTGTGGATTATGCGAAGACGCTTGTCCGAAAGATGCCATATACCTCACAGAAACTTTTGCTCCCGCAAATTACGAGCGCAAAGGTTTTATTTATGGAAAAGAAGACTTGTTGATACCCCATCCTAAAACGGACCCCGAAGCATTTGCAAAGGCGAGAGGAAACAGGATAACACATCCGGAAGGTCATGGGAATGAACGTTAAATAGGTGCTATGTTATAGCTCCGCGCTGAAAAAAATAAATAAATGGAAGTAACTCAGATTGTATTTTGGTTTTTAACTGCTTTGGCTTTGATAGCCGCTATTGGCGTGGTTTCCAGTAAGAACCCTATTTTTAGTGTGTTATGGCTGATCGTGGTTTTCTTTGCCATTTCAGGGCATTATATTTTAATGAATGCGCAGTTTCTGGCTATTGTAAATATCATCGTTTATGCAGGTGCCATCATGGTACTGTTTCTTTTTGTGGTAATGCTGATGAATTTAAATGCAGATGCCGAACCGGTGAAAAATGTTTACATGAAAATGGCCGGTATTATTTCAGGTTTAACTTTAATGATCGTTTTAGTTGCGGCGCTTTCACATGCAGATACACAAAATGTGGTAATCAGGCCCGGAACCAGTGTGGGATTAATCGAAAATCTTGGGAAAGCTTTATTCAATCAATACGTAGTGCCTTTTGAAGTAAGTAGCATTTTATTTTTGAGTGCTATGGTAGGCGCTATTGTTACTGGCAAAAAAGACCCGGTTAAAAAAAGCAAAGTATGAAGAAATTGATGGCTTTGGTTCTTTTGTTTATGTGTATGTTTTATGGGCAGAAATCTTTTGCACAAATAGATTTGAGCCATATAGATATTCAGGATATTATTGGAAAAGTAATGCATGTTCAAAAAGGATTTGCCCCTAAATTTAGTCTTGGTAAAACACCTATTGACCAAATTTCAAAAGTGAGCGAAATACTTGGGTTAAAGAAAAATGATGAAATAAATAAATTATTCAGGACATTTAAAACCGGGAGAACAGTTTACAAAGTAGCGGCCTATGCGGGCAGTGCAATTGCAGTATATAGCCTGGTGAGAAAATTAGATAATTCTCTTCAGAAGCAGGATTACAATGGCGCTTTATATTCTGGTATAGGAGCTATTGGTAGTGGGCTTATCGTAAAATTTCTTACAAAAGGCGCGTCTTATAAAGCAATTGATATATTTAATGGAATCGCGGTTAAGAAGATTAAAGATATTTTTTCAATAGCCCCTGCTTCCAACACTGCAGGAATCGGCTTATATGTAAAGTTGTAATTATGGAAATTAAGTGGTATTTATTTTTATCGTTAGCGTTATTTTGTATTGGCATTATTGGCGCACTTACCCGGCGAAATTCAATTATCGTTTTTATGTGCATTGAGCTTATGCTTAACTCGGTAAACTTATTATTGGTAGCTTTTTCAAAAATGCATTTGGCCGGAACGAATGCTTTTGGCAGCACAATGGCCACAAGCGGGCAAATCTTTGTTTTTTTTATAATGATAGTTGCTGCTGCAGAAGTAAGTGTTGGGCTGGCCATTATTGTAATGATGTATAGAAATACCCGTTCTATTGATATTAATTTTTTAAACAGGTTGAAAAATTAATATCCAAATGAATAAGACGGAAAAAATATTTAAAATTTTAAAACACTGACGAAGTCTGGTCTATGAATGTAATTAATCTTATTTACCTGGTTCCTCTTCTTCCGTTAATTGGATTTTTAATTAACGGGCTGGCAAGAAAATCTCTTTCAAAAACGACAGTGGGAATTATAGGAAGTGGTGTGGTATTTATTTCTTTTTGTTTGAGCGTTCTGGTTTTTCTGACAGCTTCCAAAGAAGGTTTTGTGGTACAAAACATTCATTACTTCGATTTTATTAAATTCGGAAAACTACATATCCCTTTTGAGTTTCAGATTGATCAGCTTACTTCGGTATTTCTTTTGATCATTTCCGGCGTAGGATTTTTAATTCATGTTTATTCCATCGGATACATGCAAGGTGAAACGCAGGAAGGCTTTGGAAGATATTTTTCTTTCCTCAATTTATTTGTGTTTTTTATGCTGCTGTTGGTATTGGGCGGCAATTATGTAATTATGTATATCGGTTGGGAAGGTATCAGCCTTTGCTCTTATTTGCTTATTGGCTTTTGGTTCAAAGACCATGAAAATAATGATGCGGGTAAAAAATCTTTCATCATGAATCGTATTGGTGATATTGGTTTTTTACTGGCAATCTTTTGGCTCCTTTCTTTATTTGGAACCGTTTCTTATCATGAGCTTTATAATTCGCAAAATGGATTTATCGCTTTAATACCTGATGTAAATACTACTGACATTGTTGGAATTTCTTTGTTGTTCTTTTTAGGGGCTACCGCAAAAAGTGCGCAAATCCCATTATACACCTGGCTTCCTGATGCGATGGCAGGCCCTACGCCTGTATCTGCACTGATACATGCGGCTACTATGGTAACTGCCGGTGTTTATTTGGTGGCAAGAAGCAATATTTTATATTCATTGGCGCCCACTACTATGACAGTAGTAGCCATTACAGGTCTTGCTACCGCAATATTTGCAGCAGTTATTGCTTTAAAACAAAATGATATTAAAAAAGTGCTGGCCTATTCCACGGTGAGCCAGTTGGGTTATATGTTTTTAGGATTGGGAGTGGGCGCTTATTCGGCTGCTGTTTTTCATGTAATGACTCACGCGTTTTTCAAAGGCCTTTTGTTCCTCGCCGCGGGTTCAGTTATTCATGCAATGGCGGGTGAACAGGACATTACTAAAATGGGTGGCCTTGGCAAAAAAATGCGCATTACCTACATCACTTTTTTTGTGGCCTGTCTTGCTATTGCGGGCATTCCACCATTTTCAGGTTTCTTTTCAAAAGATGAAATTTTAAACGCGGCATTTACTTCCAGTCCTTTATTATATGCACTTGGGTTAGGAGGCGCGCTGCTTACAGCATTTTATATGTTCCGTTTATTGGCGCTCACTTTCGCCGGAAAATTCAGGGGAACCCAGGAACAGGAGCATCATCTGCATGAAAGTTCAGGTAGCATGACCATTCCGTTGATTATTCTGGCCATCCTTTCTGCTGTTGGGGGCTTTGTTGGCATTCCTGAAGTTTTTGGAAAAGGAGGAAATAAAATAGGTGATTTTTTATCGCCGGTATTTGCTCGGTCCAAACAAATACTGGGAGAGCATACAAACACTCACCAAACAGAGATTATCCTTATGGGCGTTACTGTCATTTTATCAATCGCCGTATCAGTTTGGGCATGGAACAAGTATAAAAATATTACAGCCTTTGCACCTGAAAAAAGCGCGTTTGCAAGAGTGATCAAAAATAAATTTTATGTGGATGAATTGTATGATTTTCTCTTTATAAAACCATACCATGCAATCGGAAATTTATTAAATAATGTGGTGGACAAAAAAGGAATTGATGGCATTGTAAATGGTGTGGGGAGAAGCATTAATTATGGAAGCCGCCAATTAAGATTGCTGCAAAGCGGGCAGGTGGGCTCTTATCTTTTATTGATGGTGGTGGGTATGTTGTTATTGTTTATTATTCAATTGTTTTCAAAATAAATTTGATGCTGGGTACTTATTTTACTTTTCCGGAATTGTTGCTTTGGATACCTTTTGTTACAGGGCTGATAGCTATTTTTATAAAAAATGCCAGGACGGTAAAAACGTTCGCACTTTTATCATCAATAGCTACTCTGGTGGTATCCGTTATCAGCTTGTGTTTTACAGATGTAGCGCATCATCCTGAATATTTTTATTACCACAACGTATCCTACATTTGGATGCCTTATATAGGCTCCTCGTTTTCTGTTGGCCTCGATGGAATGGGATTCTTACTCACTTTCTTAACTGCGTTTTCCTATCCACTTATTTTTGCGGCTACTTATAAATCTGAATGGAAAAATGCTAACGCATTCTTTGCGCTCATGTTATTATCGCAGGCCGGTATTATGGGTGTGTTTGTATCCACAGATGCCTTGCTATTTTATTTCTTTTGGGAACTGGCGCTAATTCCTATTTATTTTCTTTGCAGCAAATGGGGTGGCGAGAAGAGGATACAAGCCACTTTTAAATTCTTCATTTATACTTTTACAGGTTCACTGCTGATGCTCGTCGCCATCATTTTTGTTTACCTGCATACACCACAGGTATCGCCCGATTCTATTCATTCTTTTTCTATAAATGCTTTTTATAGCGCCGCACTTTCACCGGCTCAGCAAAGCTGGCTGTTCTGGTTATTTTTCCTGGCGTTTGCAGTAAAAATTCCCGTGTGGCCTTTGCATACATGGCAGCCGTTTGTGTATGAAGAAGGAAATTATCCCGCGGTTATGGTGTTGAGTGGGCTTATGGTAAAGATGGGCGTATTCGGAATGATTAGGTGGTTGCTCCCGATATTTCCGGCTGCAGATGCGCAGTTTGCTAATATTGTGATTACTTTTTCCATTATCGGGATACTTTATGCAAGCTGTGTTGCCCTGGTTCAAAGTGATCTTAAAAGATTTGTGGCATGGACTTCTATCGCACATTTAGGGTTAATGGCGGCGGCTGTATTCGTCCGTAATTCATCAGGGTTACAGGGCGTAATGCTTGAGATGCTGAATCATGGAATTAATATTCTGGCTCTGTGGATTGTTGTTGATATTATTGAAAAGAAAACGGGAGTTAGGAAAATATCTGAACTCGGCGGACTTGCTATAAAATCTCCTGCGCTGGCTATGTTCCTTGTAGCGATTGCCTTTGCCAATATTGCGCTGCCGTTTACTAATTCATTTGTCAGTGAATTCTTAATGTTCAATGGATTGTTTGAATTCAATAAATGGTATGCCATTGTTGCCATTGTAGGAATTGTACTTTCGGCAGCATATATGCTGAGTATGGTTCAAAAAGTTTTTTATGGAAAATTAAATGCCTTAACTGAAAGAGCAGGACGATTAGGATCGGGAGAAATAATTGTATTATCAATCCTGGTAGTTTCTATAATTATATTGGGTGTTTATCCGGAACCTGTCATTCATTTAACACAGGGAACTGTTGCCGATATTTTAAGAGGCGTAATGGTGAAATAATTTTGAAGATGGATATTGATTGTTGAACGGTTATATTGTTGATTGGTTGAGCCTTTTGTCCGGTTATTAAATACCGGTAGGAATTTTTAAGAGAATAAGATTTTTATTAAATAAATAAACGCCCGTAAGGGTATGGCTACATTATGAATGCGATTATATTAACGGCACTTTGGGGAGTTGTAATGATGTTTGGTGGAGTGTTTTTTAAAAAAAGTACCACGCCAAAATACTGGGCTATTGCCGGTATTATTATTATTCTGACTGCCAATATTTTAGAATTTTTTGGTACATCAATTTTTAATGTAGATACCAGGGGCATGTTGCGGTTCGATAAATTTACGCTGCATTTTAATACCATCGCTTTTGCCTGTACCTTATTACTTTTTCTTTTGAATGGGAAAGATTTTGAAAAGATTGGACTTCATGTTTCCGAATATTTCAGCCTGGTATTTTTTGTTTTATGCGGAGTTTCTATCTGCTCTTCCTTCAATACTTTATTACTACTTTTTCTCGGAATTGAAATTTTATCTATCCCATTGTACATACTAACAGGAAGTGATAAAAAGGATTTAAAAGGTAACGAAGCCGCTTTAAAATATTTTTTGATGGGCGCCTTTTCTACAGGCCTTTTACTTATGGGAATAGCGTTGATCTATGGAGGAAATACGTTAGGTTCTTTTTACATTGATGCTATCAATCTTGGCCAGGGAACATTGCCGGTGCTGATTGCCGCAGGATTGGTTTTAATAATGATAGCGTTATCTTTTAAAGTGTCTGCAGCGCCTTTTCATTTTTGGGCACCCGATGTTTATGATGGCGCGCCGCCAGTGATTACCTCCTTTATGATGACTATTGTAAAGATCGCCGCATTCATCGCATTTATCCGCTTATTTCAGACATCATTTGGCACTATGCAACATCAATGGCAAATGTTGATTGTGGTAATTACCGCGGCCACATTATTAATAGGAAATGTAACCGCCGTTTTTCAGCAAAGTGTGAAAAGAATGCTGGCGTATTCCAGTATTTCACATGCGGGATTTATGATGTTCGCTCTCTTTGCTTTGAACGATACGGCACGCGAAGGATTGCTTTTATACGCAGTAGCTTATAGTCTTGCCACCATTGGTATTTTTGCAGTCATTATAAAAATGAGTGATTATTCTATCGAGGGTTTTAATGGGCTGGGAAAAACGCATCCTGCACTCGCATTGGTATCTACTATTTGTTTGTTGTCTCTTACCGGCATTCCGTTAACTGTCGGCTTTACTGCTAAGTTCTACGTGCTGATGGCCGCGGTAAAAGATGGCCATCAATTATGGCTGGTGATATTTGCCGTGATCTGTGCTGCAATCGGCGCTATTTATTATTTCAGAGTAATACAGGCTATCTATTTTAAAGAGCCTGTACCTGGCGTAAATTCTCAAATTTCTGTAACTCCCGCTTTTAAATATTTATTGTTTATTACAGCCGGCCTCATTATTTTATTAGGTGTTTTACCCGGTTTAGTAATCGATTGGATATATTATTAATACAGGAATGGTAAAATGAAATTTACCGGATACCGTAACTTCACGCTGCTTTAGTAAAAATAAACAGCCGGTAGGTATGCAATTAAAAGATTCCCTTTCACTCGCTTTCCGAACAGTAAGAAGTAATAAACTTCGTACAGGCATCACCGTTGCCATCATAGCGTTTGGTATTATGGCATTGATTGGAATTATTACCGCTATCGCTTCGATGAACCAGAGTTTATCAGAAAGCTTTTCTACTATGGGCGCTAACTCCTTCAGCATTCGTTACAACGATCGTATGATTCGTATAGGAGGAGGAAGGGAAGTAAAAAAAACTTCTACTAAATCCCTTCGGGAAAAAAAATCAAATGCACGAAAAATTATCACCTACCAGGAGGCAAAGCTTTTTAAAGAAAGATACTCATTCCCTGCCGGAGTAAGCATTTCCATAGGTTTGAGGAATGTAGTGGTGAATGATAATAAAGTAAAGACCAATCCCAATATTTCTTTGCGTGGGGGTGATGAAAATTACCTGGCCCAAACCGGCTACACCCTTGCTGCTGGAAGAAATTTTAATAAGCTGGATGTGCAGAGTGGAAGAAGCATTTGTATTTTAGGCAACAGCGTTGCCCAAAAGCTATACGGAGAGAACACACAAAGGGCCATTGATAAAATGATAAACGTAGCCGGAATAAAGTATCATGTAACAGGCGTTTTAAAAGATAAAGGTTCCAGCGCTTTTTTGAATGCAGATAATATTGTGCTTACTACTTACAATAACGTTCGTCGTTTATTTCCAACGGATGGCACTTCATGGAATATTGGTGTGATGGTAAATAATATCAACGAGCTGGAACCGGCTATATCAGAGGCTAAGGGAACTTTTCGACCCATACGAAAGCTTGCCATTGATGAGGAAAATAATTTTTATATTGACAAAAGCGATAGCCTTGCAGAAATATTTATGAGCAGCCTTGGCGCTATTACCACAGCAGCAGCATTTATAGGGCTCATCACTTTATTTGGCGCAGCCATAGGACTTATGAATATTATGCTGGTAGCGGTAAACGAGCGCACCCGCGAAATAGGCCTGATAAAAGCCATTGGTGGCACCCGTAAAAGTATTCGTTCTCAATTCCTTTTTGAATCAGTATTCATAAGTTTAATCGGTGCGGTTTTCGGAATTATTCTTGGTGTAATTGTAGGAAATGTAGTAGGCTTATTTCTGCATACCGGGTTTGTAGTTCCGTGGATGTGGGTAATCATAGGAATCGTGGTATGTTCTGTTGTTGGGCTTTCTGCGGGTTTGTATCCTGCGGTAAAAGCTGCCCGGTTAGATCCTATTGTAGCGCTCCGCTACGAGTAAAATATTCTTCTTTATTAATCTGGAAAAACATTTCTTCTGAAATTTTAATTGATGAATAGTGTGAGAAGAACACAAATGATAATACAGAATTTAAAAATTGTAAATGATATTTTTATATTTTTTGAATTTTCTCTTTTAAAATGCGGTATTTATGAATGAAACTGGTAAAAAAATAAATTCATCCTTTTTTTAAAAAAGAGGTATTTAACTTTCAAATATTTTACTAACTTGTGCGCACTCTAAAATAATTTTACACGGAATTGTATTTACCAAATTTTTTTCGTTAGAATTGTACCTGAATAAAAATAAAAAAAATCACATCGTAAACTTAAACATTAAAAAACCAACAACATGGCAGATCTTAATTCAACTGCAAAATCTACAGTGAAAGCCACCACTTCGGTTAAGGCTAAAAAGTCGAGTAACATTGTTTCATTACTTGCACCCTTCTTATGTGTAATCGCCGGTTATATGTTCTGGCGCTTTGCTATTGGAGCCGATAGCAATTTTACAAACCCCGATCCAGCTGGAGGTTTTTGGCCAAAACAAACCGGACCGAAAGATGATTTTGCCAGAATGTATGATGGAGGTATTATCGTTCCTGTTCTGATAGGATGTTTTTTAATTGTTCTTACGTTCATTATTGAAAGATGGTTGACTATTGTAAAAGCAGTAGGAAAAGGATCTAACGCTGAATTTGTACGCAAAGTGCAATTCTTTCTTGCTGATAAAAAAATTGATTCCGCTATTGCAGAATGCGACAGGCAAAAAGGATCTGTAGGAAATGTAATGAAAGCGGGTCTTCGTAAATATAAAGCGATGATTGATGAATCGCAATTGACTACTGAACAAAAAGTACTTGCCATACAGAAAGAAGTGGAAGAAGCTACTTCCCTTGAATTGCCAATGCTCGAAAAGAACCTGGTATTTCTTTCCACACTGGCATCAGTATCTACTTTGATAGGATTGCTGGGAACAGTTATTGGTATGATCCGCGCCTTCAGTAGCTTAGGTGAAGGAAGTGGAAGTTCAGGCGGACAGGCTCAGGAATTATCAAGAGGTATTGCCGAAGCATTGTATAATACAGCACTGGGTATCGGTACTTCAGCAGTGGCTATCATTTCTTACAATGTTTTTACTACCAAGATTGATGCGATCACATACGGTATTGATGAGTCAGGATTTACTTTAACACAAAGCTTTGCTTCTTTGTACAAGTAATTTTTATGGAATTTTCTCAATGCTGAATCTTATTACTAATATTAAACAATAAAAAATGGCCAGAGCCAAGATAAAAAGGGGGAGCACTTTCGTAGATATGACGCCAATGTGTGACGTTGCTTTCCTTCTGTTGACTTTCTTTATATTAGTGGGAAAATTTAAGGCTGAGGAAGCGGTGGAAGTTACACCTCCTACTTCCGTATCTAATAAAACCATTGTCCAGAAAGACTTTTTCAATGTTACTTTTGATAAAGGCGGTACAGTTTATTTAGATATGGATGAAGCCATCAGGAAAGATGTGATTGAAGAACTGGCAAAAGAAAGAAATGTACAGTTTACCCCGCAGGAGGTGGATGCTTTTGCAAAATCTCCTTTCGTGGGTGTACCGATAAATCAACTCGGCCAGTTTCTAAAGCTAACTCCCGAACAAGTTAAGGAAACAAAATTGCCTGGGGTTCCTTCGGACAGTACCAACAATGAACTGCAGGCATGGATATCTGCCGCCAAAGCAGCTCGTATGGGATCTAAGCTCATTTATACAATAAAAGGCGATATGGCCGCGAAGTATTCTACGTTTAGAGATGTGATAGAATCGTTCAAGAAAAATGATGAGTATAAATATAATTTGGTAACCAGCCAGACCGATGTGCCGGCAGGAAGTGAATTATATCAAAAGAATCTTATGGAGCAAAAGGAGGGAATTAAGTGAGCAGTATTTGTAAACAACTATTTAAAAACTTTTAAATTATACTATTATGGCAGAAATGGAAGTAAAAGATAGTAGTAAAAAGAAAGGGCCAGGGGTCAAGAAGGGTAAAAAGTTATCTACGCGTGTAGATCTTAAGCCAATGGTTGACCTGGGATTTTTGCTGATTACCTTTTTTATCTTTACCATTAGAATGTCGGAACCTACGGCAATGAATTTATCAATGCCAAAAGATACCGTCGATAAAAACCTTGATACCAAGGTGAAGGAATCCGGGTCGTTGACTCTGATGCTGGGTAAGGAAAATGTGATCTATTATTATTTTGGAGGCGATCCTGCCACCATGGAAACTACTACTTATAAAGAGGTAAGGAACATTATTCTTAAAAAGAAAAAGGCGACCCCGGCAGAAGATTTCTTTGTGATTATTAAACCTGATAAAGATGCCAGTTATAAAAACGCTGTAGATCTGCTTGATGAAATGACTATTAATGATGTGAGCAGATATGCAATGGTGGATCCTACTGCTGATGAATACAGCAAAATTCAAATGACGGAAAAGGCAGCAGGAATTCAATGATTTTTATAGAAAATTATAATCGGGTATCTCATTAAAAAAATTAAATAATGGAAGCTAATCAAATATTAAAGTCGGATATACTCGATATTATCTTTGAGGGTAAGAATAAAGAGTATGGCGCCTATGATTTGCGTAAGACTTACAACAAAAGAATCACCATTGCGATGATTGCCACTATTTTGACAGTTATCTTTTTCCTTGTTGCGTCGGCACTGGCTAATAAGTTTAAGCCAAAGGACAATGCGATTGAAATACAAACAAAAGATCTTGCATTGCAACAGATTCAGGCAGACGAGCCACCACCTCCACCACCTCCACCACCTCCAAAGTTGCCACCGCCACCACCGGTTGCTACAGTTCAGTTTACTCCGCCTAAAGTAGTAAAGGATGAGGAAGTAATAAAGCCACCACCAGAAATAAAAGAAATTGAGGAAAAGAAAGTGGACGTCAAAACTGTTGAGGGAACTAAAGATATTGGAATTGTGGCTCCGCCAATGGAAGAGAAGGGTACCGGAGTAATTGCGGCCCCAGTTGAAAAGAAAGAAGATCCTGATAAAGTTTTTACTAAGGTGGAAATTGAAGCTTCTTTCCCCGGTGGGCCTGGAAAATGGGCTCAATATGTACAGAGAGCTATTCAGTCGGATATAGATGAGTTTACGGAATCGGATTACGGTACTTGTGTAGTAAGATTTATTGTGGACAGAAACGGTGTCGTTAGTGATGTACAGGCTACTACTATGAAAGGTTCTAAGCTTGCTGAAGTAGCGGTAAACGCTATCAGGAAGGGGCCTAAATGGATTCCTGCACAGCAAAACGGACGAATGGTAAATGCGTACAGGTTGCAACCTGTTACATTGACCAACCCTGACCGGTAAAACCTTTTTCAAAAAAATAATTTTAAAAAGAGATGCAATGCGTCTCTTTTTTTTTGGGTGCGTCAGGCATGTATATAAGCTATAGGGTGAAAGTCCCGAACACGCTTTACAGTAGGGAGTGTTAGCCAAGGGCAAGGGTGTCCACTGTGAGGTGGAATCTGAAGGAAGCTGGCGGCAAAAGTCTGCACCTACGAACAGAAATTGCATATAGGCGGGCTGCGGTGGGTGATGCTGCCAAACAAGC
>JBDSOE010000120.1:0-2523 GCA_039915005.1 Ginsengibacter sp.
AAAAATCCGCTTCGCCCTTTGCTGGGGCCCAAATATATTGAAGGCCAGATTATTTTTATAGACAATTTTGAAAACGTGATCATTAACATAACCAAGGAAGAATTTGAAGAGCAACGCAGGGGAAGGAGTTTTAAAATTGTTTTTAAACGCGATGAAATTATTGATAAAATAAGCGAGACATATGCTGATGTAAATGAGAGTGAAAAACTGGCTCTTTTTAATTCTGCCAATTACCTCGAAATAGCCGTGAACAAAGGGAATGCGGCCGGGTTGTTTGGCCTGGAAGGCTATGCTGAAAAACAAAATATGCAAACCCAATACCTGCAAAACCGGCTTCTTTACCAAACGGTAAAGATTTATTTTGACTAACTTCATCCCTAAACAAATAATTATTTATGAAAAAAACATTTTTATCCGTTTTATTTACAGGATTTATATCACTCGCATTTGCCCAGGTGCGTATGCCGGCGTCCTCGCCCACTCAATACATTAAACAGGATTTTGGATTGTCCTCTCTTGAATTAACTTATTCGAGGCCCAGTTTAAAAGGAAGAGAAATGATTGGCCAGATAGTGCCGTGGAATGCAATATGGCGTACCGGAGCTAACGCTGCCACTAAGATACAATTCAATGATCCCGTTGAGATATTAGGACACAAAGTTGACGCAGGGTCTTATGCCATTTATACCATCCCACAAAAGAACGGCGATTGGACTCTCATTCTGAACAAAGGTTTTGATAATTCAGGCGTAAGCGGTTATAAAGAAAGTGAAGACGTCTTCCGGACCACCATAAAAGCCGGCAAGAACGCTTCCAAAGTGGAAACGCTTACCATGCAGTTTTCTGATGTAAAAGCAGAAAGTTGTGTACTCAATATTAAATGGGAAAGTTTTGCTCTCAGGATTCCGATCACCACCCAGGTAAAAGATAAAATAAGAGCACAATTGGAACAAGCGCTTCAGTCAGATAAAAAACCTTACTGGCAAGCCGCGCAATTTTATAATGATCTCGATAATAACAAAGCCAAAGCACTTGAGATGATCAATGGCGCCATAGCACAATCAGAAAAGCCTCCATTTTATATGGTATATTATAAAGCCAGTATTCAAAAAGATTTAGGCGATAAAAAGGGAGCCATCGCTACCGCTCAACAATCTCTTGCCTTATCAAAAGAAGCAAAAGAGGCTTCTTATATTTTATTGAATGAGAAGTTGATAAAAGAATTGAAATAAAACAGGCGGAAAATATTTTTGAAGGGAGCAAAAAATGATTCATCATTCTTTGCTCCCTTTTTTCATTGGAATTTTTCATACTAAAAAGAGTGATACATAAGAATAAGATTAATCCCTGATTAAAATCGTCTATAAACAAATCTCATAAAACTGTAAATTTTTACAACCATTCCGGCAAATTATTATAAACATTTAAAGAGGTTTTATAATTTTGGATTACTAAAATTTTATCTAAAATAATTAGTCCGGTTCAATAAGAAGTACGCGGTCATATCGCAATATCCCTTTCAAAATAGCTTACCATAAAAATTTATTTATTCATTGGAATTCTCAATGGGAATTCGAAAATTAAAATCATTTTTATGTACATCATTCGCGACATTTTCCAACTCCGTTTCGGGCATTTTAAAGATGCAAAAGCATTACTTAATGAAGCTTTGAAAAACGGCTTAATGCCTGATGCCGAATCTGCAAGGATCTTATCAGATTTTACAGGTAATTCCTATCGCTTAATTTTTGAAGAAGGCTATGAGTCGCTATCTGATTATGAGCGCTCTTTAGTTGAAAGCATGGCAGAGAATAGATGGCAGCAATGGTATGAAAAATTTAAAGCGCACGTGGAATCATCGCACCGCGAAATATTGAAAACAGTGATGTAGAAAAAAGTTGCAGCAATTTCTATTTTTTCAATGCAAGTACAATTGCTTTTTCCACAAGTGGCTCCATGATCTTATATCCTTTTTCATTAGGATGCACACCATCTGTAGTATATTCAGCCAGCAAACCTTTTCTGTCATCTACCATTGATGAATAATAATCAAGATAAATAAATCCGTTTTGCGAAGCATAGTTTTTAATCCATTCATTTAACGCAACTACTTTTTCCGCAGGAGCAAGCCCTGGTCTCCACGGAAAGTCGTATGCCGGAAGAACCGAAGAAAGAATTACTTTGATGCCTGCTGACTTTGCCAACACTGCCATTGAGGAAATGTTATCTTCTATCATTTCAAGAGTGGAAGGGCCGGTGTTGCCCGCAATATCATTAATGCCGGCAAGAATAACAACCACTTTTGGCCTGAGAGCAATTACATCGGCATGGAATCGTAGTAACATCTGAGGCGTCGTTTGCCCACTGATGCCACGATTGATATATGGCTTACCCGCAAAAAAATCCGGGTCTTTCTGTATCCATCCTTCGGTAATTGAATTGCCCATGTACACCACGCGATTTTCTGTTGCTTTCGGTAATTCAAGTTGAGCATTAGCCTCTTTGTAACGTGCCAGGTTAGGC
>JBDSOE010000131.1:0-6672 GCA_039915005.1 Ginsengibacter sp.
GGTTTTTATATGATTGATGCGGTCCAGTTCCTTTTCGGGCCTTGTGAACTCATGTTTTTTTATAAGGCCATTTTCATAATCTTCAACAGAACTGCAACAAACCAAACCCGTTTGTGTTCTTTCATTCATGGTTAACTGGTAAATATAATAGCAAGGCTTGCTTTCATTGAAAAGCACCGGCCGGCTTCTAAAAGCATCCAGGTTTTCCTTGGCTTTTTGATATACTTCCTTGCTGTGAATATCCGTGCTGACGGGAAGGTCAATTTCACTTTTTGTGATATGCAAAAAAGAATAGGGGTTTCCTTCGGCCTCCACTTTGGCCTCCTTGCTGCTTAATACATCGTAGGGTCTTGATGCCACTTGTTTGGCAAATTGTGGTTCGGGCCTTAATGCTTTAAACGGAGAAATAGAAATCATGAATATCAATTTTGGCCTGATAAGGCAGTAAACTTTTTTGTAAGGGCTGCAAATATAATCATTCGGAAATGAATTCATTTTTTTGCGAAACAAAGGTTGCTAACCTTACCAAACTCAATTCATAACTTATACCTCATAATTCATAATTCCTCCTAAATTCTTCCGGAAAATATTTTCCAATTGCTGTGCAGGTAAATAAATATATTTGGCGGCCAGATAGAGGGCGGCCGGTATCTGCACAGAAAATTTAAAAAACAACGGATGAAAAGTATCAAAACCATATTGTTTAAAATATTGAGCCTTAAAAGTTATTTGAAAGTATTGCATAAAAGTTTCCATTTTTTGTATTCAATAAATTACATGAAAAATGACCCTTTGTACAAATACCATTATTTTGATAAAAAAATAATCCGGAAGGGTGATTACATAATAGACCTGGGAGCCAACCTCGGGTATTACACTATTTTGTTTGCAAAGTGGACGGGCAAAACGGGGAAAGTATATGCGGTGGAACCTGTTTTCTATTTTGCTGATACTATAAAATGGGCTTCAAAAAAGTATGAGAATATTGAATTGTATCCTTACGCCCTGGGGAAGGAAGAGAAGGAAGTAACGCTGGGTACCCTTGATAAATCCGGTTATTTAAGAACCGGTTTGCTTCATGTAATAGAACAGGAAGAGAAAGAGGCGCCACAGGAATTTGCTGTGAAAGCGCAAATGAAAAAGGCAAGCGTCTTATTTGAAAATATACCAAGGCTCGATTTTGTAAAATGCGATATTGAAGGATATGAAGAAATTGTATTGCCTGAAATGGCTGATTTGCTGAGGAAGTTTAAACCAGTAATCCAATTGGAAACCTGGGGCGAACACAAGGCGCCTGTAGAAAAGTTTTTACTGGAAAACGGATATGAAATATACAATATTGAGGATGAGGTGATAAAGCCTTTACATGAAACCAGGAATCGGGAGTTTAGCGATCTGCTTTACATACACAAGGATAATAAGAAGTCTCTGGTGCCATAATCAGATGCTGCTTAGCCTACTTATCACTCATAAACTTTTTTCAAACTCCTCCATCTTCCCCACTAAATATTCCACACTGCTCAATGGCAAGGCGTTGTACAGGGAAGCGCGGAAGCCGCCTACCGTACGATGCCCTTTGATTCCATAAATATTATTCTTCTGCGAAAATTCAAGAAAACTTTTCTCCATCTCTTTATCCTTCATCACAAAGCATACATTCATTTTACTGCGGTCCTCTTTTACTGCCGTAGGAATAAAAATGGAACTGTTATCTATGGCATTGTAAAGGAGCGCCGCTTTTTCATTATTACGTTTTTCTATGGCTTCCACACCCCCGTTTTCTTTTAACCAGCGGAGTGTAAGCATGCTTACGTAGACAGCAAAAACAGGCGGTGTGTTTAACATGCTCTTTGCGGTAATGTGATTTTTGTAATCCATTATTGCAGGTATCGGGCGCTTTATTTTCCCCAAAATATTTTTATTGACCACAACAAGGTTGGTTCCAGCGGCTCCCATGTTTTTTTGAGCGCCTGCATAAATGAGATCAAATGAATTAAAGTCAAGTTTCCTGCTCAGAATATCACTGGACATATCCGCTACCAAAGGCACTTTCACCTCAGGGATTTTTTGCCATTGTGTACCGTAAATGGTATTGTTGGAAGTAATATGAAAATACTTCGTATCGTCAGATAGGGTGAAGTCTTTAGGGATATAATTAAAATTGCTTTCTTTGGAAGTGCAGACTACATCCACTTTTCCGAAAAACCTGGCCTCTTTTATCGCCTTTGTACCCCACACATCGGTTTCAGCGATGGCCACTGTTTCGTTTTCATCCAAAAGATTCATAGGCACCTGCATAAACTGCACGGTGGCGCCTCCATGTAAATACAATACTTCGTGATCCTCATCCAGGTTCATTAACTCCCTTACCAATGACCGGGCTTCTTCCATCACCGATTCAAAAAGAGGCGTACGATGCCCGATCTCTAAAATGGATAAGCCACTGTTATTAAAATTGATGATTGCTTTTGACGCTTCTTCCAAAACAGTTTGTGGAAGAGTAGAAGGGCCGGCATTGAAATTGTAAACCAATTTGTTCCTGTTTTAAATGTTAGATTATCTTTTGAAGATGCAAAGGAAAGTAAATTTTTAACTTAAAAAACCCCGAATAAAAAATTAGATTGGAAAAAACCTCCTCATCTTAATATTTGTTATTTGCCGATTGTCTTCACATCGTACATCACGCATCCGGCATCCTCCCATTATTCTTCATGCTCCCTTCCCATCACTTTACTCGTTTTCCAGGTTTCATTCAGCGCATTAAATTCTTTGAGATCATTGTCTGAAAAAGTTTGTTTTGATAACTCTGTAAGGTCGGGCTGTCCTGCATTTACCCAGGCTGTGTACCAGAAAGAAGCCACTGCAAAAATGGACTGCCGCATTCGGCGCTCTACCATTCCGTTTAGTTTTTTATTGTAAGCAATGGAGTAGGCAGAAGAATATTGTTTAATGACCCCATTATTTCTTTTTTCAAAAGCATATTTGGTTTCACCCGGAAATTGGGCGGACAATTCTTTTTCAAATTTCAAAACAGAATCGGCGGCGCGGGCGCTTTCCAAAACCCTGTCCCATATAAAAGCACCGGGGTCTTTAATGTATTCTGCTTTGCCGATAAAAAAATCAAACTCCTTATCGGCCAATAATTCAGGGACCCTGCTTTCCCAAAAACCATGAATTCCTTTTTGATTGGTGAGCTGGCCGTTATGATTACTGCTTGCATGAAGAGGCACATGAGCGTCGGCTATGTAATGCCCCAGTTCGGTACTGTTTTTCAGGATTGAAGAAAAATTCTTTTCTTTAAAAGCGCGTGTCAGCCTGCTTAACATTGTCTGCACATGCCAGGGAACAATGCCATTGGCATTTAAAGAGTCTTCACCGAATTTGGCTACGGCTTCCTTCCATTGATGCGGCAATTCAGCAAAAGGATATTTACCGTAATTATCAATATCAATATAATGCCGGGCACCTTCGGGCGCTACGGCATATCGCCTTTTATCCGGATCCACCGCATGTTCCGAAATAAATTCAATGTTGGGTTTGTATAGCACCATCATTTGCGGAGGCAATAAAAAAACAGAGTAAAAATTTATTTTTTTATGGGCAAAAAATCCCCAGCAAAAGCATGGTGAAACCATAGCGAGAGAACCAAAAAGTAAAATAATTTTTTTCAAAATAATTTTATTTTTTAATGCACAGTTCCTATAATATGATCGTCCATTCCATCGGCAGAGGTTTGAGTAACACCCCCGCTAAGTGCAAACTTCATGGCCTGCGAAGAACTGATACCAGGTATAGGCCGGATCTTTTCCCTAGGCACTATATATACATTTCCTGCAACGGAATAAGCCATTGGTAAATAAACGGCTACATAATCCTCCATTCCAAAACTACTCATATTTTCCTGCGTTATAAATCCCACGCGCCATACATCGGTGTCATCCACATTGGCTAAAACATTATGTGTAAATTTTTTTTTGTTCCCTGCGAAGGCTTCAAAAAAATCTCTTACGAATGAATAAAGTAATTTAATACCGGGCGTTTTTTCCAGGAGTTTATCCACCACGGACAATAATCTTTCCATCACAAAGAAGGAACTTAAATAACCCGTAAAAAGAATGAAGGCAATTATAATAACAAACCCCAAACCCGGGATATTAATAGCCGGTCGCAGAAGGCTGTCTATCTTATCAAAAACAATGTAAATGAAATAAATGGTAATGGATACCGGGCCAAGAATTAGCAAACCCTGCAAAAAATATTGGATGGCCCTTTGATAACGTAAAGCTGATTTCATAAAATGGAATTAGCTTTCAAAGGTAGGGGTTGTTACTATTTTCATACAGGAATTTGTGGGTAAGCCTATACTAAAACAAGTTCGATCCTATACCGTTCATCCTTAAAAATTGTAATTTTTAGAAAATATTTTGGAAGAAACTTTGGCAACGTAAAAAGTTTCCTTAGTTTTGCCGCCGCTATGGAAATAAAAGACAGGATAAAACAAAAGGCAGCTGAACTTTATCGTCGTTACGGGGTGAAGTCCGTAACTATGGATGAAATCGCATCGCAACTGAGCGTTTCCAAGAAAACAATTTATCAATGTTTTTCAGATAAAAATGAACTGGTGGATGAAGTGATTGTGGACATGCTTGAATTTAATAAAGTCTGTTGCCTGCAAAGCCGCAGCCAGGCGCAAAACGCAATTCACGAAGTTTACCTCGGTATAGAAAGTTTGCAGGAGATGCTTGAGAATATGAATCCTTCCATTTTATTTGATATTGAAAGAGGCCATCCGCGTACATTTAAAAAGTTTACAGAATACAAATACAATTTCCTGTTTGACCTCATGAAAAAAAATATTGAGAGAGGGAAAAAAGAAGAATTGTACCGCGAGGACATCAATACGGATCTGATTTCAAAAATCCGTCTCGAAACTATCATGTTAGCTTTTAATGAAGAATTATTTCCGAAAAATAAATATCCTCTTTTGTTTGTTCAGCAGCAACTCATAGAATATTTCCTGTTTGGAATGGCAACCCTCAAGGGCTATAAATTAATTACAAAATATCAAAAAGAAGGATCCGGCATCAACCGGGCACAAAAGAAGATATGAAAGCAAACCCTATAAGAATAATAATTTTGGCATTATTGCTGGCCGGCCCCGGTTCTATCGCAACGGCCCAGCAACCCGCCACGCCACCTGAGACGCATTCATTTTCCGTAAAAGAAGCGGTAGATTATGCTTTGCAAAATGCCATTCAGGTGAAGAATGCGTTACTGGATATAAAGGCCCAGGAGCAAACCAATAAAGAAATTACCGCTTCGGCACTTCCACATATAAGCGCCAGCGGAAGTGTCAATTACAATCCGAATGTTGGCGTGCAAACCTTTCCCAATTTTATTGCCATGGGTACTTATGGAGTGCTTATTGACAATAATGTAAAAGATGGAAACGGCAACCCGATCGTGGCCCCCAAAGATTATGGCCTCATCAGTGCGGGGTTCGGCTCCAAATATTCTTTAAATGGAGGCATAGACATTAACCAGCTTTTATTTGACGGGCAGGTTTTTGTAGGATTGCAGGCGCGGAAAGCCGCCATAAAAAACGCAACGCTTACCGCAGAAGTTACCAAGGAACAGATAAAAGCGAATGTTTATAAAATCTATTACCAGTTGGTGGTAGGTCAGAAGCAAATAGGAACCCTTGATGCCAACATTTCCAATTACGAAAAACTACTTCATGATACAAAGGAAATTTATAAAAATGGATTTGCAGAAAAATTGGATGTAGATAAAGTACAGGTGCAATTGATCAATCTGCAGACACAAAAATTAAGAGCGCAAAATCAGATTGATGCGGGAAACGAGGCTCTTAAGTTTTTATTGAATATGCCGCAGCAGGATCAATTGCTGCTGACGGATACTTTATCTGATGAAGAATTGAAATCAAATATCCTGGACGAAAATTACCAGTATGAAAACAGGAAAGAATATCAGCAAATGGAAACTTTAATTGACCTTGGAAAATACAATGTAAAAAGATACCAGCTTAGCAAACTTCCTACGCTTTCCCTCGCGGGCAATTACAGTAAAAGCGCGCAGCGGGAGGAGTTTGATTTTTTCAAAGGCCCATATTTTACTTCTTCTTTTATAGCGCTGCGGCTGAATGTTCCCATTTTTGACGGTGGTGCCAAAAATGCAAGAATTGCCAGTGCAAAGATTGATCTTGAAAAATATAACAACAACCTGAGCCAGATAAAATCATCCATAGATAATGATGTGATACAATCAAGGATCAATATGAAATCCGCTTTATTGACAATGGATACGCAGAAAAAAAATATTGACCTGGCGCAAGAGGTTTACAATTCAACCAAACTAAAATACGAGCAGGGCCTCGGCAGCAACCAGGAAATTTCTACCTCGCAGGCCGACCTGGTAACCGCGCAAAACAATTATTACAGCTCGCTTTACGATGCCATAATTTCAAAAATTGATTACCTGAAAGCTGCAGGCAAACTATAATTTAAATTCAAAAAAAAATCAAACCCAAATAATCTTTACACAATGAAAAAAATAATCAATATCAGTTTGATCCTGTTGTTTGTGGCCATCGCTTCTTCCTGCGGAGATACGGGAAAGAAAGTAAGAGAAGGCGCACTGGGTGATAAGAAA
>JBDSOE010000132.1:0-3935 GCA_039915005.1 Ginsengibacter sp.
TTCAATAGCCTGACCTGTTTTATCAAAGAAATTTCCAGTTCGGGTTATTATTTCCCCATCGGCTAACTTAACAGTTTTTGTGTCTTTTTTTACTTTACCATTCTTATACACTACTACGCCATTATCAAGGGTTACATCATCCTCGGCAACAACCCAATCGCCATTTTTCCACACCCTCAAAGTGCCGTCTCTATAGGTAGCATCACCTTCTGAGGGATTATAGGCAGTTGTATTTACCCCAGAGGTAGTGGAAGTGGTAACTAGTGTATCAGTATTTACGTCGGTAGTGGTGGTGGCATCATTACACGCTGCAAAAGTAGTTGCAAGAATTGCCAGGGATAAAAGCTTTTTCATTTTTTTTGATTTAAGTTTTAAAATTGATTTAGCAACCTCACCAATATAATTACTGTGCCAAAAAATTGGATTTTAGTAAAATGAGCAACTTTTAATAGTATTACTGCTTCTTCAATAAGCGGGGAATATTGCAGGCATTGCAGAAAAGAGTTGGGGTGCAGCGTCCGGAAACAAAACCCAAAACCTTGCTCAGAAAAAGCCCATGTTGCAAAACAGGAACATTAGTAACCATTGAAGTATTTGGCCAGCGGGGGCCACCGGTGAAATATTTATTGGAAAACCAATGTGCCTGTAGTATAAACAACGTGTAAGGGAAGGTGTGCTTCAACCGCAAGAATTGAATACTGAAATGCTTTACGAAAGACCGTTTCAGTCTAAAAACAAAGACAAATATTCTTTCTGCTTTTCTATCCTAAAAAGATCGTACGAAAAGTCCATAAGAACCGAAGCCCGGTTTCGTTCAACAGCGGTGTAAGTTTACAAGTCCTGAGTGGCAAACTCAGGACAGCACTACATTTTGATTTTGAGGTTACTAAGAATAGCTGGGGTAGAAAATAGTTAATTCTTTACACCGGGTTCAGGAGATTATATCATATTTTTACTTAGCTGCATCATCCTTAACTCATTATTAAATTAACAACATGAAGAATAGCTATAGTTCTATATGGGGATTTATTATCCTTTTGATTCTTATGGTGTCCGGTATCAAAGTGTATGCCCAGTATGTTCCGGTTTATGATAATAAGGGCAAAGTAAGATCTGTTGCGGACAGGGCGGCTGAGGAAGCCAGGAATAAAAGAATTATAAACAGCAATAGCGCATCCGGCTCACGCAGCGTATGGGAGGTAGAATACGACAGAAAAGAACAAATGAAACAGCGAAAAGCGGAAGCCAGGGAAAAGATGGCGGATGATAAAAGAGCCGCTGATGCAGAACGGGCAAAAGCTGCCATGGAAGAAAAGAAATTTAAAGCCCGGTACCGTGAGATTGGCGCACCTGATGAAAACGGCCTAAGGATGGTGACAGGCCTTAGGGGTAACTACGGATTTGTAAACCAGGATAATATTGAAATAATATGTACCTGTTATGAAGGGTATAATTACGCAAATGGATATTATGGCCTTAATCTCTCCGGTAGCTGGGGCTTTGTGGACAAGGAAGGTAAAACAGTTGTCCCTTTTCTGTATGATAAAATTATTCGTGGATTTGAAACTGAAACCGCCACAGTAATGAAAAATGGCCGAAATTTTTTAATAGATAAGCAAGGCAACGAAATAGTTAATAAAACGATTGCTCCGGTTAAAAGCGAGGCAGCCTATGTCAGCAAGAATACACCAAATAAGCCGGAAGTAGCAACTACTGAAAAGGCTGCGCCCCCAAAAGCCGGTACTGCTGATTACAACGAAGGGTTTGAAAAGTTTAAACAAAAAGATTTTAAAGGAGCTGTTACATCTCTTAATAAAGCCGTTCGCATCAATCCAAATCATGAAATGGCCTGGTTCTACAGAGGCATGGCAAAGGATGAATTAAAAGATTATACAGGGGCTATTGCAGACTACGATAAAACAATTTATTTGCAATCAGATTTTCCCGGAGCCTATTACAACCGAGGACTCGCCAGGTATGAACTAAAAGACTATGCCGGCACTATAGCGGATATGATTAAAGCCGTCCGCGTGAACCCTAAAGACTTCAACGCCTATTTTAAAAGAGCGATTGCAAAGACAAAAATCAATGATAAAACGGGTGCCATCTTAGATTATACGAAGGCGATTGAGCTGAATCCTGGTTACGTAAATGCTTATTTTAACAGGGCAAATCAAAAATACGACCTCAAAGATTTTACAGGGGCCGTATCCGATTATACAAAGGTAGTAGCGCTTAATACCGGCCATGCCGGTGCCTATTTTTATAGAGCCAGTGCAAAATATGAGCTGAAAGATTTTAGCGGTACGATAGCTGATTGCACCAAAGCAATAGAACTAAATCCAAAAGATGAGCAATCCTATTATTTGAGAGGAAGCACTAAATTACTTATAACATCGAAGGGAGAAAGTGCTTGCACCGATCTTAAAACGGCATTGTCATTGGGAAGTAGTGTCGCCAGTGCAGCGATAAAAATGTATTGTAATTAAGAAAATGTATTGAAAAAAGTTGGTGGTTTTGCCTTTTTGATGTTTCCTGTATTTTATCGCAGCCAAGTCTCCCGAAGGGGACTCGGCGCTCACACTGGAGCAGGTCTCTCCATGCTTTGATTTGTGGTAAAATCCCGATAATTTAAGATAGAAAAAAATGTAATGTGTAAATATTATACTGGAATTTTTTTACTACTTTTGTGCTCTTATTGCAATTAAACACTTAATTCTTTATCATTTTTTTAAAAGTGAAAAAAAGGCTTACTCAATTATTCTACGTTATTAATAACTGTAGCATTTCTTTAAAAATAATTCATCATTTCTCAGATGAATTTGATTAATCTCCCCATTAGCCACGGCTTTTAGATTCACCATTCTTCTTTATAAAAATATGCTTCAATAAGATAAGCATTAGGTTTTCTAAAATCTTGACTTCTTACTAATTCTCCATCTCAAAAGCGAAATTTAATATATATTTCAATGAAAAAACTTATACTATTCAGACTTACTTTCATGGCTTTTCTGCTCATGATACTCAACTCCACACTTTTTGCACTAACTACCCGCTATGTAAAGGCAGGAGCTTCGGGTAACGGAGCATCCTGGAGTACTCCATCGGGAGATTTACAGGCGATGATTAATGCTTCTGCCTCCGGCGACCAGATATGGGTGGCAGGTGGTACTTACAAACCAATATATCGTGCAGATAATATGGATGGCAGCAATCCCAACCATGTCTTTAACGCATTTGTACTCAAAAAAGATGTAAAGATTTATGGGGGTTTTGCGGGTACGGAAAATACATTGGCCGCCAGGAATTTATCACTAACAGCCAACGCCAGTATATTAAGTGGTAATTTGGGAGACCCTGCTCTTAATACCGATAATGCTTATCATGTGGTAATAAGTGCTGGTGATGCAGGTACTGGGGAATTGAATGGTTTTACCATTAAAGATGGCAATGCAAGTGGAGCGGACGGCAGTGCCATTCAGGTGCATGGAATTAATATTTATTTAGCATACGGTGGAGGAATGGTTAACTATTCTTCTTCTCCGGTGATAAATAATGTAACCATTAGTGGAAATATGGCGGGGGTCTATGGTGGAGGAATGTTTAACTTTACTTCATCTTCCCCTGTGATAAAAAATGCAATCATTAGTGGCAACTCTGCTAAGTATGGAGGTGGAATTGATAACCAATCCAACTCATCGCCTGTTTTAACCAATGTAACCATTAGTGGAAACCAGGTTACCCAATACGGAGGTGGAATTGAAAACTCGGTTTCCTGTTCTCCCTTTTTGACCAATGTAACAATTAGCGGAAATAGTTCAAATTATAAAGGTGGAGCAATGTCGTTTACCAATTCCAGTTCTTCCATTTTGGTGAACTCCCTTCTTTCGGGTAATACTGCAGGCAATTCCGGAGGGGAAGCAGTTTATATTGAC
>JBDSOE010000162.1:0-7738 GCA_039915005.1 Ginsengibacter sp.
AAGTGTGCATGTCAGATTTTGGAAATTCGCTGACGTAAAGGTCATATCAGCCCTGTATGAAGTCGCGGAAATCCTGGTAACAACAAGCGAATTGGCCACATTGCTTTTTACCTGGTAAACTACTACCTGGCCATTTTCTCTCCTGCGTAAAATGGTATTAAAGTTGCCTTGAAGCTTCTTGTTAGATTTCATATTGAAGCCAAAATTATTTTTAAGACCATTTACCGGTGAACCACCAATGGGGCCGCCGGAATTAACAGGAATAATGAAACCACCACCAGTCACGAATCCTTCGACCCTTGTTGATACAGTTACGAGAGGATCGCTTGAACAATCAGAGTTTATTGCAAAATTTACATTATTAAGACAAAAAACAAATTGGACTGTTCCAGAATAGGCACTTGATGATAATACTATTGTGTACTGTGCCTGATAAACTCCATTGGTATAAGACTCAGAGTTTGGTACCAGGGTAACACTGTTGATGCCCAGATCCTTAATATAGGTGATGTTAATGTCACCTAATGTTAACGCACTGATATCCTGGCATGAACCGCCACCTCCTGAAATATCATATTCTAAATTTATTACCGCAGATCCTCCTGTAGTTATTGAGGGTGTATTGGCGAAGTAATCCCCATTATAGGTGGCGCAAATTACATTTGGATTTGTTGTTACCGTTACTGTTGCGGTTGCTGCCACAGTACATGGTGCAGTTGCGGCTACGGTGTAGGTGTATACTCCGCTAACCGGTCCACTCCATATTCCGCCTGTTGCTGGTAAACCCCCTAACTGTGCAAACAATTGTGTATTGGTTGGTGTTGTTCCTGCGCATACGGTTAAGGTTCCACTTGTGCCTGCATTTGGTTTTGCTTGTTCCGTTACCATTACAGTAGATGTTGCATCTGTTGTACAAGGCGAGGTGGCTTTTACGGTAAAAGTATAAGTGCCTGCTCCGGCCAAAGTTGGAGACCAGGTGCCAGCATCATGGGAACCTATGACTGTAAATAACTGAGTTTCTGTTACTGTACTTCCGGCACATATTTTTAACGAACCACTTGTGCCTGCATTTGGTTTTGCTTGTTCCGTTACCGTTACAGTAGATGTTGCTGTGTTAGTACATGGTGCTGTCGCTGTTACCGTATAGGTATAAACTCCGGCAACCGGGCCACTCCATATTCCGTCTGTTGCTGGTGAACCTCCTAACCGTGCAAACAATTGAGCGTTGGTCGGTGTTATTCCTGAACATACAGTTAGGGTTCCGTTCGTGCCTGCATTAGGATTTGTACAACAACTTATAACTGTAATGTCTTTAGATGTAGTACTAACTGCTGTTGGATTATCATCTGTAACAGTTAAAGAAACAGTATATGTACCCGCACCAAATGGTGAAAAATTAAAAGAAGGAGTTGCTCCGGTCATCGTTCCTACCGAAGCACTTGTATTTTTATTGACTATTGTCCAACTATATGCGGTAGAAGGATAAGGAGGAGTTCCTCCTGTTGTACCGTCGGTGGCATCAAGTGCATTAAAGGAATAAGATTGAGCAGTTTGGCTTGCAGTACAAGATCCTGTAGCACTGAAATCGGCGTTTAAAGGTGTAATTATTATGATGGGTGGTCCTCCAGGGCTAAGCGGCAATTGCGCACAATGAGGGCCTAAATCACATGCATTAGAATAATAACAGGCGTTCCCCGAAGGAATCTCCCCAGTAGTAGTATTATAAGGACCGTTATTTCCCCAACCCACAAAAAGATTTCTAAGTTCAAGTTTAGTTCCGCATGTCCATGTTATTGGATTGCTTTCTACATAAATTATAGAATTACTTGCACTATTAAATGTATGCGGATCGCAGTAATTAAACGGCATAGTAAATTGTCCATCAACCAAAATATCTCCAAAGACACGGAAACCATAGCGATTAGTGGCATTTTGATCTACAGTGATTTTTAATATCCCTGTTATCTGGGTTGATCCTGTACAGGTAAGTGGCAAAGGATTATGATCCGTGCCTACTAATTCCACAGATATCACATTGACATCATTAGCTTTACAAGTAGTGCAGGGAGTGACTTGCGCAGTAACGGTATTGAATTGAAGGAAGAAACTTAAGGCTATAAAAAAAATGCTTATAAAAAAAGAAGGCAACTTCAATTTTTTATAAAATAATTTTTTTATCGAAAAGTATTTTTCGAAGCTGGCAGAACAACTTATATCGTTCTGGATTTTTTGTAATAAACGTTTCATAATCTTTTTGTTTAAAAAGTTAGAAGTTTGATGGAAAGGGTTTAAGAATAACTATAAGTATATTGATAAAAAATAAAGGATATATGCCTTTGGTAGGAAATAATAGGATTGGAAATATTTTTAGAAAGAAGAATAATGGGCACTCCCGATTATGGGGTTACAAGATAAGACCTGTACTTTTGAATGGATAGTGGATGAAATGGTAACCAGAAGGGAATAGGTTCTTTTATTAGAAATGGATAAACAAACCTAACTTTTAAATATTGAATCTCATAATATTTTTTAATGTTTTTTAAAATTATTTGAAACCAATTTTGAGAGCCAGATAGTTCTAAAAATTTTCGATAATAAAATCTGTATTTTGCATTTCTGTGAACTTTTAGCGTTTAATAATTTTTTATCGTTTAATAATTATTGTATGATTTTAAAGAAAGTTACTAACTACGATCCTGTAAAATACAAAACTCCCATAGGCACGCACCTCAGTTGCAAAGGCTGGATACAGGAAGCCGCGTTAAGAATGTTGCTGAATAATCTTGATCCTGAAGTGGCAGAAAACCCTGATGAATTAATTGTTTATGGCGGCAGGGGAAAAGCTGCCAGGAATTTTGAAAGTCTTGATCTCATCATAAAAGCTTTAAAAGAATTGGAAAACGATGAATCGCTTTTAATTCAAAGTGGTAAACCTGTGGCCATGTTAAAGACACATAAGGATGCTCCGCGGATTTTAATTTCTAATTCTCAATTAGTGCCAAAGTGGGCTACCTGGGAAGTTTTTGATGAACTCGAAAAAAAAGGTTTAATGATGTATGGGCAAATGACTGCAGGTTCATGGATTTATATTGGCAGCCAGGGAATTGTGCAGGGCACTTATGAAACATTTGGCGCTGTTGCCAAAAAGCATTTTAATAATTCACTAAAAAATACATTGAGCGTTACGGCGGGCCTCGGTGGTATGGGCGGCGCCCAGCCTTTGTCAATCACTATGAACAATGGCGTATGTCTTGCTGCGGAAGTGGACAGGCTGAGAATGGAAAAGCGGATTAAGACAAAATATCTTGATGAAATAATTGAAGATATTGACGAAGCTATAGATAAAGCGGTTAAGGCAAAAAACGAAGGCAAGGCATGGAGTATCGGCGTGCATTGCAATGCGGTGGATTTGTTGCAGAGATTGATAGAAAGGAATATTCCGGTTGATGTTTTAACTGATCAGACTTCTGCTCATGACCCCCTGGTAGGTTACGTGCCTCATCATATTTCCCTCGAAGACGCGAATAAATTGAGAAAGAGCGATCCGGATAAATACATTTCTCTTTCTTATCAAAGTATGAAGAAGCATGTGAATTTAATGCTTGAATTACAAAGGCGCGGTGCCATCACTTTTGATTACGGCAACAACTTACGGGCACGTGCACAGGAAGCCGGGTTGGAAAATGCATTTGATTTTCCGGGTTTTGTTCCCGCGTACATTCGTCCGCTTTTTTGCGAAGGAAAAGGCCCCTTCCGCTGGGCGGCACTAAGCGGCGATGCCAATGATATTGCCGTCACCGATGAAACGATGATGCGATTATTTCCTAAAAATGAAGGTATGATCCGCTGGATAAAAATGGCGCAGAAAAAGATTGCTTTCAAGGGATTGCCCGCGCGCATTTGCTGGATAGGGCAGGGCGAAAGAGAAAAAGCCGGTCTTGCCTTTAATGAATTGGTAAGAACCGGCCAGGTAAAGGCTCCGATCGTTATTGGCCGCGATCATTTGGATACAGGTTCTGTTGCCAGCCCCAATCGTGAGACAGAATCTATGCTGGATGGAAGTGATGCCGTTGCTGACTGGCCCATTCTAAATGCCCTGGTGAATACTGCTGCCGGCGCCAGTTGGGTAAGCCTGCATCACGGCGGCGGGGTAGGTATGGGATATAGCATACATGCAGGTATGGTAATCGTTGCAGATGGCACTGATGAAACTGCGTCTAAGCTTGCCCGTGTGTTGCGCAATGATCCGGGGATTGGCGTTATCCGTCATGCGGATGCGGGCTATGATGTGGCAAAAGATTATGCAAGAAAATTTGATCTGGATATTAAGGAGAGGCTGAAGTAGGTTGAGTTGTGAACAGTGAACAGTGAAAAGGGAATGGTTTCTTATGTGAGCGGTGAAACTCTTTACGGATCACTAAATTACTAATCCCGGATCACGGATCATCCCTCAATCCTTAACTTTCTATAACAACGGCGACACAAGCCTCGCTATCTTTTCCTGTAATTTCTTATAATTAGGACGGTTGTCCCAGGCAATGGCATCAATCCTTTCTGCATCTTTTAAATCTTCATAAAAAATATCGCTTAACTCGCCGGCAATTTCCTCGTTATACACAATCGCATTTACTTCAAAATTGAGGTCAAAGCTTCTAAAATCCAGGTTGGAACTACCGACCATTGCAATCTTCCTATCAGTAACCATTGTCTTAGCGTGCACAAATCCTTTAGTATATTGATAAATTTCCACGCCGGCTTTCAACAGATCGTGATAGTAAGACCTGGCGGCAGAATTAACAAGGATTGAATCAGATTTACCGGGTACTAAAAGTTTTACTGAAAGTCCGCTCATTGAGGCTATGCACAGTGCATCCATCAAACTTTCTCCCGGAATAAAATAAGGAGTAGTAATGAGAATTTCTTTAGTTGCCAGGTTGATACCCTGCAACACAGAAAATAAAATAGCCGGCGTCTTCGAATCGGGGCCGCTGGCCGCTATCTGAACCACTTTATTGCAATCCACCGGTAAGGTATTCACACGGGGAAAGAAATGCTCATCAGGTTGTAATTTTTTATTGGCGCAAAAATTCCAGTCACACAAAAAGAGATATTGCAAGTACTGAACACCAGGGCCGTCAATGCGTAAATGCGTATCGCGCCAGAAAAGTTTTTCAGGGTCATCATTAATATATTTGTCACTTACATTGATGCCACCTACAAAAGCGGTGCGCCCATCCACCACAATTATCTTGCGATGATTACGGTAATTAATCCGGTTGGCAAATGATATCAAACGTATTTTAAAAAAAGGGAAAGCTTTCACATTTCCGGCTTTCAACCGTCCTACCAATTTTTTACGAATAGAACGGCTGCCAAAATCATCGTAAATAAAACGGACTTCTACCCCTTCTTTTGCTTTCCGGATCAGCGCCTTTTCAATCTCTCCTCCAATCTTATCATCCTCATAAATGTAATATTCAATGTGGATGTGGTTTTTGGCTTCCCGTATTGACTGCAGAACTTCAGGGAATTTATTCTCTCCGTTCACCAATAATTTCACTTCATTATTTCCTGTCAAAGGACTCATTATATCTTTAAGAAGCAGGTAAGCCAGTTCCCGGTTGTCCTGAACAGCGCTGTCATTTTCAATAAATGTTTGCGTGGAATAATGATATATATCTTCTTTCAATTTGCTGGCCAGCCCGTGATTCTCCAGAAGTTTTTTACTGTACATTTTTTTACTCCGGTAATTGATACCAAAAAAGAAATAAAAGATCATTCCGGCAAAAGGAACAAAAATGGCAAACAATAGGTAGGCCAGTGTTTTGGTGGTGCTGCTTGTATCATAAACAATACGAAGGCAAACAAAAATTAAAATAAGCAGGTAAACGATTTCGTAAATAAGCCACCAATTCATGTTGAACCATTTTACTTTAAAAAAATTGTTTACTATTCTTTAGCTTTCCTTATTAAAAAAAACTCATCCCACAAGGGCCGAAAGCAGGATAACAAAAGAATAAAAAAATAAGCCAATTACTCAATTGCTCCACACCCCACAGCCAGAAAAGTTTTATTAAAAATATTCTTACAAACTATTTCCAAAAAATAAATAAGCCAAAAATATAGAAGTAACAATTCCTACAAAATCCGCGAGCAACATAGCCCCGATGGAATAGCGAATATTTTTTACAGAAACGGCTCCGTAATAAACGGCTATCACATAAAAGGTAGTATCCGAAGTACCCTGCAACACAGAGGATAATCTTCCTGCGAATGAATCAGAACCAAAGGTGGTCATGGTATCTATCATCATGCCCCTGGCAGCGCTGCCGCTCAAAGGCTTTATTAATGCGGTGGGCAACCCATCCACAAAACGGGTGTCGGTTCCCAATGCCGCAAAGAGCTGTCTCACTCCGCCGATAATGACATCGAAAGTGCCGCTGGTGCGCAACATACTTATGGCCACAAGCATGCCCACGAGGTAAGGAATAATTTTTACAGCAATATCAAAACCTCCCTTGGCGCCTTCTACAAAGGCATCGAAAATATCAATCTTTTTATATAAAGCTCCGAGCACAATTATAAAGAAAAGTCCAAGAATAAGTCCATTACTTAATACTCCTGAGAAAGTTTGAACCCCTGTAAAACTTAATGATTTCAGATAAATAACCAGCAAAGAAATGATGGCGGAAATGCTTAAGACCCATAGCAAAATCACAGGTTGAAAAACATTTATTTTTTGTTTAAAAGAAACGATCATCATGGCAGCCATGGTGGCTACAAAAGTGGCCATCATGCAGGGAATAAAAATATCTGTGGGGTTAGCGGCGTGCAGGCTGGCGCGTATGGCAATGATACTAACAGGAATAAGCGTAAGCCCTGATGCGTGAAGGCATAAAAACATGATCTGCGGATTAGATGCCGTGTCCTTATGTGGATTAATTTCCTGGAGGCTTTCCATGGCTTTGATCCCGAATGGCGTGGCGGCATTATCCAGTCCCAGTAAATTAGCTGAAAAGTTCATAACCATGTGTCCCATTGCCGGATGATTTTTGGGCAATTCAGGAAATAATTTTGAAAAGAAAGGCCCTATGATTTTTGATAAAAGCCTGATTCCTCCTGCTCTTTCCGCTATGCTCATAAAGCCCATGAACAATGCCATAATGCCTATAAGATTGATGGCAATATCTACTGCCGTTTTGGAAGTGGAGATAATACCGTCTGCATGTAGTTCGCGGTAGGTTATATACTTGCCTTCCGCATTTCTATTGTATTTGGTGATGCCATCAGTATAGGTTTTTCCACTTTGCAAAGTCTTTAAAATAATAGCGGGCAGCGCCGTCGTATCTAAAGCTTTGGTTTGCGAAGTATCTCCCGCTTTTCCGATTACCATCCTGCTGAAAATATCAGAATTACTTTTTATAAAAACAAATTGAAAACCTGCCGCGAGAACTGCTACAATAATAAAAGCCGCCCATATTCTGCTTAACGCCATAAATGAAGATTGTAAAAAACTAAGGTAAGGGAATTTGGATTGTTGGTGGTTGAATTGTTACATCGGGTGCATTTAAAATTGCAGCAAAGGCTGTCAGCCTTAATAAGTTGATTCCAAAAGATGATTGATGATCTTTAGACAACAGCCACGATTTTTTTTACAATGCTATTTATAGTGAAACAAGAATTTCTTTAAACTGCACTAATTTAATAACACGAATAGCGGGAAAAGACACTGATTTCA
>JBDSOE010000199.1:0-3782 GCA_039915005.1 Ginsengibacter sp.
CCAGCCATGCTCTTTCTTCCCCTGTAAATCCACCACCCACGGCCAGATCATTCTGATACACTTTCCAGGAGATATTATTTTCTTCCAATCTTTCGGGAAAAGTTTTCCAGTGTGCTTCTCCATAAGGGATTTCATTCCTGATATAAGCTTTTGTATCCTCACTCTTTTCACCGCGAATGGTGCCTCCCCAAAAATACAAACGGTTGGGCCATGTACTTGTCATGGCAGAACAAAAGTTTTGATCACAAACAGTAAATGCATCCGCCATCGCATAATTGAAAGGAAGATCTTCGCGGGTATGTCCCAGTGTCAGCGGCATATCGGCATAGCCTTTATTCGCGGGTCTTTTGGCATTTAGCCATTGATCATACTTGCCAAGATTATCAGCATCAACCTTGCTGGAGCGTGAATGCGGGACAGAACCCATCCACGTTATTTTTGTATCGTGTATATCAAAGCGAAACGGAACATAGGTCTCTCCTGCTTTATTGGTTTGCAGCCAAACCAGGTTTTTATCGGGCAATGTAATTGCCCGCGGATCATTGAATCCCCGTACTCCGCGCAATGCACCGAAACAATGATCGAAAGAACGGTTTTCCTGCATGAGGATCACGACGTGTTCAGCATCGAGATAAGTGCTTCCGGTTTCAGGATTGATAGATAGCGCCCGTTGAATAGAGCCAGGTAGCGCATTTGAAATTCCTGCTGCACCTGATAGCAGGGCTGCTTTTTTTAGGAATTCTCTTCTGGTATCCATAGTCAATAAATTTGATTAATTATTTTTCAGTAAGATATTTTCTCAAAATTCCAGCCCATACCTTATAACCTTCTGCATTCAGATGCAACCCATCTATTGTATATTTTTTATCTAACTTTTTATCTGCATTTAAAAAGTGCGGATGCAGGTCAATTACATTGATCTTTTCCTTTTTTGCCAATGATTTAATTTGTTCATTCAGCCATAAAATATGTTCATCTTTATTGTAATGGTTCTTAAAGTTGGTGAACTCATTATTAACCGGCAAGAGTGTTTGAAAATAAATTTTTGTATGAGGTGAAACGGCTTTTATTCTTTCAACGATTGTCTTGTAATTATTGAAGATAACGCTGTCGGGAATATTTCTTGAAATATCATTGATCCCGATTAGGATAAAAACTTTCGCCGGCTTTCCTTCTATCACTTCGCTCAATCTTTCTAACACGCCAAAAGTAATATCACCCGAAATACCACGGTTGCGTGCATTGGTCACGCCCAATAATTCATTCCATTCAATACCTGCTGTGATGCTGTTTCCAAGAAACACAACATCCGTAGAAGCATTTGGAAAACTTTCAAACTCGCCAACTTTTAATGCATAATTATTGGGCCTGTAAGTACTATCCCACCTGGTAGCCGGGCTCTGGGCGATAGCGCCAACCTGTATGGTAGTAAGGAAAAGGAGAGCCCATAAAGTTTTTTTTAATAGCATGGAGAATTATTTAAATTATTGTTTCGTTGGTTCCATAATTGAAAGGTTTAATAGATAATTATTGAAAAATTTTGTGATTGCTTATTATTTTTTTTATTAAAATCATATCTTTTTTATTTGGCTTGGCCATCATTTTTTATTAAATCCCTGCAAAGGAAAGTAATTATAAAGCCCACCAATATTACCTTTGTATTAATTTGATATGCTTTTATTAATTCTCACACTTCCATTTTCCCCAAAACCATTCAGCATAGGATTCAAATTATTTTTCAGTAAGCATATATCCTTTTCCTAATTCTCTAAATAAATTTATTTGTTCCTCTTTCCAAACCTCATCCAGGCCCAGCTCTTTCATCATTATCTCCGCTACTTTCGGTGCAAGGTTATAAGCAACTCTTGCATCAATAAACAATATCCGGGTTCGGCGTGCAAGCACATCTTCTACCGTTCTTGCCATTTCATTTCTTACGGCCCATATTATCTGGGCGGTATTGATAGCTGCCATTTTACTTAAAGATTCTCCCCAGGAAGGATTGGTTGAGATCAATTCTTTTATTTTATCTGCATCTACTCCATAAAAAGAAAGGGGATCCGACAGGTTGGCTGCAGCATATCCATGTATCTTGAAATTTTCGGTAACACATTTTATAAAAGGGAGCATTTTTCTTTTAGTAATTTTTGACAAAGTATCCTCCGCCATTTTCCGATAAGTAGTCCATTTACCGCCTATTACGGATACAAGGCCACTTTCTGAAATGATCACCTTATGGCTCCTTGAAATTTCTTTTGTTTTATCTGTGGTATCATTAGTAGCCGCCAGTGGACGAAGGCCTGCAAAGACGCTTAATACATCAGCCCTCTGAGGGGGTCTTGATAAATATCTTCCTGCAGTTTTTAATATAAAATCAATTTCACTTTCGAGCGCCCTCGGTTCAAGTGAATGAATATCTAATGGAGTGTCGGTAGTACCTACAATCACTTTATCATACCATGGAATAGCAAAGAGTACCCGTCCGTCGTTGGTATGTGGTATCATTATGGCATCCTTACTTTGCAAAAATGAATTGTCTAAAACCAAATGAACACCCTGGCTTGGCCGTATAATGGAATCTGTGTGGGGATTATCCATCTTCAATACCTCATCTACAAAAACACCGGTAGCATTGACCACCACTCTGGCTTTAATTTCATAAACCTTTCCAGATTCTTTATCTAAAACACTGGCACCGACTATTTTTCCATCTCTATTTTTAATTAAAGAAATCACTTTACAATAGTTAATGGTTACCCCATCATTCTCAACACAAGTTTGAGCTAAATTGACTGCAAGGCGCGAGTCATCGAAAGTGCCATCATGGTAGAGAACTCCACATTTTAATGAAGACGCATTCAGGGTGGGCAATCTTTCATTCATTTCTTTTTTATAAATCAATCTCGATTTTCCAATACTTAATTTGCCCGACAGCCAATCATATAAAGTAAGTCCTGCTGCGTAAAAAAGGCCACGCATCCAGGAATAGCATGGAATAATAATGGATTCATTTTTGGTAAGATGAGGAGCATTCTGAAGAAGTAATCCTCTTTCTTTTAGTGCTTCTTTAACCAAGCTTATATTTCCCTGTGCCAGGTAACGTACGCCCCCGTGAACTAGTTTAGTGCTTCTGCTGGAAGTGCCTTTGGCAAAATCCTCCTGCTCCACCAATAGCGTTTTATATCCTCTGGTAGCTGCATCCACCGCCACACCCAAACCGGTAGCCCCTCCTCCAATAATAAGGATATCCCATTCTCCGGTTTCTTTTAAAGAATCAATCAACAATTTCCTATCGAATACTTTCATTTACACTAAACTTTAGTAAATTAATAACCAAAAACAAACCTAAAGTAATTAATTGAAACTATCAAAAAATATTAGAAATTAAAATCTCAATGAAACAATAGTCTGCTAAGCAGGTCTGGCAATGGCTTTCTATATAGAAAGCCTATTTTAGGATTAATTAAAATACAGGATTTCAATATTTAGTTCTTTTAAAAAGAAATAAAACGAAACAACCCAAATTATTTATCAGGCAGTGCAGACATAGTTTCAGATTAATATTATCTATTTTTGGCAACAAAAGCGTAATCATATGTCCAGTTTGGAAAGGCATCAGCGAATTATTGAAATGGTAAATGCAAAAGGATACGAAAGTGTTACCAGGTTATGTAAAGTTTTAAAAGTATCGGCTGTTACCATCCGAAAAGATTTAAACCTGCTGGAAAAAAACAGTAAACTTTATCGTACCCATGGAGGCGCCAGTAATACCAATCCTTTTA
>JBDSOE010000260.1:0-4377 GCA_039915005.1 Ginsengibacter sp.
AGTTTATTAAGCATGCTCCCATGCAATTGGAATTGCAAAAATATTTTAAGGCCCTAACCATACATACCGGGCAGCATTACGACAAGAATATGAGCGATGTTTTTTTTAATGAATTGAATATTCCCCAGCCGGATTATTTGTTTGACATCGGCGGAAGCAAGCCACAGGGCGAACAAACCGGAATAATGATGGCGGAAATTGAACAGGTATGTACTGTGGAAAAGCCGGACGCCGTCTTAATTTACAGCGACACCAATAGCACTCTGGCAGGCGCGCTGGTTGCCGATAAAATGGCGATTCCTCAAATTCATATTGAAGCGGGGCTGCGAAGTTTCAACAGATCCATGCCGGAAGAAATTAATAGAATAGTAGCCGATGAATTTGCTGCTTTATTATTTTGCCCCACACCGCAGGCTATTGATAATTTAAAAAAAGAAGGCATTTCTCATGAGGGAATTTTTTTGAGCGGCGATGTGATGTGCGATACTTTGTACCTGGTAAAGGATAAGATAAAAAGATTGTACGAAGACCCTTATTACTTCGCAACGCTGCACCGGCCCTACAATACAGATGATAGCAAAAGATTGCATTCCATACTATCCGTTTTCAACAGCCTGGATAAAAAAGTAATTTTCCCTGCTCATCCAAGGGCCGTGGCCAGGATGAAAACGTTCGGAATGGAAACCAGTGAATTTCCCAATGTTCATTTTATTGACCCCATAGGTTATGTGGAATCGTTATCGTACCAGGCTTATTCAGAGGCCATCATTACCGATAGCGGAGGCATGCAAAAGGAAGCCTACATGCTTCAAAAAAGATGTATAACGGTAAGAAGCGAAACCGAATGGACAGAGACGCTCAGAAATGGATGGAATACCTTAGTGTTTGATGAGGTAACAAAAATTGTTGAGGCTTTAAAAATTCCTTGTGGCATACATTTTCCGTATGTGTATGGGAAAGGAAATGCGGCAAAGGAAATTGTGGAGATTATAAAGAGAAGCCTGTAACCATTTAATATTTTTAGAAAAAAGGCGCTCCTTATATCACTAAATCAGCACTGCAACAGGAACCATTTAATATTTTCTATTTTTACAATTTTTTAAAAACGTTATTAGATAATGCAAAAGATTATTTTAATTACCGGAGGCGCCGGTTTCATTGGTTCTCATCTTACCAGGTTGTTTGTAAATAAATATCCCGGGTATCAAATAGTGAATCTTGATAAACTCACTTATGCCGGCAATCTTGAAAACCTAAAAGACATAGAAGATAAACCCAATTATACTTTTGTAAAGGGTGACATTGAAAATATGGAATTGGTAAAGAGCCTTTTTGAAAAATATCATTTTACCAACGTGTTGCATTGTGCTGCGGAAAGCCATGTGGACCGCTCCATAAGCGACCCTCTTTCTTTTTTAAAAACCAATGTGCTGGGAACCGTTTCACTTTTACAAATTGCCAAAGAAGCCTGGAAGGAAAATTATGAAGGAAAATTATTTTATCACATTTCTACAGACGAAGTGTATGGCAGTTTGGGAGAAGAGGGCTTTTTTACAGAAGATACGGCCTATGATCCGCGCAGCCCCTATTCCGCATCGAAGGCTTCTTCCGATCATTTCGTAAGGGCGTTTCATCATACCTATCATTTGCCGGTTATTATTTCAAATTGCTCCAACAATTACGGGCCTTTTCATTTTCCCGAAAAACTAATTCCGCTTTGCATTCATAATATTATTACTAATAAACCGCTGCCTATTTATGGCAAAGGTTTAAATGTGCGCGACTGGCTTTATGTAGAAGATCACGTGAGCGCCATTGATACTATTTTTCATAACGGGAAAGTGGGCGAAACCTATAACATTGGCGGTCATAACGAATGGAAGAATATAGACATCATAAAAGAATTGTGCAGGCAGATGGATGAAAAGCTGGGCCGTAAAAAAGGAACTTCCGAAAAGCTGATCACTTTTGTAAAAGACAGGGCCGGCCACGATCTTCGCTATGCCATTGATGCCACTAAATTAAAAAACGAACTGGGATGGAAACCTTCACTTCAATTTGAAGAAGGATTATCAAAAACCATAGACTGGTATTTGAATAACGAAGAATGGTTAAATGCGGTAACCAGCGGAGCTTACATGAGCTATTACGAGCAACAATATGGCAGCAGATAATTTGGCGTAGATATCTATTCGATTTCATGTCTCCATAAATCAAACAAAATGTAAACCACTTAAACCATCCTAAACAAAACTTAATGAAAGGAATCATACTCGCAGGCGGCAGCGGCACCAGGTTATATCCTATTACCATGGCAATCAGCAAACAACTGATGCCTATTTATGATAAGCCGATGATCTATTATCCGCTTTCCACATTAATGCTTGCCGGAATAAGGGAAATATTAATTATTACCACCCCCGAAGACCAGCAACAGTTTAAAAGATTATTGGGTGATGGAAGCCAATGGGGTTGCCAGATTCATTACGAAATGCAGGAAAAGCCCAATGGGCTTGCCCAGGCGTTTGTAATAGGTGCCAATTTTATCGGAAAAGACTCAGTGGCGTTGGTATTGGGGGATAATATTTTTTATGGAAGCGGTTTTTCCGACCTGTTACAAAAATCTGCTGATCCTGATGGAGCCATTATATTTGCATATCCTGTAAGCGATCCGGAAAGATATGGCGTAGTGGAGTTTGATAAAGAGTTAAAAGCATTGAGTATTGAGGAAAAGCCTGCAAAACCCAAATCCAATTATGCGGTACCCGGTTTATATTTTTATGATAATTCCGTAGTGGAAATTGCAAGAAATATTGAACCATCGCCCCGCGGAGAATATGAGATTACCGATGTGAATCGGAAATATTTGCAGGATAAAAAATTGAAAGTCGCCGTGCTGAACCGGGGCTTTGCCTGGTTAGATACCGGTACTTTCGATTCCTTACACGATGCGTCGGAATTTGTAAGGGTGATAGAAAAAAGACAAGGGTTTAAAGTGGGCTGCCTCGAAGAAATTGCTTACCGGATGCATTTCATTGATAAGGAACAATTAAATGTGCTTGCCAGGAAGTTTGAAAAAAGCGGCTATGGGAAGTATTTAAAAAATATTGAGAAATAAATTTTTATGAGTTATTACGTTCATCCGTCTTCTATAATTGACGAAAATTGCACCATTGGCGACGGCACTAAGATCTGGCATTTCAGCCATGTAATGTCAGGCGCGGTAATTGGTAAAAATTGTAACCTGGGGCAAAACGTGGTCGTTTCTCCAAAAGTAATTTTGGGTAACAATGTAAGGGTGCAAAACAATGTAAGTATTTATGAAGGCGTTATTTGCGAAGACGATGTTTTTCTGGGTCCGAGCATGGTGCTCACCAATGTCATCAACCCCAGAAGCGCCATCAGCCGCAAACAGGAATATAAAAAAACATTGATAAAAAAAGGCGCTTCCATAGGCGCCAATGCCACCATCGTATGCGGAAATTCCATTGGCGAATTTGCTTTTATAGGTGCGGGAACTGTGGTAACCAAAGACGTGCCCGCTTATGCATTAATAGTAGGAAACCCTGGCAGGCAAAAAGGATGGATGAGTGAGTACGGGCATAAATTACACTTCGGTTTTGAAAACAAAGCCATTTGCCCTGAAAGCCAACAGGAATATTTATTAGAAAATAACGAGGTAAAAAGAATAAAATAAGTAATGAAAAATTTTGTATTAATTGGCGCCGGCGGTTATATAGCGCCGCGCCATCTGAGGGCCATAAAAGATACCTGTAATAATTTGATTGCCGCTTTGGATAAAAGCGATTCCGTCGGAATCCTGGATAGTTATTTCCCCGAAGCCGACTTTTTTACTGAATTTGAGCGCTTCGACAGGCACATAGAAAAACTGAAACGACAGGGAATTAAAATCGATTATGTAAGTGTGTGCAGCCCCAACTATTTGCATGATGCGCACATTCGTTTTGGTTTGCGGGTAGGCGCCACCGTTATATGCGAAAAACCGGTAGTGTTGAATCCCTGGAATATTGATGCATTAATGGAAATTGAAAAAGAAACCGGCAACCAGGTATTTACTATTTTACAATTAAGGCTGCACCCTGCGATAAAGGCTTTAAAAGAAAAAATAGATTTATTACCGCCAGGCAAAAAGCATGAAATAGAACTCACTTATATCACCAGCCGCGGTCATTGGTACAATGCGAGTTGGAAAGGTTATATTCAAAAAAGCGGTGGCATTGCTACCAATATCGGCGTTCATTTTTTCGATATGCTCATGTGGATTTTTGGCGAAGTGCAGGAAAATAAAGTAACTTCTCATTCCTATCAATCTGCATCGGGCCATCTGGAATTGGAAAAAGCTTCTGTAAACTGGCA
>JBDSOE010000152.1:0-3081 GCA_039915005.1 Ginsengibacter sp.
ACGGTAAGGGTTAAACGCCAACCAGCAGTTTTAAATGTAAGCCGTTTAAAGATTGCTATTGATGCCGGTCACGGTGGTGAAAACATTGGGGCTACGGGAATTAAAACCGGAATTAAAGAAAAGGACTACACATTACTCATCGCGAAGGAATTAGAAAAAGGCCTGAAGTTTAAAAAGGCTAAAGTAGTAATGACGCGTGAAAAAGATACCACCCTTAGTATGTTTGAAAGAATACAATCCTTAAACCAGCAGAATCCCGATTTGTTGATCAGTATTCATCTCAATTCTTCATCCAAAGACAGCATCAGCGGAGTAAGTACGTATTACCGCTACATTGGTTTTCGCCCTCTTAGCCAGGCAATTTTAAAAAGCATGTTACAAACCGGGCTAAATGAATTTGGAAATGTGGGCAATTTTAATTTTTCTTTAAACGGGCCTACCGATTATCCAAATTGCCTGGTGGAAGTAGCTTTCCTGAGTAATATAAATGATGAGAAAAAAATTCGCGATCCAAAATTTCGTTCCCGGGTGGCAGCAAAAGTTATTGCAGGAATAGAAAGTTTCCTAAGAAATTCATCGCAATAGGAAATGTTTTTTTTAACCATTAAGCAATTAAAGATGACCAGGTTTCCTTCTTAATGTCTCTTAATCTCTTAATTGTAAAAATCTTCAAAAATTATTTTCAGTAATTTTACATCTAACTTTTTAAACTTTACTATCATCACAATCCATACTACCATAAAGAAAAATTTTGGGAAATTAAGCCGGCTGGCTGAAACCCTCATTGGCAGCGAAATAGTGCGCCTGGGTGCCGAAATAAAAGCCAAAATAAAAGGTGGAGAAAAAATTTACAACTTTACCATCGGCGATTTTGATTCTTCTATATTTCCCATTCCAAAGAAATTTGAACAGGAAATTATTGAGGCGTATCAAAATAAATTCACCACCTATCCTCCGGCTGAAGGTATTCTTGCTTTAAGGGAATCGGTTTCCAAATTCATAAAAGAGCGTGAAGGGCTTGATTTCAAAACCAATGAAATTCTGATATCCGCCGGTGGCCGCCCGCTCATTTACACCTTGTACCGCGCCCTGGTTGATAAAGAAGACAAAGTAATTTATTCAGTTCCGAGCTGGAACAATAATCATTATGTGCATTTCACAGAAGGCCGACACGTAATAATAGAAGCCACGCAGAAAAATAATTTTATGCCTATGGCAGAAGATATAAAACCGCATATCCAGGATGCCGTGCTGATTGCTTTATGTTCCCCATTGAACCCGACAGGCACGGTTTTCAAAAAAGAAGAATTAGAAAAAATCTGCGACATGGTGCTTGAAGAAAATGAGCGCCGGAGCGAGGATGAAAAGAAACTGTATGTGATGTACGACCAGATGTATTGGACACTTACTTTCGGCGATACGGTGCATTATAATCCAGTAAGCCTGCGTCCTGAAATGAAGAATTATACGATTTTTATTGATGGTATCAGCAAAGCTTTTTCCGCCACAGGAGTTCGTGTGGGATGGGCTTTGGGGCCGGAACATGTATTGTCAAAAATGAGAGCGATCAATAGTCATATAGGTGCGTGGAGCCCGATGGCCGAGCAACATGCTACTGCAAAATTTCTTCTTCAATCCGATGTAATAAATGATTATCTATTGCATTATAAAAAAGAACTTGCAGAAAGATTGCAGCTCATTTACAAAGGATTCCAACAATTAAAATCAGAAGGATTTTTGGTAGATGCCTGCGCGCCGCAAGCCGCTATTTACCTTACAATACAACTAAGCCTCGCGGGTAAAAAAACAATTACCGGAGAAATTATTGCAACACAATCCGATGTTACTTCCTATATTTTAAATGAAGCAAAACTGGCCGTAGTACCGTTTTACGCATTCGGCGCCTCCAAAGATTCTGATTGGTACCGGCTGAGTGTTGGGACTTGTAAGAAAGAGGAAATTCCTGCAATGATTGGGCAGTTGAGAGATGCATTGGGGAAACTGAAGTGAGGGGAGGCTTAGATTTTTGAATTAGCAATTTTAGGTCTTCAAAAAAAACTTAATCGGAAACAATTGATTGAATTGCCACAAGTTTTTTTGATCTGTGGATATAAATTCATGCGGTTTGTCTTAGTAATCCTGTTGTCCGGAGACCAGAGAGATATGTAGAGCGATTGACAAAATGTTTTAAATTTGAAATAGGGACATCTCACTGTGTCAAAGCAAAAATCAACATGGCAAAATCAACAAAATTAATAGCTGCTGCAGATGAGGCAATCATGAATAAGATTTATGTGATCAGGGGCAAAAAGGTTATGATAGATAGAGATTTGTCGGAGTTGTACGAAGTAGAAACCAAAAGATTAAAAGAAGCGGTAAGAAGGAATGTCAACAGGTTCCCAAAAGATTTTATGTTCGAAATGAATAAAAAGGAATTTGAAAATTGGAGGACGCAAAATGCGACCTCCAAAGAAGATAAACAAGGCTTACGCTATGCGCCATTCTGTTTTACAGAACAAGGTGTTACGATGTTATCCTGTGTTTTAATAGCGACAGGGCTATTGATGTGAATATCCAGATCATCAGGATATTTACAAAAATGAAAGAAATGTTACTCTCAAACAAAGATGTTTTATTGCAGATGCAAAAGGTAGAAAAGAAATTAACGGAACATGATGAAGATATAAAATTGATTTTTGAATACTTGAAAAAACTACTAACTCCACCACAGGAACCAAGAAAAAGAATAGGTTTTAAGCCAGATGATTTATAATCCGCGAAGTAACAGGTCTTAAGCTTTTGCCAACCCGGCAATTAAAAGTGAGGTGGATTTTAGTTTTATTATTACATTTTTCGCACTTTATCTACGGCATTATCAAAGTTATATGCGCCAGAAGGTGCGTTGTTTTCAAAAACCATAAAGTAATGAATCTGCTGGTTGCTGTATTTTGTATAAAAACCGCCAAGCTTTATTTTTTTATCAGCATTTAAGTGTTCGCCTTTCGTCTCAATAAGAATTATTTTTTTAGATTCTGTATAAACGATAAAATCCGGGTAATGGTTAATGTTGCCATTTATTTC
>JBDSOE010000172.1:0-64569 GCA_039915005.1 Ginsengibacter sp.
AGCCCTAAAATATTTATTTCCTCCTTTAACAGGCCTAATCTTTATTATGAAGTAGTGCCAAAAGTGAAGAAAGATCAGGCGGTAAAAAGTATTGTAAAATTTATTTCTCACAATAAGGGCAAGAGCGGCATTATTTATACACTTAACCGAAAAACCACAGAGGAACTTGCCCAGATGCTGATTGCTAATGGAATAAAGGCTGTCGCTTATCATGCCGGCCTGGATTCTAAATTGAGGGCCAAAAGACAAGATCAGTTTTTAGGGGAAGAGATACAGGTAATTGTGGCGACTATTGCTTTTGGAATGGGAATTGACAAGCCGGATATTCGTTTTGTAATTCATTATAACATCCCGAAATCTATAGAAAATTATTACCAGGAAACTGGAAGAGCTGGCAGGGACGGACTGGAGGGTAAATGCCTGCTTTATTATTCGCATAAAGATGTGGCTAAATTAGAGCACCTTATGCGCGATAAATCTTTAACAGAAAGGGAAATAGGTGCTCAACTAATCAATGAAACAGTGGCTTATTCTGAAAGTGGGGTTTGCCGTAGAAAAATGTTGTTGAATTATTTTGGCGAAAGTTATACTATTGATAATTGCGGAGGAAAGTGTGACAATTGCAAAAATCCCAAAGAACTTATTGAAGCCAAACCGCAGGCCCTGATTGCTTTAAAAGCAATTCAGGCATTGGGAGAGCGGTTTCCCATAACTTACATGATACCGGTAATAATAGGTAAGCTGAACCCGCAAATAAAGATGTACCGTCATGAAGAAAAATCTGTTTTTGGAACAGGGAAAGGCAAAGATGAACATTTTTGGAATTCTTTGATAAGGCAAATGATACTTGAAAATTACATCCAAAAAGATATAGAAGATTATGGCGTTTTAAAGATAACGAAAGAGGGAGAGGCTTTTTTGAAAAAACCTTCTTCCTTCAAAATTGCCTTGAATCATATATATGAGACAGACGGTGAAGAAGAGGAGGAAACATCAGAGACCGGTGAGGCCGCCACTATAGACGACAAATTATTTGAATTATTAAAAGATCTGCGCCAGGCGGAAGCCAAAAAGCGCAATTTGCCGCCGTTTGTTTTATTTCTTGAAAACAGCCTGAATGATATGGCGACGCTATATCCCACCACTTTAAAAGAATTGGAGAAATGCCAGGGAGTTAGTTCAGGGAAGGCTTTGAAGTTTGGAAGACCCTTTGTCAATCTTATTGAAAAATATGTGGCAGAGAATGATATAGAAAAACCTGATGATTTTGTAATGAAAAGCGTGGTTAATAAAAACAGCAATAAGGTTTTTATTATTCAGAACGTAGATAAGAAGATGCCGCTGGAGACCATTGCTAAAAACAGGACGCTTAAACTTGAAGAGCTTTTGGAGGAAATGGAAACCATAGTGGCGAGCGGCACTAAATTGAACCTTGATTATGCCATAGAAGATTTGGTGGAAGAATATGAGAGAGAAGAGATCATAGATTATTTTAAAGGATGCCAAACCTCAAGCCTGGATATTGCCCGTGAAGAACTTTCTGACGGTAACTATACCATGGAACAATTAAAGATTATGCGGATAAAATTTTTGTGTGAATATGGAAATTAAATAAAGGCAAAAATTGAATTTTTATTTTAAGTGAATAATTCTATTTTTGCCGGCCAATTATTGGTGCGGTAGCTCAGTCGGTAGAGCAAAGGACTGAAAATCCTTGTGTCGGCGGTTCGATCCCGCCCCACACCACAAAACCCCTTTTCCGGGGTTTTTTTATTTTAGCCCTTTTTAGCTGCAAACCATTGTAAATACTAATCCTTATTGAATTAATTAAGTAAAGAGAGGCCAAGAGAAATTAAAAGAAAGTAAGATTTTTTACCCCCTATATTACCCCCCGGAACAAAAACGAACCTAAAAAGTACTATATTTGGTTTATAAATATCAATGCAATGAAAGTAAAATTTCAAATTAAAACCAATGCTACAAAAGGCGATTGCCTGTTATTTGCTGAAATTTATTACAGCTATAACCCTAATACTAAAAAATATTTAAGGGTTAAATATTACACCGATTTAAGAATTTCAAAAAATTGTTGGGATGGAAAAAATCAATGTGCAAAAAAAGGAATGATAGGTAAGGCAGAATTTGATTTAAGAATTACCAACGTAAAAGAGAAAATTCAAAAATGTTTTAACGGTTATGTAAGTACCAACGCAAAGGAGCCCGACCCGGAAACTTTAAAAAAACTATTGTTTAAAGAATTTACAGGAATTAGCCTTGAAACTAATAATGACAAGCTCAAAACCTTTTGGGGTTACTTTACCGACTTTATTAATCAGTCAATCAATGGCAGCCGCAAAAATGCCAACGGCGACACAATAGCACCCAGCACTATAAAAAGTTACAAGACTTTAAAACACCACCTGCAAAAGTTTGAAATTGAGGCCCGGCAAAAGATAGATTTTGATAAAATAGATTTTGAATTTTACACCGACCTACATCACTTTTTAGAAACTGATTTGTTACTGGCAAAGAATAGCATTAGTAAACATATTCGTACTTTAAAAACGGTATTGCGTGAAAGTTTAGAAAAAGGTTATCACAATAACAGCAAGTTTAGCAGCCGTAAATTTGCCGCTCCTACTGAATTAACCACAGCCGTATATTTGAATGAGAAAGAGTTAAAAGAACTGTACACCCTGGATTTGACAAATAACCCACGATTAGAAAAAGTACGGGATTTGTTTATTATTGGTTGCTACACCGGTTTAAGATTTGGCGACCTGTACCAAGTAACTACAAAGAATATACAGCCCGACCCAAAGAACCCGACCGACCTTTATTTGACCCTTAAACAAACCAAAACGGGCAAACCGGTTACTATTCCTATTCCAACAGTATTAAGTCAAGTTTTGGCAAAATATGGCAACGTATTACCCAAACCGATTAGCAACCAAAAAACCAATTTATTTTTAAAAGAAATTTGCCAAATGATACCGGCATTAAATGAAAATACCGAAATTGAGTTTACAAAGGCAGGTGCAAAGGTTTATGAGAATCACAAAAAGTATGAGTTAATAAGTACACATACCGCCCGGCGAAGTTTTGCAACAAATGCCTATTTAGCAGGGCAACAAACTTTAAATATTATGGCAGTTACCGGGCACTTAACAGAAAAGAGTTTTAACCGGTACATAAGGGTAACACCAATGGAAAAGGCAAGGTTATTTAAACAACACGAAGAAAACAGGAACCATTTGAAGGCCGTTTAATTTTTAAACTATTAATGCATGATTATTCAAAGTATTCAAAACAGGATTTATGAATTAAGAGGCGAAAGGGTAATGCTGGATAGGGATTTGGCAGCCCTTTATGAAACGGAAACAAAACGGCTAACCGAAGCTGTAAAGCGAAATATAAAACGGTTCCCGAAAGATTTTATGTTTCAACTTACTAAAAATGAATTTGAAAGTTTAAGGTATCAAATTGAAACCATAAAGAATGATAATTCTTTGAGGCCGCAAATTGCGACCTCAAAAGGCAGAGGCGGCACAAGGTATTTGCCCTATGCCTTTACGGAACAAGGCGTGGCCATGTTAAGCGGTATATTAAACAGCGATAAGGCGATAAATATGAACATAGCCATAATGAGAGCCTTTGTAGAAGTGAGAAAAATAATATACCGGCAAAATGATTTGAAAGAACAAATGAAGGAAATAAAAGAACGTTTAGGCGAACATGATGCACAACTAAGCCAGATATATGATGCAATGGAAAACCTGTTAGATAAAAAGGCGGCGCAAAGAAAATGGAATGACAGGCAAAGAATAGGGTTTAAAAAATGATTGCCCAAAAAAGGTAATGCTACGAAAATCTACAAGAGTTACAAGTGGGCAAAGAACTGGCAACAATTCAGTTTATACCTTACGTTTCCCGACAATTTCTTAGTGAAATTACCTTCCAAAATCGTCTTGTACCCTTACAATATCTTCTTCGTTACTAGGATTAGTATTGTCTGTATGCTGCCAGATTTCTGCAATGATTCCCCACTGGTCGGTTCCTATTAACCGGTGGCGTTGGCCTTGCTTTAAAATAATGATGTCATTAATTTTTTTTGTTTGCAAGGGAGTCTCTTTATCTGTATCACTAATAATCACTCCTGCCTCTCCTCCGATTACTTTCCATACTTCCGAGCGGCGATGATGATATTGCCAGCTAAGTCTTTTGTTACTTTCTACAATAAGAATTTTTGGACTTATTTTTCCATGGATCTGTTGATTGGCTTCAGGAACTTCCGAAAAGAAGTGGCTAATGAATTTTTGTGATTGCGATTCATCAATGACATAGAATCCACCCCAGGGGCGGGTTTCATCACAATTAATGATTTTAAAATCGTTTTTTTCAAGAAAGGTTTTTACTTCCTGAAATACTTTCTTCTTTCCGAAATCCGGGTTTAAGTTTAGTACCATTTTTGTTATATAACGGTTATGCGTAAACGCAGTTATCTGCCCATAAAAACCATCAGGATCTGTACATCGCTAGGATTTACTCCGCTGATCCGGCTTGCCTGGCCGAGCGTTTGGGGCCTTATTTTTTTAAATTTTTGTCTTGCCTCGTTTGATAAGGACGAAATATTTTCATAATTAAAACTATCAGGAATCACCTGGTTTTCGAGACTACTCATTTTGGCTACCATTTCTTCTTCTTTATGGAGATATACTTCATATTTTATTTGAATCTCTGCTTGTTCCCGTACTTCTTTTGAAAATTGGTCAATTTTAATTTTTAAGGCAGGAAGGACATTTAACATGTCGTCTAAATTAATTCCAGGCCTTAGTAAAACCTGGGAGGCTTTTATTTTTTGGGAGACAGGGGAAGATTCGGAATTCGCAAGAAAAGGATTGATTTCATTTATGTCAAATTTTGTTTGACTTAGAATTTCAGTAACCCGAAGAATTTCTTCTTTCTTCTTTTTTACTTTTTCCATCCTTTCTTGTGAAGCAAGCCCAATCCGGTACCCTTTTTCTGTTAATCTCAGGTCGGCATTGTCCTGCCTTAGTAAAGTTCTGTATTCGGCGCGACTGGTAAACATTCTATAAGGTTCATCTGTTCCTTTATTAATTAAATCGTCAATGAGTACACCAATGTAAGCTTCGTTTCTCTTTAATACAAAGGCTTCTTTATGGGTGCATGCCTGGTGGGCATTAATACCAGCCATAATTCCCTGGCAAGCGGCTTCTTCATAACCAGTTGTGCCATTGATTTGACCAGCAAAGAATAAATTTTTTACCCGCTTGGTTTCTAATGAGAACTTCAATTGCGTGGGAGGGAAATAGTCATATTCAATGGCATAGCCCGGCCGGAATATTTTGCAATTCTCAAAACCCGGTATCTTTCGAAGTGCACGGTATTGTACTTCTTCCGGCAAAGAAGAAGAAAATCCATTTACATAAACTTCAATCGTATTCCATCCCTCCGGTTCTACAAATATCTGATGGCGGTCCCGGTTGGCAAATCGGTTTATTTTATCCTCAATACTTGGGCAATATCGCGGCCCTATTCCGTGTATCCTTCCCTGGAACATAGGACTTTCATCAAATCCGGTTCTTAGAATATCATGAACTTCAGGATTCGTATAAGTAATCCAACAACTTTTTTGGTTTAATGGTTTTTGGGTATCAGTGAATGAAAACCCTGTGACACACTCATCTCCTTTCTGTTCTTCCATTTTGGAATAATCCAACGAACGGCCATCCGCGCGTGCAGGGGTTCCTGTTTTCAGGCGGTCGGTCTCAAAGCCCCACTCTACTAATTGCTCCGTTATTCCCGTGGAGGGCTTCTCAGCAATTCTTCCTCCTTTGGTTTGTTTAAGTCCAATATGTATGAGCCCATTTAAAAAAGTGCCGTTGGTTAAAATAACAGATTTTGCAAAGATGTTATGCCCTAAGGCGGTTTTTACGCCCGTAATGGTGTCTCCTTCTTTTGTTAATCCTACTACTGCATCCTGATAAAAATCAAGGTTGGGAGTGTTTTCGAGCATTAGCCTCCATTTCCAGGAAAACAACATACGATCGCTTTGTGCCCGTGGGCTCCACATAGCCGGGCCTTTACTGCGGTTAAGCATGCGAAACTGAATCATGGTCTCATCGGTAACTATTCCTGAGTATCCTCCCAGCGCGTCAATCTCGCGCAGAATTTGTCCTTTGGCAATTCCACCCATTGCAGGATTACAACTCATTTGAGCCATATTCTGCATATTCATCGTTATAAGAAGAGTTTTACTCCCCAAATTAGCAGCAGCAGCAGCAGCCTCGCATCCTGCATGGCCCGCCCCGACAACTATCACATCATATTCTGAAAACATTCCGCAAAAGTACCACAATTGAAAAGGACGTGAAAAATTTGTTTCACGTGAAACAAATTATGCCCCCAAAGATTTATGTTTCACGTGGAACGTAAGAGCCCGAGGTAATGATCTTCTCTTTTGCGCATTTCTGATTTTAAAGCAACAGTATGATCAGAACGTCCGCATAAATGTAGGATGCCGTGTATCATTACTCTATGGAGCTCATCTAAAAAATTGATGCCCAAGGATTGGGCGTTTTCTTTAACTCTTTCTATACTTATATATATTTCTGAAACAATGGGCAATGAAGTTTCAGAGAGAGTGAAGGTGAGTATATCTGTATAAGTATCGTGGTTGAGGTATTTCTGATTTAGTTGCAATAAATATTCATCTGAGCAAAAAACATAAGAAATTGATTGGAACTCAAATCCCTCCTCCACAAAAATTGTGGGAAGAAAAGTCTTTAGGTAGAGCTTATTTTTTAAAATGAGCGAAACCCGGTTATTGTTAAATGAAATTGTACCCACTTGTTTTTTCTAAAATCGAAATTGGTATTTCGGAATGAATGATATATTTACCTGGATGAATCTATCTGAGATAAATGCAGGCACAAAAGTAAAAATTAAGTCATTTAAAAGTGACGATATTATTTTAAAGTTAATGGAAATGGGTTGCCTGCCGGGCGAAGATATAATGGTATGGAAAAAAGCGCCTTTAGGTGACCCTATATATGTCCTTGTTGCGGGTTATTCGCTGAGCCTTAGGTTAGATGAAGCCGCCCAGATACTCGTAGAGACGATTGTAACTGACCCAAAACCAATATATTAGGTGAAAATCGGTTTATATTTCGGCTCCTTTAATCCCATCCATACAGGCCATTTAATTATTGCAAACCATTTAACCAATTATACCAGCTTAAACCAGGTTTGGTTGGTTGTTTCTCCCCAAAACCCCTTGAAAAAGAGTAATTCGTTATTAAACGAAAATCATCGTAAGTATTTAATAGATCTTGCTATTGAGGGGGAAAAGAAGTTGCGTTCCTCCAATATTGAATTCAAATTGCCACGGCCATCCTACACCATTGATACCCTCACTTATTTGTCGGACACCTATCCTCAGCATCAGTTTTCAGTTATTATGGGCAGTGATGCGTTTAGCAACATAAAAAAGTGGAAAAATTATGAAGTGCTTCTGAAAAGTTATCCTGTTTACATTTATGAAAGACCGGGATTTAAAGTGAAACAGGAAATGATTAATGAAAACATTCATGTACTGGATGCACCTCTCCTTCAAATTTCGAGTACGCATATCCGCGAGATGATCCGGCAAAAAAAATCAATTCGCTATTTAGTACCTGATATTGTGAAAGAAGAAATTGAACAGCAACAGTATTATGGTTGATTAACCTGAAGTATGCACGTTTCATTTTACGGATGCGGAAGTTTTACAGGAAGAGTATCGCTGTAAAGGGAAGCTTACGTTGAAAAAGAAATACTGCGTTTACGCATCACCGTTATATACAACGAATGTAACATCGGTGTTAGAAAACAAAGCTAATCAGCAAGCATCCCAATACAATTAATGGTGGCGGAATTTTGGTGAAAGTGAGTAGGTAAAAAGTGCCTATGATTACAAAAATGTTTACAAAGCTTACTGTATTCAACTCGGTGATAGAAATATCTTTTAATAAATATAGAAAGGATGCCCACATTATTCCTACCACTACCGCATTAATTCCTTCCAGGGAACGATACACGACTACGTATTTTTTCAGATTTTGCCATACCGGAAAAAAAAATAAAACCAACAAGGCGCTTGGCAAAAAGATCATAATACACCCTATTACGCCGCCCAATATTTGCATATTTGTCCCTTTGTCTCGAAGAACCATTCCTCCGGTGTATGAAGTAACTGCGAATACAGGCCCAGGAATCGCTCTGATCAATCCCCAGCCGGTCAGGTATTCTTCTTTGGTCATGTATTTTGTTTTTTCGCGAACTACATATTGTTCATACATCATTGGCATCAATACATCTCCGCCGCCGAAAACCAGGCTGCCAAAACGATAGGTGTTTTCAATAAGATTATACACTCGTTTGTTTTCCCAGTTTTGTTTTCTTGCCGTTTCACTTAGAAAACCCACTATAACAAACAGGAGAATGAACAACCAGATGTTGGTCCATTTTATGTGCCTGGGCCGGATGTTTTCTTTTTCAGGGTAGCGCTTATTGCTGAAGTTGGTAACCACGCCGCCAAGGATGATTAGTATGGGAAATATCCACGGTGTTTTAAAAAACAGATAAGTAGCAATGGCGGCCACTACCATTGTAACATAGGTTATGGTGTTTTTTATGGAAACCCTGAACATCTTAAAAGCAGCAAATGCTATAAAGCCAACCGCCATTGGCTGGATGTAGTTAAATATATTAAGGCTTACATGAAATGTGTTTACATAATGTACCAGGAAAGAAAATAGGCACATTAAAATACTGGCCGGCAATATCCAGATTATTAAGGTAAGAATAGCCAGCGGAACGCCTCCTCTTTTATAGCCAATAAGCGTAATGGTTTGTGTAGAAGAGGCACCCGGCAACATCTGGCAAAAGGCAACATACTCCATCAGTTCTTCTCTGCTTACGTCTTTTCTGCCATCTACAAAGGTCTTCATCATCATTCCAAGATGGCCCTGCGGGCCACCAAAGGCAGAAATAGTATAATAAAATACAGCTTTTAAAAAAGGAATATGCCTCGTAAGTACCATTTAAAAAATATGAAGTATAAAATGTTTAAAAAAGGTAGTATGGCCGTTAGAAGTTAGTATGGCTATTTCTTTTGAAGTTTAAAATTATGCTCAAGCGCGAAGGCCTCCTGTGCCAAATTTACACTGGATTCAAGTTTATTTGCTTTTTTCTTACTGTTTAAGAAATCAATCTCAATTCTGTCTTTTTCTTCTTTTGAAATATTCGTTGGTGCCAATTTTCCGATTTTATCAATTATATCTTTTTCAAATTCTAACTGTTTTAAAATAGCAGCTTTCAAATTTTCCCCGCCTTTTGGTGTATTTAAACGTTGTGCTTCTTTGATTTTGGTATCAATGTGCAAAGCAATTTTCTGGGCTTCTGATTTTATATTGGATAATGGTAAGGGATCTGTATTTATTTCCTGTAACTTTTTGCCAAAGTCCTGAACCTGTGTCAATACACTTTTTTGAATGCTCACCAAATTATCATTAAAAGTAACCTCTTTGTTTTTGCAGGAGTACAAAAAGCCAAAAGTAATAAAAAGGTAAATGCAATTTTTGACTGACATGCTATTCGGGAGTTATTTTTTCAATCCGATTTCCCGCAAGCGCTCATCAAGATATTCGCCCGCGGTAATATCCTCATTCGCTTTTGGATGGTCTTTGTCCACACAGCTTTCCAACGCGGCCAAACTCATTGCTGATTTTGGATGAAGAAAAAAAGGAATTGAAAACCGGGATGTGTGCCATAATTCTCGTGGCGGATTTACCACACGGTGCGTGGTGCTTTTCAATTTATTATTAGTGAGGCGCTCCAGCATATCTCCCACATTTACCACTATTTGTTCGGGTAAAGGAGTAACGCCAACCCATTCATTTTTTTTAGTAAGAATTTCCAGGCCACCTGCAGAAGCCCCTACTAATAATGTGATCAGGTTAATGTCTTCATGTTGCTCTGCACGAATGGCGCTTTTGGGTTCCTGTGTAATGGGAGGATAGTGAATGGCGCGAACAATCGAATTTCCCTCCTCTACAAAATCATCGAAGTAATATTCATTAAGGCCCAGGTACAGAGCGATAGCCTGCAACAGCGATTTTCCCGATTTTTCAAAAGCACGGTAAGCTTTAAAAAGGGTTTCGTTAAATCCCGGAATCTCAGCCACACTCACATTGTCAGGGTATTCTGGTTTTAGTTTATGATCCGCCGGAACTATTTGCCCATACTGAAAAAATTCTTTCAAATCGGGAGCTTCACTTCCTTTTGCATGCTCTTTGCCAAAAGACGTGTAACCGCGCTGGCCTGCCAGTTCAGGAATTTCATAGGCTCTTTTTTTTTCGGAAGGAAGCGAAAAGAATTGCTGTACGTATTTATACAAATCAGCAATAAGCTCATCTGGGACACCATGATTTTTTACGCCCACAAAACCTACTTCTTCGTATGACTTGCCCAGTTCTTGCACAAAGGCAGATTTTTGTTCGGCATCTCCTTTAGTAAAATCAGATAAATCAACCACAGGAATTGTCATAGTTTTATGTTTTAAAATTTTAAAAAACACCTGGTAATTTTGGGAGTGTCAATTTACAAAAGATATTTTTCATACAAAGATATTGTTATCGGTTTTTTAGTTTTTTCTTTTATAGCTCTTTCATCCTGTACGCGCAAAATGTATTCTCAATCCATAAATTATACCTTTAAGAGCGAGGACGGAAAACCGGATTATACAAATTTAAATTATTGGGCAGCACACCCTTTTAAACAGGACCCATCAGATAATGTGCCTCAACAATTGCAAGCCCAGCCAAAGGATTCTCTTGCTGATGTTTTCTTTATTTATCCCACTTCTTATACCGATATGAAACCTACCGAAGCGTGGAACGCGTATATAGATGATGAAGCGCTGAATAAAAAAACAGACAATGGTTCCATACTGTACCAGGCCAGCGTGTTTAATAAATATTGCAGGGTGTTTGCGCCAAGATATCGCCAGGCCAATCTGCGCGCCTTTTTTTCAAAAGATAAGGAGGCGGTAGATGCAGCATTAGACACCGCTTATGCCGATGTAAAAAAAGCATTTGAATATTATTTACAAAAATATAATCAGGGCCGTCCTGTTATTATTGCATCGCATAGCCAGGGTACTTTACATGCCGGAAAGCTGTTGAAAGAATTTTTTGAAGGAAAGCCATTGCAAAAGAAATTGGTATGCGCTTACCTCATTGGCCTGCCGGTTTTTTCTAATTATTTTTCTGAACTAAAGCCTTGCAGGGATTCTACCGCCACCGGTTGTTTTATTAGCTGGCGTACTTTTAAGGAAGGATATACCGCGCCATTTGTAGAAAAAGAAAAACTAAAAGCCTACGTAATCAACCCGCTTACGTGGACGATGGACACTTTCTTAGCGCCTGCTTATTTAAACAAAGGCGGCGTACTTCGCAACTTTGATAAAGTGATTCCGGGGCTTGTATATGCACAAATTCATGAGAATGTTTTATGGGTAAATAAGCCCCATTTTTTTGGAAGCATTTTTCTTAAAACCAAAAATTATCACATTGCAGATTACAATCTTTTTTATGAAAACATAAGAGAGAATGTGGGCACAAGAATAAAAGCTTTTTTGAATAAAAAATATTGAGCCAAAGCGCGGCTAAATTTGTTTCGCGTAAAATTTTGAAGTAACTATTTTTCTGCAAATCCAAAACCCAATTAAAACTCCTGCAGTATCCGCGGCCCAATCGAGAAGATCGAAACTACGGCCGGGGACATAGAACTTTTGAATAAACTCTATTGTAATTCCCCATGTTATGGCTGCTAAAGAGATTCGGATAAAATAGTTTATTTTTTTTTGTAAAGAAAAATGAGCCTTAAAAAAGGGAAGGCAAAACAAAATCGTTAAGCCACCAAACAAAGTGGCGTGTACTATTTTATCGAAATAGGGTATGTTTAACCATCCTATTTTTGGTACATCGCTGCCCGGTATAAGCGTTAAAATATCTACAATAAAAAACCAGGCTATGCCTGGTAAAAACTTTTTAAAAGAAATTTTTTGACCTTCCATTTTATAATTTTTATGAAACAAGGTTTTGATAGGCTTCGGCAGTCAAAAGCTTGTTCACCTCTTCCATATTATCCACTTTCATTTTCACCATCCACCCATCGCCATATGGGTCCGTGTTTACTTTTTCAGGCTCACTTTCCAAAAGCGGGTTTACTTCAGTAATGGTGCCTGCCACCGGCAAAAAAAGATCACTTACGGTTTTCACAGCTTCTACAGTTCCAAAAACAGCATCGGCGGCAAGTGGTTTATCCTTGGCTTCAATTTCCACGTAAACAATATCACCCAGTTCATGTTGTGCGAAATCGGTAACGCCAACTGTGGCTACATCGCCTTCAATGGAAATCCATTCGTGGTCCTTGGTATATTTCAGATTTTGTGGAAAATTCATAATGATTTTTTTAAGTGTTGAATTGTTATACTGTTATATTTTTGAATTGCTAAATTGTTATATTGTTAACTGTTCTCTTTTTACTGTTTCACATGCAAAATAATATTTTTCTTTCTACTTCTTAAAATGATTTCGTTTTAAGATAGTGATCTTCATTCTTATATCCTGCAATGGCCTGTTATTAGCGTCTTTTGGCGCATTGGCTATTTTGTCTATCACCTCCAGCCCGCTTTCGACCTCTCCAAAAACAGTATAGCTCATATCAAGAAAAGGTGCCCCGCCAAGGCTACGATAAACGACACGATGATTCTCGGGTATTTTTATTTTAAAACGGGTTTCTATTTTATCCATTTCATCATCGGTGAAAGTTTTGCCTTCCACAATGTAAAATTGGGTTCCGCTGCTTTCTTTTTTAGGATTCTCTTCGTCGTTTTCTCTTGCGGCAGCGAGAGCGCCCTTTTTGTGGAAGAATAAAGTATCAAATTCCGCCGGTAGGGTGTATTTCAATCCTCCTTCACCAAGCAGCGCTCCGGGTTTCGCGTTTTTGCTACCAGGGTCGCCGCCTTGTATCATGAAGTTTTTTATTACCCTGTGAAATAAAAGACTATCGTAAAAATGCTCCTTCACCAGTTTGATAAAATTGTTCCGGTGTAAAGGAGTTTGGTTGTATAATCTGGCAACCATTGTTCCTGAATCCGTTTCGATTTGTACACGAACGGGCTCGTTTGCTTTCACGCGGTTTGATTTTGTGGCCGTACATGAAATGAAAAAAATAAAAGCCAACAGGTAAAGTAGATGTTTCATTTACTTATTGATTTTAAAAGGAATTATCGGTGTTTTCAAAGTAAAGCAATATATGATCTTTCAAAAAGTTTTCCTGCTCAATAATATTATGCTCCGGTAAGGCTTTCAACTGCCTGAAATGAGGCCAGCCATCCTCATCAAAACTTTCAACTTCATAATATCCGCTTTGCGCCAGCACCGTACACACGGCTACGTGCATGAGATCCTGTTTTTGTTCTTTGGTAAATTTCTTTTTTAAATTTCTTATCTCCTGTATGCCTGTCAAAAATAAAACAGCCTCTACGTCGGGCTTTTTACCAAATTTTTCTTTGAATTTTTCCTCAAGTTTCCACCATCTTATTTGTAAGTCGTCTTGTACATTTTGCATGGGACGAAATTACTTTAAAAATGGATGATAGGTTTATTCATTAAATAAGGTTGGGTTAATGAGTACTGTGTTTATAAAAAAGCCATTCATCAATTGAACAATACAATTATTCAACATTCCTCTAACCATACTCCTAATTAAATATATTTGCAATTCATCTTAAGAGAAGAATCCATCTATGTTACAGGTAAATTATTTAAAAGCAAACAGGGAAGAAGTATTACAAAGGTTGGCCGTAAAGAATTTTTCAGAAAGTTTTTTGGTGGACAATATTATTGCGCATGATGACGAAAGAAAAAAACTTCAGTTTGAACTGGATGAGTTTCAATCGAAGATAAATGCCGCCTCAAAGGAAATAGGAAAATTAATGGGTGCGGGAAAAAAGGAATTGGCGGAAGAAAAAAAATTGGAAGTGGCAGCATTGAAATCTCTTTTACAACCAGTAAGTGAGAAGTTGCCCACGATTGAAGAAGCCATTTACAAAGATTTGGTAAAGCTTCCCAACCTTCCACACGCATCTGTTCCCTTGGGAAAAACGCCGGAAGAAAATGAAGTGGTAAGAGAAGGCGGGCAGAAACCTGAACTTTTTGAAGGTGCGCTGCCCCATTGGGATTTGGCCAAAAAATATGACCTCATCAATTTTGAATTGGGCAATAAAGTAACCGGCGCAGGTTTTCCTTTTTATAAAAACCAGGGCGCCAAATTGCAACGCTCATTAATCCAATATTTTTTAGATTTCAACACTGACGCCGGTTACGAAGAATATGAACCGCCCTTCATGGTGAACGAAGCGAGCGCTTTCGGCACCGGCCAATTGCCCGACAAGGAAGGGCAAATATATCACGCTACTGAAGATAATTTTTATCTGATCCCAACGGCGGAAGTGCCGCTTACTAATATTTATCGTGATGAAATAGTAAAAGAAAATGAATTGCCCATCAAGATGACAGCTTACACGCCCTGCTTTCGCCGCGAAGCGGGAAGCTATGGAAAAGAGGTACGTGGCCTGAACCGGGTTCATCAATTTGATAAAGTAGAGTTGGTACAATTGGTGCATCCCGAAAAAAGCTATGAAGTATTGGAAGAAATGCTTTTGCATGTAGAAAAGCTTTTGCAATCTCTTGGGCTTCCTTACCGTATTCTGCGACTTTGCGGTGGCGATATGAGTTTTACTTCCGCGCTTACTTACGATTTTGAAGTGTATAGCGCCGCGCAGAAGAGATGGCTGGAAGTGAGCTCTGTTAGTAACTTTGAGGCTTTTCAGACCAACCGTATGAAGATCCGTTTTAAGTCCGGCGGCAAAACACAATTGGTTCATTCATTGAATGGGTCTTCCCTGGCGCTGCCTAGAATTGTGGCGGCGTTGCTGGAAAATAATCAGACGGAAAATAACATTCTATTACCTCATGCTTTGCATTCTTATTTTGGAAGAGAAGTGATTCAATAAGTATATGCGTGTACTTATTTTTCCTTCGGGGGAGCATTGGGCGAAATTGCTGAAATACGGTTTTTAAACTTTCGTTGTTGCATTTAGTCTATCGTTCATAGCCGGGAACATAAACTGTTTACAAACCCGTCAATAGATTAAATATGCCGTTGACTAATCAATTAAAAAACCAGCACCTTCTCTGGCGAGCTGCTTTTGGGCCTATGGCCGAAAATGTAAATGAGCTTGAGCACGTTTCTCAAAAAGAATTATTTACTCTTTTGCTAAAAACTTCTTCTAAAAGGCCTGACTATATAAATGTAGCGAACAATGCTTTGGATGGATTGGTGAAAGGAGTGCAGGATCTGGGGAAAATGCAGCAGCTTACACAGGAACAAAAGAAGCAATTGAGGAAACAATCTGCGAGCGATATTAAAAACCTGAACCTCACCTGGCTTAGCGAAATGATCAACAGCGAAGCACAACTCAGGGGAAAAATGAGCCTCTTCTGGCACGGGCATTTTGCCTGCAGAGTAGTCAATATATATTTTCAGCAACAGCTTTTGAATGTGATCCGGGAGAATGCGCTGGGCAATTTCGGCGACCTGCTTCGCGAAGTAAGCAAAAGTCCCGCGATGCTTTCTTTCCTGAATAATCAGCAAAATAACAAGAAACATCCCAATGAAAATTTTGCCCGTGAAGTGATGGAACTCTTTACCATGGGCCGTGGAAATTACACAGAGGAGGATATAAAAGAAGGAGCGAGAGCCTATACTGGCTGGGGCTTTAATTTGAAAGGGGAATTTGTTAACCGCCCATTTCTTCATGATACCGGTAAAAAAACGTTCCTCGGTAAAACGGGAAATTTTGACGGCGATGATGCTATTGACATTATCCTGGAGCAGAAAGCAACCGCGAAATTCATCACCCAAAAGATTTATAAATACTTTGTAAATGATAAGGTAGATTCTGAAAAAATAAACTGGCTTGCTGAAAGATTTTATCAAAGCAATTACAACCTGCAAAAATTGATGACTGATATTTTTACGAGTGATTGGTTTTATAACGAAAAAAATATTGGAACCAGAATAAAAAGCCCGGTGGAATTGCTGGCAGGCATTCGCAGACTGATACCCATGGAGCTTGAGAGACCGGAAGTGCAATTATTATTTCAGCGTACCCTTGGGCAGGTTTTATTTTACCCGCCCAATGTGGCCGGGTGGCCGGGGGGTAAAAACTGGATAGACAGCAGCGCCTTGATGCTGAGGATGCGCCTTCCCCAAATTCTTACTAATGCAGATGAATTTACTTTGCGACCAAAGGACGATGATGATGTAATGATGGGTATGGAGGGAGTGGATAAAAAACCTAATCCAAACCAGTTGCAGGCAACTGTTGACTGGAAGAAAGTGATAAAAGTTTTTGATAAAACGCCGAAAGAAAATCTGATGAAAAAAGTAAGTGATGTGGTATTGCAGGGCGGAAGCCGTATTGCCCCCACCCTTTTAAACAGGTACATTGACAACGCGTCAAAGGATACTTACATTAAAACGGCCATGATAGAGCTGATGAGTACGCCCGAATACCAGTTAAGCTGAAGAGGAAGGTATGATGAGCGATATTTTAAACCTATAAAAGTTGCGGGACTGAGTGGTGAAAAGTAAATCTTATAGCGGTCATAGTCTATCTAACGGTGGACGATAAACGAAAATAAAAAAATGTTTTATGCTTTTTAAACGTAAAGAATTTTTACAGATCGGATCATTAGCTACGGCCTCTTTAATGGTGCCTAAATTTTTGAAAGCCTTTGAAAAGACGGCCACGGTACCTCCCGGCAATAAAGTAATGGTGGTGCTCCAATTTAGCGGAGGCAATGATGGATTGAATACCGTTATTCCGTTCAGGAATGATATTTATTATAAATCGCGCCCACGGCTTGGCATACAAAAAGATAAGGCGCTTCAGCTTACGGATGAGGCAGGACTTAATCCGGCGCTTGTTTTTTTTAAAGAGCTTTTTGATGAAGGTGCTCTCGGAATTATGAATAATGTGGGATATCCCAATCCCGACCGCTCGCATTTCAGAAGCATGGATATCTGGCAAAGTGCAAGCGATAGTAATGAATACGTTTCCACCGGGTGGCTTGGTCGCTACCTGGATGCGCAATGCAGCGGCTGCGATAAACCCACTCAGGCGCTTGAAGTGGATGATGTGCTAAGCCTCGCACTAAAAGGAGAAAACAAAAAAGGGCTTGCATTAAAAGATCCTAAAAAGTTGTTCAACACAAGCAATGAACGATATTTTAGAGAAATAAACGCCTCTCACGAACAGGGCGAAGCGGCGGCAGATTATCTTTACAAAACGCTGAGCGAAACATTAAGCAGCGCGGATTATATTTATCAGCAAAGCCGGCGGCATCTTTCTTCGCAAACCTACCCCGTTACTGAATTGGGAAAGAATTTAAAAACGATTTCTTCGCTTATTATGAGCGACATCAATACTAAAGTTTATTACGTTAGCCTGGGCAGTTTTGATACACACATAAATCAGGAAAGTCAGCAGAAAAGATTGTTTACCGAATTGAACGATGCGGTAAGTGCTTTTGTAAAAGATTTGAAAAGTAACAACCGTTTCCAGGATGTAACCATAATGACCTTCAGTGAATTTGGAAGAAGGGTAGCGCAAAATGCAAGCGGCGGTACCGACCATGGCACGGCTAATAATATGTTTTTTATTGGTGGAGGATTAAGGCAAAAAGGAATACTGAATGCCATGCCGGATTTAAACGATTTGAACCAGGGCGATTTAAAACATACCGTTGATTTTAAAAGCGTGTATGCCACTATGCTCAATAAATGGCTGGGTGCAGATGATGAAAAAATATTGGGGAAGAAGTATGAGATTATGGATTTTGTGTAGAAATCTTTAGGAATTGAGAAGGCGTAAGGACAGGCAATTGAGAAACAAACTTTTTGAAATCTTTGATATTTCTTGTAATAAAATAATCAATGCTTTCAGTTTTGGCTGCAGTGTAATATTGAATAGCATCTTCTACATCAGTAAATTTAGATTTGTAGGCTTTTTTAATAATGTTTATGTCTGCTTCTATGATAAGAAATAATTCAAAAAGTAATTTATTGCCCACCTGCACTCATCCTTTCCAATCTGTTTTTGACCCACATATTGTGCATTGATTATTATTGAAGTTGAGGTAAATTAAATAATAACACATCTTCATTTTCAAATTTTTTAAATATAGCTGAACTATCTTCGAAAAATTCTTTACGATCAAGCAAAATATCCAGTATTATATCTATATCGATAAATAAATTACTTGTCATATTTTCTGAGTAAGTACATTGTCTTTGTTTCTTTCCAATCAAAATTCTTAGGCGCTTTTCCAAATGCCCCTTTTAACTTCATGATGTCCAATTTCTCATGTTCATTTTTTGAAGTGATTTTGTCAATATGCTTTTCAACAATTTTAGAAATGCTGATACCTTTTTCTTTGGAGTATCGTTTTATCCTTTTTACTTTTTCATCGTCTAGGCTTAGAGTGAGTTTAGTGGTCATAAAAAACTTTTCTTAAAGACACGTATAAAATGTAAAGTTCACGTACAAAATGGGTGCAAATAATAAGGCAGTATATTCTTTAGCAAAGTTGAAAATACTTCTTCAACATTGCTTAAAGAGATGATTGTTTTCTGTTACAAAGTGAGATAAGATTAAAACTCTGCATTTTTCGGAAACCTCGGAAAAGGAATTACGTCTCTTATATTTGTCATGCCGGTTACAAAGAGAATTAAACGCTCAAAGCCAAGCCCAAAGCCAGCATGAGGAACGCTCCCGAATCTTCTTGAGTCTAAATACCAATACATTTCCTCTGCAGGAATGTTCATTTCTTTCATTCTTTTTTCCAGCACTTCCAATCTTTCCTCACGTTGTGAGCCACCCACTATTTCGCCAATCCCCGGTGCTAAAATATCCATGGCCGCCACCGTTTTTCCATCTTCATTCTGGCGCATGTAGAAGGCTTTGATTTCTTTGGGATAGTCAATAAGGATCACCGGTTTTTTAAAATGCTTTTCTACCAGGTAACGTTCATGTTCACTTTGCAGGTCAATTCCCCATTCAGTAACGAGGTATTGGAATTTTTTCTTTTTGTTAGGTGTTGAATTTTTTAATATCTCAATGGCCTCTGTATAAGTGAGTCTCTCAAAATCGTTATTGACTACAAACTCCAGTTTTTCAATCAACCCCATTTCACTTCTCTCCTGTTGTGGCTTTTGTTTCTCTTCTTCTATAAGGCGCGCCGCGAGAAATTCAAGATCTTCACGATTATTATCCAACGCGTATTTAATAATGTATTTGATGAACGCTTCAGCGAGATTCATATCATCTTCCAGATCCGAAAAGGCCATTTCTGGTTCAATCATCCAAAACTCAGCGAGATGCCTTGCGGTGTTAGAATTTTCTGCGCGGAAAGTGGGTCCGAAAGTATAAACATCGCCCAAAGCCAGGGCAGCCAACTCGGCCTCAAGCTGGCCGCTTACGGTTAAATTGGTAGCCTTTCCAAAAAAATCTTCTTTAAAATTAATAGAACCATCTTCATTTTTGGGTGGATTTTCCAAATCAAATGCGGTTACGTGGAAAGTTTCACCAGCCCCTTCTGCATCTGAAGCGGTTATAATGGGCGAATGCAAATACACAAAACCTTTATCATGAAAAAACTGGTGAATAGCAAAAGCAAGAGAGTGTCTTACCCTGAATATAGCGCCAAAAGTGCTGGTGCGAAAGCGGAGATGTGCAATGTCACGCAGAAATTCCAGGCTATGCTTTTTAGGTTGCAGGGGAAATTTGTCCGCATCGCTATCACCCAATATTTCAATAGAATCAGCTTTCAATTCCAGCTTCTGGCCTTTGCCCAAAGAAGGAACGATCTTTCCGGAAATTTTTAATGCCGACCCAGTCGTAATTCTTTTCAAAATAGCCTCGTCAAATTTACCAAGCTCCGCTACTATTTGCAGATTTGTGTTGGTGCTACCGTCGTTTAAAGCGATGAACTGATGATTTCTGAAAGTGCGAACCCAACCCATAACGATTACCCCTTCATTACTTACCTCGCTCTTTAAAATTTCTTTTATGCGCGTCCTTTTGTTAAACATTTCTTTTTTTTAGAAATGCAAATATAAGTAAGCAGGTAAAATTTTTGGTCTAATCCTTGATTTAAAAGGATTGTAAGGAAAGGAATCCGAAAACTTTAAAAAATATTTTTGAAGAAAAATATTTCGGGTTTTATAAATTTGATGTAATATTGCAGCAAGAACACTGACTGGTTTTTCATTTGCTATCCCATCAGTATAAAAGATCCATTCCACAATAAATATCAAACTTTAGATTTTACAACTTCAATTGAGTTTTTTGACTAATAACGATACATCTCTTTATGTATGACATTTTACAACTGAACGATATGCTCGTTCCTGAGTTGCTTGACGTAGCTGAGCAACAAAATATAACTAACGCCAAAAATTTAGAAAAACAGGAATTGATCTATCAAATTCTTGATAAACAAGCAGTAATGACACCAGAGAAAAAAGAAATCACTTCTACGGAAAAGCCAAAGAGAAAGCGCATTGTAAAGCCTGCTGCTACTCAAAAGATCGCTGAGGAAATTCCCTTTGTAGAGGAAAAAGAAGCGAAGGCCAAAAAGCCGGAAGAAAAGAAAAAGATCGTAAGGAAACCTAAAGAAGAGGCGGTGGTAGAGGTAAAACTTCCGGAAGAGAAAAATGAAGATCATTCGAAAGAAGATCATCAGGAAAAAGAATATCATGTGGAACATCTTGCCGACCCCAAAACGATTGCTCCTGCATTACTTGAATTGCTGAAGGATGATGACGATGAAGAGGAAGACATGGAGATGCCGCCGTTGCCTTCTAATAATGGCCATCAGAACCACCAGAAGCCCTTTCCCCCCAAAAAAGAACCGGTATTTAATATTGAATTTGATGGGATTATACTGGCCGAAGGCGTATTGGAAATGATGCCTGACGGCTACGGATTTTTGAGAAGCAGCGATTACAATTATCTGTCCTCTCCTGATGACGTATATGTGTCTCCTTCACAAATAAAATTATTTGGTTTAAGAACCGGAGATACGGTTTATGGTTCTGTTAGACCTCCTAAAGAAGGTGAAAAATATTTCGCGCTTTTGAAAGTGGAAACGATCAATGGAAAAGGTCCCGATGAAGTTCGCGACCGGGTTCCGTTCGATTATTTAACACCTCTTTTCCCTTTTGAAAAACTTAATTTATTTACCACACCCAATAATCTTTCTACAAGGATTATTGATTTATTTACTCCGATTGGAAAAGGGCAGCGCGGACTCATTGTAGCTCAGCCCAAAACGGGTAAGACCATGTTGCTGAAAGAGATTGCCAATGCCATCGCTGCCAATCATCCGGAATGTTATTTAATGATTGTGTTGGTAGATGAAAGGCCGGAAGAAGTAACAGATATGGAGCGCAGTGTAAGGGCGGAAGTAATCGCTTCCACTTTTGACGAGCCGGCAGAGAAACATGTGAAAGTTAGTACCATGGCTTTGCAAAAAGCTAAGCGCCTTGTGGAATGTGGCCACGATGTGGTGATTTTGTTGGACAGTATTACTCGTTTGGCACGCGCGCACAATACGGTTTCACCGGCAAGTGGAAAAGTTTTGTCGGGTGGTGTGGAAGCCAATGCGATGCAGAAACCCAAGCAGTTTTTTGGTGCGGCTCGTAAAATAGAATTTGGCGGATCGCTAACCATTATTGCCACCGCGCTTGTGGATACCGGAAGTAAAATGGATGAAGTAATTTTTGAAGAGTTTAAAGGAACAGGAAATATGGAGCTTCAGCTCGACAGAAGATTGTCGAACCGCAGAATATTCCCGGCTATTGATATTATTTCTTCTTCCACACGCCGAGATGATTTGTTGCTGGATAAAGAAGTGCTTCAGCGCATGTGGGTATTGCGCAATCACATGGGCGATATGAACCCGGAAGAAGCTATTAACACTTTGATGAAAAACATGAAAGGCACCAAAGACAATGCTGAATTTCTTACTTCTATGAATGGATAAAAAAATCTTTACTGAAGACCATTGTGAAAAATGATTAAATAAACCGTTCAATAAATCACTTGATCTTTCTCTTTTATTTTATGGAAGAAAAAGAGCTTATTAGCAAGAGAAAGGGATTTTCATTTTTGTGTTTCCCTCCTTTCTTTTCGTCTATCTTCTGATTAAACTTGATGCCGTATTGTCGCCAGATTATCTAATTTTCATTTCACTGTTTCTTTTAGGCCTGATAAAAAGCGCAGGTTTAATTCTTCGGGAAGCTTTTCTTTCTTAATTATTCAGGTGCTGGGTGGAAAGCTGATTGGCAAGACGAAGAAGCCTTCTTTGTTTAACCCGATTAGAAAAAAATTATCCCGGCAAATGCATTGGTTATGGAAATTGAATTAGATTAAATAAGGGATCTCTCCTTTTTGTTCGGTAAGAAAATGTAATTTGTAGAATGCCCATCCAACCGATTAATATTGATAAATTTATAGAACTTTCAAAAGTCTTTCCCGTTCTGGATGTGCGAAGCCCGGGAGAATTTTTGCAGGCCCACATTCCGGGGGCACTTTCTATTCCATTATTTACAGACGAACAAAGAAAAATTATAGGTACTGCCTACAAGCAGGAAAGCAGGCAAATTGCGGTTAATCTTGGATTAAAATTCTTCTCTGAAAGAATGAAAATAATACCGGGTGAGGTATTAAAAACTATCTCTGAATTTGATAAATTCAAAAACCATCCTCTGTCTTCTCGTCCTCCGGAAGAGAAGGGGCTTCTCATTCATTGCTGGAGGGGTGGAATGCGAAGTGAAGCCGTTGCGTGGCTTTTGAGCCTTTATGGCTATAAAATTTATTTATTGAAAGGAGGTTACAAATCATTTCGCAGATGGGCGCTTAGGCAGTTTGAAAAAAAATATTTTTTTAAAATTCTGGGCGGCTATACCGGCTCCGGCAAAACGGAAATTTTAATTTCATTAAGAAAAAGAGGCAAGTCGGTTATTGACCTTGAAGCACTTGCAAACCATAAAGGTTCTGCTTTTGGCTCGTTGGGGCAAAGTGCGCAACCTTCGCAGGAAATGTTTGAAAACTTACTGGCGATGGAATTGTGGAAAACGAATTTTGAAAATGAAACCCCATCTAACGGTGAAGCACAAACGAAAAGAAGTAACGAAATCTGGCTGGAGGATGAAAGCAGGCATATTGGCTCTGTTGGTTTTTCTCAATCATTTTGGGAACAAATGCGTAATGGTAATTTATTTTTTTTAGACATTCCCTTTGAAGAGAGGTTAAAATTTGTTATTTCGCAATACAGTGGCTTTGATAAAAAATTATTGGTAACGGCTATTATGAGAATTCAAAAAAGATTGGGTGGCCTTGAAACCAAAAATGCAATTAATTTTTTATTGGAAGATAAGGTAACAGAATGTTTTTCAATTTTGTTACATTATTATGATAAAATGTACTCCAATGCCCTGTATAATAGGGAAAATATCCCGTCTTTATTAAATAAAATATCCTGTGAAAGCGTTGATATTGATAATGCAAAGTATTTTTTTGAGCAGGAGTTTTTGAGCACTGTTTCTTAATGCAAATTTTTAAAATGAAATTTCTTTTTCTTTTTTTTCTTTTTCCATTACAGCTTTTGGCGCAACCTGGTACCAAGGATATCACAGGTGTGTGGACCGGTAGCCTGTACAATGATACCACCAAACAATTCATTCATTATGAATTGGCTATAAGTGAATACAAAGGAAAGCTGAGCGGCTATTCTCACACCACTTTTATTATTGATAGCATTAAGAATATTGGCGTAAAAGCAGTGAAGATTAAAAACCAAAAAGGCCTCATTACTGTTGAAGATGAAAAATTAATTGATAATAATTATACGGCGCCTCCGGCAAAAGGCGTAAGAACATTTATTAGTTTCATCCTTTCTGAAAATGACAGCACCGAAATCCTTAGCGGTTCATGGCATACGAATAGCACCAGAGAATATAATAGTCTTACGGGAACCGTTTTTCTTGAAAAGAAAAAGAAAATACATGAAACAGCGATTGTACCAAAGCTGGAACGAATGGGGCTCTCCGATAGATTATCATTTTTAACCGCATCAGAAAATCAGAAGGAGTCGGTTGCTGTAAATAATAAAATGTTGAAGGATGAAAAGAAGGGAACTCCCATACCTGCAGAAATTACCGCCCTCAATAAAAACGCAACCACAACTATAATACCCGATACCACAATTATTAATCCCGAGATTGTGGTCCTGGTGTTTAAAGACAAAAACAAGGAAGCCGTACAAAGCAACAACGTTGCGAAATCATTAACCGGAAAGGAGAACCTGCCTGATAAAAAAGATAATGATAAAGCAAAAATAACAGCTATTGTTTCTGATAAAAAAACGATTCATCAAGATGCAAATAGTACTGTAATAAATGTACCAGGCAGATCACAAAAAATAATTGCCGCTGAAAAATCAGGGTTGATTGCAAACGATAACAACATTGAGAATAAGAAAATTGTTGCTGATAAGGGAGATACGCAGGTTACGGGAATTCAGAAAGAATCCAATATGGATGCAGCAGACAAGGAAGAGAAAACTGTAAAGAAAGGGGTTAGCAAAGAATCTTCTTTTTCTGAAATGAATAAGAAAACGGCGAACACAATGACTGACGTGCGTAAAGAAGAAATAAAATCAAACCTTCCACACAAAGAAAATGAGCAGAAAATAAATGCCATTGCGGAAAACAATCCAAAGCAAGCAAGCAAGAAAGGTAATGATGAAGAAATTATAAGATCAGAACCTGCGATAAAAGAAGTACAGAAAGATCTGAATAAATCTTTTAAACAAGTTGCCATAGAACCATCAAAACTGCCTCTTGAAGACAAGAAGGCGTTGGACAAAAAGGTAGCATTAAAGGAAGAGATTAAAACAAATATTTTCAATGCAAAAGTTTTAGAAGAGAAAAAACAATCCTTGCCGGAGGAGGCTGTAGAAGAAAAAATGAATACGTTGATCAACAATTCATCAAAAAAAATAATGCCCATTGCCGCTGCAGAAATTTCTAAAAGGGAAATTGAAACCATTCGTACCGTAGAAATAATACAGGACAGCCTTGTGTTTTCTCTTTATGATAATGGTACGGTGGACGGAGACACGGTGAGTGTTTTATTAAATGGTCATGTTATTATGCCAAGGGTTGGGCTATTGGAAAGGGCTTATAATAAAACGATTTATCTTACCCCTGAGATGGGAGATTCTATCAATATAATTATGTATGCGGAAAACCTGGGAAGTATTGCACCCAATACGGGCCTGCTTGTGATTCGCGATGGCGGTATTGATTATGAGATTCGGTTTAGCGGAGATTTGAAAAAAAATTCGGCCATTATTTTAAAAAGAAAAAAGAAGTAATAATGAAAGAGGATGAAAATGCGGGTCAGGAGGAGGCGCCCATAAAACTTACTGAGTATAGCCGCGGAGCCGGTTGTGGTTGCAAAATATCCCCACAGGTGTTGGAAGAAATTCTTCATTCTGAAATCGCTTTCCCCAATAATAATTTACTGGTAGGAAACAACAGCAATGACGATGCGGCGGTTTATGATTTAGGCAATGGCACTGCCCTTATCTCTACCACTGATTTTTTTATGCCGATTGTGGATGATGCTTTTGATTTTGGAAGAGTGGCTTCTGCAAATGCCATAAGCGATGTGTATGCTATGGGGGGAAAACCCGTGATGGCTGTGGCTGTGTTAGGATGGCCTGTAGAAAAACTACCATCATCATTGGCCAAAAAAGTAATGGAAGGCGCAAGAACCATTTGTGCAAAAGCGGGAATTCCATTGGCTGGCGGACACAGCATTGATTCTGCTGAGCCTTTTTTTGGATTGGCTGTTAGCGGAATGGTTTCTGTTTCCTGTCTTAAAAAAAATAATACTGCTGTAGAGGGAGATCTGCTTTTTTTGACCAAACCGATTGGCGTAGGAATTTTATCAACCGCACAAAAAAGAAAACTGATTAAAGAAGAACACCTGAAAGTTTTAATGGATCAGCTCACTTCATTAAATTCTGTGGGAGAAGAACTGGGAAAAATAAAAGGTGTTTCTGCCATGACGGACGTTACCGGATTTGGGCTTGCCGGCCATTTAATAGAAATGGCGGAAGGAAGTAATTTATCTGCAGAACTTTATTACTCACGGTTATGCATAACCGAAGGTGCAAAAAATTATCTTTCCCAACGTATCGTTCCGGATGCTACTTACCGCAACTGGAATAGCTACAGTAAAAAGATTGATTTTGAAAAGGGAGTGAATGTGATGGAAGCATTTTCCTTACTACCCGATCCGCAAACTAATGGCGGATTGTTGATTGCTGTAAATCCCGATTCGGTGGCGGATGTAAAAGAAATATTAAGCGGGGCAGGATTACAAAATTTTTTAGACCCTATTGGTAAATTTGTCGCTAAGCACGAAAAAACGGTTCTGGTAAAAAGCTGATTCCCTTTAGAAAAAATTTGTGATAGATAAAAAATTTTAAATTAGTATAGTATGAATTGGATTCTGCTAATTATCGGGGGTTTGTTTGAAGTGGGCTTTGCCACTTGCCTCGGAAAGGCCAAAGAAGCAACGGGCACAACGGCTGCGTGGTGGATCATAGGTTTTTTTGTATGCCTTTCCATCAGCATGTATTTCCTTTACCGGGCAACGCTTACCTTACCTATCGGCACTTCTTATGCGGTGTGGACCGGCATTGGTGCGGTGGGTACTGTTTTGGTTGGGCTGGTTATTTTTAAAGAGCCCGCAGATTTTTGGAGATTATTTTTTATAACAACCCTTATCTTCTCCATCATTGGGTTGAAAGTAGTGACGCATTAAGGAACGTCCTTAGGATTGTTGAGCTACAAGTCTTCAGATAGTGAAGCCATCAATAATTTTTGCCAGCTTATGATCTCTCTCAGTAACCACATTTCCGGCGTCGTGCGATGAAAGCCAGATCTCCAGCTTATTATATTCGTTGGTCCATTTTGGATGATGGTCCATTTTTTCTGCGGCCAAAGCCACCTGTGTCATAAATGCAAAGGCTTCTGAGAAATCTTTGAACTCAAATTTTTTATGAAGCGTATTGTTTTTTTCTTCCCACATAAAATTGTTTTTTAAAAGTTATTAAGTCTGACCGTCCCGGTCTGACTTATGATTAAGTGCCCGCCCCCGGTCTGACTTATGATTAAATGAGCGTGCCGGTCTCACTTTTATTCCCGCATAAGAGCCATACAAAGATCGTCCCAATTTCTCAAACAGTCAGATGAAGACCCTCAGACTATTTAAAAAACCAGGTGCTGACGATTCTTTATTTTCTCATTCGTTAGCTCCACCACCATCTGCACCACCGGAATCGTTTTGATGGTGTTGATGAAAATATTTATTTCATCGTCTTTCATTATATCGTCTTTCATCAGCCATAAAAAATCAAGATGCCTGAATTCAGGAAGCAGGTACTCGCCATCATCTTCATTATTATATAGGTAATGCTTTATGGTGCCTGATTGCTGACCGTATTGATAAATGGGGAAGAAGTATTTTCGCTCCTTTTTATTCAATTGAATTTCTATGTTGTTGTTGATCCTGAAATCGAAGTTGAGAATATGGTTCAACTGCCAGCAAAAACGATATTGTTCAATAGGCGCTACAATCCCCAGGAGACGCGTGTCTTCAAAAAAATCATCAAACATCGCTTCATTGTCAATACGCAATTTCATTTCCTGTTTTTCTCTTTTATATTAAAAGATTATATCAAAAACCAATTCCTCTTTTGCTCTTTGCACCGTAACTTTTGTGGCCTCGCCTTTTTTATACTTGCTTAAGGCGGTCATGTAAGTGTTGATATCAGTTACCTTAAAATCTCCTAATTGAATAATTATATCTCCGGCGTGCATTCCCACATTACTGGCAATCTTTCCATCAATGATGCCATCTGCCCGCAAGCCTGCACCACTAAAAGTATAATCCGGCATAATCCCCAGGCTTACTGTAAATCGGGGACCACCCATTTGCGGCTCGCGTGTTTTTAAAAAAGCAAGTTTGTCAATGCCATTGGTTTCTTTTATTACGTTAAAGATGTATTGTATGATGCGTAGTTCTCCTGTGAAATTAATTTTGTCTGCATCGTCTGTGGGCTTGTGATAATCTTTGTGAATACCGGTAAAGAAGAATAATACCGGAATATTTTTTAAATAAAATGACGTATGATCGCTTGGCCCTATTCCGCTTGAATCAAATTTTACAGATAGCGCTTTTGTTTTTTGAGGAAGTATTTTTCCCCATGCTGGCGAAGTACCAAAACCTCCGATAGTAATTGTGTGCGAACTGTCATTCAGCCTTCCCACCATATCGCAATTGATCATGTAATTTATATTTTCAATGGGTATGCTGGGGTGTTCTGTAAAATATTTTGAACCAAATAATCCGAGTTCTTCTCCGGAAAAACAAATGAAGAGATAATTATTGTTTTTGAACTTTGAGTTTTTGATCAACTTCGCTAATTCAATAACGGTGGCAGTTCCGCTGGCATTATCATCGGCTCCATTGTGTATTTCGGCTTCCCCTGTCCATAAAGAATTATGGTCTTCGCCATAACCCAAATGATCGTAATGGGCGCCGATTACAATGGTGTTGGCGGCGCCATTGTCAACATATCCTATTACATTATGACCGGTTCTTTTTTTATCGCCAATAGCCACCTCTATATTCAAATCAACGTCGGAGGTTTTCTCGTTTAAATATTTTGCTGCCACATTTTTTGAGAGAAAAATAACGGGTATATCCAGGGGTGTTATTTTTGAGGTTGGCTCAAACTTCAATTCATCATCCTGCATTCCGGTGTTATAAACAATTAAAGCAGCCGCACCTTTTGCAGCGCTTTCAATGGCTTTATTTCGGATGGCATCTTCCAGGTCGAAATGCGGATTGCTGGCATTTTCTTCTATCAGCTCTCTACTATCAAAAAACCAGGGAGCGTTATTTTCTTTTATTGAGGGGGAAGCGAGTGCGCTTACAGATCCGTTGCTGCTGAAAATAAATGGGAAAAAATCTTTCTCCACTTCAAGAGAAACGCCATTAACAGACAAATGCGTTTGGGGTAAAACTTGCTTTCCTTCATTCACTTCAAAAGCCTGCAGATATGTGCCGGCGTCGCCTTTGGGCTCAAGGCCTGCTTTTTCAAATTCACCCGATAGGAATTCATAAGCGAGTTTTTCACCTGGCGTTCCGGTTCTTCTTCCCTCTAACGAATCACTGGCGAGGTAAGTAATAGTAGATTTCAGGTTATTAATGATTACCCAGTCGGCCTTTTTTAATTTTTGCCCAAACGCAAATGAAGACGAAAAAAGCAGGATAAGTAAAATATGTTTCATAGTCAAGCAAAGATTTATCGGGCAAATTTAAGCTGAATAAATTAGTGAAGGTTATGATAAAATCGGGAATAGAATTTCTCTTTTCTTATTTCGTAAATCCATAACTTAATGATGTAGCTAAATTTACCGATACTATAAGAAACACTTTGAACCAACAACTCCATATAGCTTTAGTAGGAAATCCAAACTGCGGTAAAAGCTCTCTTTTTAATGCCCTCACAGGGTTGAATCAAAAGGTGGGAAATTTTCCGGGAGTTACGGTTGATAAGAAAACAGGTATCAGCAAAATTTCTGAAAAACTTACTTCAAAAATAATTGATCTTCCCGGTACTTATAGTTTGTATCCGAAAAGGAATGATGAATGGGTTTCTTACAAAGTATTAATTGATCAGGATCCTCATATAAAAACGGACATAATTGTGTTGGTGGCAGATGCCAGCAATCTGAAAAGGAATCTTCTGTTTTGTTCCCAGATCATTGATTTGAAAAAGCCGGTGGTGATAGCGCTTACCATGATGGACATTGCCCAAAAGAATGACATTAAAATTGATGTAGCCGGCCTGCAGAGGGAGTTAGGCGTATTGGTGATCCCGGTAAATCCCAGGAAGAACAAGGGGATTCAGCAATTAAAAAAAGCGATAGAGCAAACCTCCGAAAATGTTCATCCTATACCGGAAAAAAACTTTATTAATGTAGAGCCTTTCGCACCCGAAGCCATTAAAAAGATACAACAAATTTTCCCCGGAACCAGTAGTTACAGGGCGATTCATTACCTCATCAATCACGAAAATTTCAATTTAAATGATACGCTCCAGGAAACGATAGAAAATATTGAGATAGAAACAAAATTCAATCCGACAAGGACACAGGCGGAAGAAATTTTACAACGATATGGTAAAATAAAAACCATTATGAAGCAGACGGTAGTGGAATCTGATCCGCTGCAAAAAGCGTTATTTACTCAACGGCTCGATGACGTTTTATTGCACCGCACCTGGGGGTATGTGATATTGCTCGCGGTTCTTTTTCTATTATTTCAAAGCATTTTTGTTATTGCCCAATTTCCCATGAATGCTATTGAGTGGACGTTTGCGGAAGCGGGAGGTTGGCTCGGAAAGGTGTTACAAGCTGCCTGGTACAGTGATCTTTTTATAAATGGAATACTGGCAGGCCTTAGCGGCATCATCGTTTTTGTGCCGCAAATAATGATTCTTTTTGGATTGATAACCTTGCTGGAAGATACAGGCTATATGGCACGCATCAGCTTCCTGACGGATAAGGTGATGCGAAAAGCAGGGCTAAACGGAAAAAGCGTAATGCCCATGATAAGCGGCCTTGCCTGTGCGGTGCCGGCCATAATGAGTGCGCGGAGTATTGAAAATAAAAAAGAGCGGTTATTGACCATTATGGTTACGCCGCTCATGAGTTGCAGTGCAAGATTGCCGGTATATACTGTATTGATCGCGTTAGTAATTCCGAATAAGATGTTTTTGGGTTTTGTGAGTTTGCAGGGGTTGGTGATGATGGCGATGTATTTTATGGGCACCTTTATGGCACTGGCTTCAGCATTTGTAATGAAGTGGTTTATAAGAAGCAAAGAGAAAAGTTTTTTTATTCTGGAACTACCTGCTTATCGGGGCCCGAGGTGGAAAAATGTAGTAACTACTATGGTGGAAAGGGCAAAAATTTTTGTAGTGGATGCCGGAAAGGTTATTATGGTGATCAGCTTATTGCTTTGGGTTTTAAGTTCATTTGGTCCTGCTAAAAAAATGTCGGCAGTTACCGCGAAGTACGAAACGCTGATACAACAAAATCCTTCACAGCAAAAGCAATTGAATAAACAAAGAAGCACCGATTATCTTGAAAATTCCTATGCCGGTATCCTCGGCAGATCCATTGAGCCGGTAATAAAACCTTTGGGTTACGACTGGAAGATAGGCATTGCATTGATTACTTCATTTGCGGCTCGCGAAGTTTTTGTGGGTACCATGGCCACTCTCTATAGTGTAGGTGATGATGCCGATGAAAACAATTCGACGTTAAGGGAAAAAATGACGGCAGCTACCTGGCCCAATGGCGATAAAGTTTATACCATGGCTGCGGGTTTATCGCTTTTGATTTTTTATGTGCTGGCCATGCAATGTATGAGCACCCTTGCTATTGTAAAAAGAGAAACCCATAGCTGGAAATGGCCCATCATCATGCTTACTTACATGACGGGACTGGCCTATGTGATGAGCTTTATAACGTTTCAGATATTTAAGTAAGGGCTTTCCTATGGATTGTAAAGCAAGAAATTCCCACTATCCACTACCTTGTATCCATTTTTCTCTGTGGCTCTCTGTGTTTTCTCCGTGCCACTCTGTGTAATGCCTTCTTTATTACACAGAGAACCGCAGAGAACCACTGAGTTGCACAGAGTTTTTGTATCCCTTTTTTCTTTGTGGCTCTCTGTGTTTTCTCCGTGACACTCAGTGTAATACCTTCTTTCTTACACTGAGAATCGCAGAGAACCACTGAGTTGCACAGAGCGTTAACGAACATATCTTTTCAGGCCGTTCTTTAAAAGGATTACATTAAAATTAATTAACAATCCTACGGGTTTTTCGGCAAACTTCATATAAGTAAGTATCTGCGCTTCATGCACGTCATTAAATACCTCTACTGTTTTTAATTCAAAAACTATTGTGCTTTCTACAAGAATATCCATGCGATACCCTCATTCCAGCTTTATTTCTTTGTACACTACTGGAACGGCCTTTTGCCTCTCAATATTCAAACCGGCTTTTATTAATTCATAAACCAGGCATTCCTCATAAGCAGATTCTAATAATCCGGGACCTAATAATTTATGCACCTCCATTGCGCATCCAATGATGGTATGAGTTAATTGTTGATATTTAAATTCCTTTTCCATCTTATTTGATTTTCATGTTATAAATACTTAATGACCAACTTTTTTCTCTGTGGCTCTTTGTGTAATGCCTTCTTTCTTACACTGAGAACCGCGGAGAACCACAGAGTTTCACAGAGTTTTTTTGTAGCCTTTTTTCTCTGTGGCTCTCCGTGCCTTCTCCGTGCCACTCTGTGTAATAGATAATAAAGAACGTCTGTTTGCTTTTAATATCTCCTGGCCAGCACCACCGTGTTTTTAAAAGCCTTCTTTTTTCCTTCCACATTAAAAATTTCGGTGTAAACAATATAAATTCCTTGCGGAAGTTTCCGGTTTTTATCATCCAGGCCATCCCAGCGATAGTACCCATTTATGCCGCTCAATGAATTTTTTTGAAGATAACGCACAGGCCTGCCCGAAGCATCGAACACGGTTATGTTGGCAACAAAACCGGCGGAAGGAAAACTGTAACTGATCGTAACAAAATCATCTATGCCGTCATTATCGGGAGAAAATATTTCCGGCATAACGGTGATGTCTCCACGCACTTCTTCATATGGCAGGTATTGGGAATTTTTATATCCCGGAGTGCCGTATCCCACTGAGGCAGCCGCGGAATGAAAATTGCTTTGCCCGGAAGCCGCGTCATAATCTATTCTTTCCAAAGCAACGCCCTGTGCATTTTTTATCAATGGGAAATGCCAACTTTGATCATAGGCAACTTCATCTACGATGTTTCCCTGGTGGTTTAAAATAATTACATTTCCGTGGGTATTGGAAAAAGAAGGGAAGCTATTTAGTTTTAAAAAGGCATCAGGGTTGGTAGTAAGGTATTGATTTTTTACTGCGTCAATATCGGTACTTAATAAAATGAATTGTTGTGGGAACAATAAAATACTTTCCTGAGATACCTGTTGAATGCCGCTGATGATGTTTCTGCTGTTGCGATTGGCAATAAATATTTTATTCAGATCAATGATTTTTTTAGAACGATTATAAAGTTCCACATAGTCAGCACCCATTGGCCTGGGGTTAAAAAGAATTTCATTAATTACTAAATCGAGGTTGTCTGCATCCTGCGCCAAACCAAATTGGGCGGTGTTCTTTGCGCCAATGATATTACCCTTGCAATCCGAAATATTTTTCGTTGTAATGGTATATACCGTACCGGAAACTATGGGATTAATAAGTGTAATATTTACTTTATCAAACAGCGGAGGAAGGGCTATGGCCTCTCTTGCGATCAACCCGTTATTGAATGTATAATTACTTATGAAAGCGGCTTTCAGGCTGTCTAAAGGTTCATCAAAAACCAAAGTGAGTTTGTCTTCACCGGTGGCAAAGGCACGTAATAATTTGGGGGAGGTATCATCTTTATTGATTCCGTCCACGGAATTTTTTCTTCCTGGAGTGCCACCATTTGGATCCACACTTGCTTTCCAGTTAGAAGATCCTGCGCAGGGATTCTGAGTATCTATCATCTCCAATGTCCATCCGCCATTTTTTTTAAGCTCATTTTTATACCAGCCAACTTCATAACGCAATGCATGGATTGTTTTGCCCGAGGCATCAGAAAGAAAAATTAATTCTCCATCATTATCAAGCGAGGGAAAATTACTTACGCTTATTGCGTGGCCGAAAGAAGAAAGGCCGGCAATTGCCGATCCCGTACTAATTATAACGAAACTATCAGGCTGTAAAATATAGTTGGGCATAAGCCCGCTTGTGCCTGAAAGATCGCCGAACTTCCATCCCTTTAAATTGATAGCAAAGGAAGAAGTGTTTTTTAGTTCAATCCATTCATTATTTGGCAAGCCAACCTGTGGAGATGGATCAGCCATTAACTCATCTATAACTACATCATATTGTTGGGGAGTGTAAAAACTAAAAGTGGTGGTAGCGTTATTGACTGGGTTGCCAGCTACATCTTTTACGCCATTTACAGTCAACGTATATAAAGCACCGTTAGTGAAGGGGGAATTAAAAGTAAGATGGACCAGTGAAGCATTCCCGGCATCAGCGACAACACTCACGGGCATTCCCAGATTATTAACAGAGTAGTTGGAAAATACTCCGCTGCTTGCAGGATCTAAAGGTTCATTGAACCATACATTGAGCTGTGTGTTGGAGACAGCAGTGGCAGAATCTATTATAGGTGGCGTAAGATCGGGCGAATAATAGCTGATTTTAATATCATCAAAAAAATGTTTTTGGAAAAAAGCGGCGGTGCTTTGTTTTATAAAAAAACCAAAATACGAGGAGGTTGTGTAGGTGGCATCCGTGGCCGAACCTTCGCTGGTGTAGCCGGTATCCATTCCGCTCACTTCTCTTAAAAGCGTCCATTTATTGTTAGCGTCTCTTACCACTTTAATTCGCATTGCATTATTGCCTGTGTTGAGAATGTCATCTTTTCCGTCAATAATTTTTACAATGGTTCCTGAAGGGCTTTTGCGATAAAGAGAAATTTCATCATCGGTATTTCCTATTCGTACAAAATATCCATAAGTGGCATTCAGGCTTACATCACTTGCCGAAGCAGTTAGATACACATCAATATAGTTAGCGGAGGAAGGATTGAAAGCCATTTTAACCCAGAATTCCCACTGGGCATTTGTGGCAAGCGTATTTACAGTGCTCAGGTAAAAAGTATGATTTGCAATGGTATTATTACTTTGTAAGTGATAGGAATTATTTACTACAAAATCAGAGACGTTACCAATCCATTCAGGGCTGTTGGTAAAGTCGCCATCACTGAAATTTTCAGTTATCTGTGCTTTGGTAATTGAGCCAGGGATTAGAAAAATAATAAGACAGAAATAAAACTTTCTACCCATTATTATTAGTTTTGATTTTAAAGATAAATATTTTAGCCTTTCTTTGTAAATAATCATTTATAAATTTGAAATAAAACAAAATGAAAATCGCCGTAGTTGGAGCAACAGGCCTTGTGGGTAGTAAAATGTTGCAGATTCTAGAAGAAAGAAATTTTCCGGTAACAGAATTGATTCCGGTAGCCTCTGAAAAGTCAGTCGGGAAAGAAGTTTCCTTTAAAAATAAAAAATACAAAATCGTTTCAGCGGAAGACGCTATTGCCGCAAAACCTGATATAGCCTTGTTTTCAGCAGGGGGAAGCACTTCTCAATTATTGGCGCCGAAGTTTGCCGCCGCAGGAATTACCGTAATTGATAATTCTTCCGCATGGCGCATGGACCCTACCAAGAGATTAGTGGTTCCTGAAGTGAATGCCAATGTGCTAAGCAAAGAAGATAAAATAATTGCCAATCCCAATTGCTCTACCATCCAAATGGTATTGGTTTTAAATCCTCTTCATAAAAAATACGGCATAAAAAGAGTAGTGGTTTCCACCTATCAAAGTGTAACAGGAACGGGTGTAAAAGCAGTAAAGCAAATGGAGAACGAGAGAAATAATATAGAAGGTGAGATGGCGTATAAATATCGTATTGATAAAAATGCGCTTCCGCACATTGATGTTTTTCTTGACAATGGATACACCAAAGAAGAAATGAAAATGGTGAATGAAACACGGAAAATAATTGGTGATGATACCATTCAATTAACCGCTACTTGTGTACGCATCCCTGTAATGGGCGGGCATAGCGAGAGTGTAAATGTTGAGTTTGAAAATGATTTTGACCTTGATGAAGTAAGAAAGATATTATCTGATGCACCCGGTGTGATTGTTCAGGATGATGTGGATAATTTCGTCTATCCGATGCCATTAACTGCACACGAAAAAGATGAGGCTTTTGTGGGAAGGATTCGCAGGGACGAATCACAGCCTAAGACGCTGAATTTTTGGGTAGTAAGTGATAACCTTAGAAAAGGCGCGGCTACCAATGCGGTGCAGATAGCAGAGTACCTGGTGAAGAATAATTTGATCACAGAATCTTCTGCATCTTTATCAACTGCTATGGCATAGTAATTTTTTTGTAAAAAAAATTAAGAGAGGTATTAATAAACTTTTGGAAAGTTGTTAATACCTCTTGGTAATTTAAGGTGGGGAGGCATTGTAAAAGTTATACCCGTAAAGTCCTCTAAAACTTTCTATAATACAGGCAAGATACCCATCTTTTCTCCGCCCATTGCATTATTGCCCCTCTCAATATTTCATTTAAGTCTCACCCAAAATAAGCCTTTCGCGCCTTGGCAATCTCTTAAAGGGTGAAAATGAGATAAGCAAGCACGGGACTACCTTTTCACGGAAAATTAGTGAAAATTTTAAGTAGGAATTTTGCCCGGAAAAAAAGAGAGGTTGATACTTCATTTTTGTTGCGTTTTTTGGGTCAACAAAACATTTATAAGAGCTTGATGATTTTTAAATTCCCATTTACACTAAATTTGGAAAGTCCAAATATCTGATCTACGATGAAAAAGCGTTTTCCGAAACTTTCTTCTGAATGGCTATTGCTGCTTTTATACTTCGCTGTTTTTATTTCATTAGTCATTTTGCGAAACTCCCAGTTTTGGAGTCAAAGACAAGCAACTTCTGCACTTGTTCAGTTGGTTACCGAAGCAAATGATCGTCAGACAACGTGTAACGATCTTTATCGGGCAGAGCTTAATGAGCAAGCCGAAATTTTAGAATTATTAAATGTAGTTCAGGAAAAAAAGGGACGAAGCTTTTCAAAATCAATTGTTGATATTACTAAACAAAATGATAGTTCTCTGGCGCAATTAGAAAGTCTTCTTAAAGGCCATGATGAGCAAAAACTATACAATAGCCTAAGATCAATTGCGGAAGAGAAAAGAGGTTCACTGAATGTTTTTTTTCAACTGGTTGAGCAAGAAAAATATGATGAGGCTTTAATGTATTATAAGAATAATTTAAAAGCTTTATACCCGCAGATTTTTCATGCAAACATTCAGTTGTTAAATTATGTGGTAAAGAAAGATAAGGCAGTAACTCAAGGGTATAAAGACAAGATAACTTTCTTTGCCCAATTAAATTTTGGGATAATTATATTGATTTTGATTGTCTTAACTTCTTTAGGATTATTTATCTTCAAAATTATAAAGAAGTCTCGGAAAGCGAACCTTGACTTGAAAGAAAGCGAAAGAAAATACAGGACATTCATTGAGCAAACCAATGAGATGATTGAAAAATGTGATGCAAATGGAAAATTTGTTTTTGCAAATGATTTTTTTAGGAAGAGGCTTGAATATGATGAGGAAGAACTTTCCAAACTTACCTTATCAGATATATTGGCTGAAGGCATTATGGATATAAATCCTGACATGGCAAAAGATAAGGTGATTACAAATGTTCAAAAGATATTCAAAAGCAAAAGTGGTAAAAGAATTTATATAGAAGGCACTATTCTTTTAGAGTATAAAGAGGGAGAATTTGATGGGGCAATTGGATTTTTCAAAGATGTTACTGAAAGGAAAGTATTGGAAGAATCTTTAATTGCTTCTGAATTAAAATTTCGGAATTTTTTTAACCTCGCTCCTATACCTATGTGGGCAATTGATCCCCAAACAAACCATTTTGTTTTGGTAAACAAAGCCGCTATCGAGCATTATGGATTCTCTAAAGATGAGTTTTTGAATATGACGATTTTTGAAATCAGGAGTGTAACAAACCCTTTAAAACAAAGCAAAGATATTCAAAGGATAAAAGAGGAAACACTTGAACTTGCTGAAGACAAAACGGGTAAATATAATATCAATCATGTAAAGAAAAATGGAGAAGAAATAAATGTTGAAATCTATACCACTCCGCTTATTATCAACGATAATAAATGTATTTTAGCCATTGTCATTGATGTTACGGAACGTAATGATTTTGAAAATAAAATAACCAAGGCTATCATAAAGACCCAGGAAGATGAACGTTATGAAATTGGTAGCGAATTGCATGATAATGTTTGCCAGATCCTTGCCGCCGCAAAAATGAGTCTTGGAACGATTAAACACTCACTGGATGATGACGTTATGCCGTCCTATAATAAATCCTGTAATTCTATCCTTCTTGCCACCAACGAAATCCGGAACTTATCTCACCGGTTAGCGCCTGCCTTTTTTGACAATACCAAACTGGACGAAGCATTTGAAAGTTTATTAAATACTTTCAATATTGGAGATAAATATAACATCTCTATGCATTTTGACGAGCATATGAAAAATATTTCCATTGACCAGGATTTACAGCTAAATTTTTACCGGATACTGCAGGAGCAGTTGCGCAATATTATCAAACATTCAGGTTGCACTGATATTGAAGTAGATGTTTTTGTATTTAATAACCAGCTTCAAATGAGAATTGCAGATAATGGGATTGGCTTTGAGGCAAATCAGGTAAAAAAAGGGATTGGCTTTGCCAATATGAAGAGACGTGCAGAGTTGTTTGGCGGGAAATTCCGTATTAATACCCGGCCCGGTAAGGGTTGTGAAATAATGATAATAATTCCCATATCGAAAACGAATTAAGCCCTAAAGTTAGAACGGTGTCTCGTGAAGACGGGAGGGTGGCTTGTCATTGTGGTTGCGGTTCCGCCATTGTGCTGTTTCTGTTTACCCGTCATTGCGAATCTCCCCCCATCCGTCATTGCTTTTGCGATTTTATCATGGCAAGGCGCTCAATTTTCGTCATTGCGATGCGCCCATTTCCGTCATTGCGATGCGCCAGGAATAGCTCCGTAATTGATAATGCTTTCCGGCGCGGAGGGTTTGTAATAATTTGAAGTCCGAACTGCGCCTTGCAAAGACGGGAGATTGGCTTGTCATTGTGGTTGCGGTTCCGCCATTGTGCTGTTTCTGTTTCCCGCTACTGCGATTCTCCCCCCATCCGTAATCCCATACAATAATATTTAAAAAAATCCGTTGACTTATTGTAATCCTTACGGGTACCATTTATTTAAAAAAAACAAATCCCCTGTATATGAATCCAGTCGCCATTATGGTAATCTTGCTGACATTCGGTTTGCTTTTTTGGGGTTCCGTGTCATTTATTACAGTACACGCTAAAAAGAAAAAAGAACATCTTTTAAGAAAACTATGCCGGGAAGGCGCTGCCCATGATCTTATTTTCTGCAGCCAGGAGATTCTTCAAAATAAAGTAATGGGTTTTGATGGCATACACAGAAAAATAATGATCCTCGAAAAAAAGAAGAAAGCCTACCAATGTTCCACCATATCGCTGGATGAGGTACATGATTGCCAACTGGTAACCCATTCGGGGTCGCCCCAAAAAGGCTACCATGAAAGATCAAATAGTGGCCACCGGGCGGCTACCCTGGAACTCCTGTTTGAATTCAACAACCACTCCCGGCCTGCTTCCATTATCTTCAGCAATGGATTAATTAATTCCACCAGGGAATTTGTCTTATTAAAAGCCAAAGCAACCTATTGGTGTGTAATGTTTTCCAAAATGTTGAACAGGCAAGTGGAACTGAGGGCGTAGTGATCGCTGTAAGCATTTTATGCATCTTTCCCCTCACATTCTACCATCGGGTTTTTTTGAACCATATTCGCGTGGCTATTGCGCCCAGGAGGCGTGGAAAAATAACGGCTACAATAACCAATGTTCCCAACATGGGTATTTAAAATATTCAGAGTACAAAATGCTTTATGCTATCCTTATAAAATATTGAAAATTTTCTATAATTTTAATACGTCCATCTTCTTAAAAACCCAGGCTTCCCCGAATGTTTTCCTCTCAAGAAAAAACAGGAAGTGCTCACAACAATTGGAAGAGAAATAGGTCTGACCTCGTTCATTAAAAGCGTCTTCAATCAATTAATATAGTTATGAAATCAAAATCTTTTAGGGAGATAGCCGGTCTTTAAATTTTTTGAAATGAAAAATTTAAAGCCATCCCATAACTTAAAAAAAAGAGCGGGAGATATCATATTGCTCCAAAAAGAAGATGCTTGAATGGGAATGGAATATAAAATCCCTTCACTCCACCCGGAAAAGCATTATCAGTTTTAAATTCTACTATTTAGACCCCAATGACTCTGTTCTCAATTATTTATTGGAAAAAACGATCCCTATTTCTGTAAGGGTGGACGCCAGAAGTTTTATAGATAAATGGGAAGATTTTTTATTGGATAATCCCAAAACCACTACCACTGCCATCGTGATTCCTTTATTTACATTTTTAGGAGGCTTTATCACCGGCAAAAAAAAGAAAAAAGATCCATAGCCTCTTTCGGTAGTAATTTATTTCTTTAACCCACTAAATTATTTACCATTCACTTTTCATTTTTGCCCACAATTTATAATTATAAAAGATGTTAATTGTGATGCACCTCTCTGCTTTTCCACTTCATAGAAAACCAGAAACACCAAAATGTCGTAATTTTAAGCATGAAACCAATTAAAATTATCCATGTGTTACTAATGGCTTTGGTAGTGAGCCTTACAGCATGTGCCCAAAAACAGCAAAATTCAAAAACAATAAAAGATATGAATCATCCAGAATGGAATGTATTGACACCCGAAGAAGCAAGAGTAATCGTAAATAAAGGAACCGAATTTCCGGGCACAGGAGCCCTTCTTCATAACAAGGCAAAAGGTACTTATGTGTGCAGGCGGTGTGATGCCCCCTTGTACAATTCTTCAGATAAATTTGAATCAACCTGCGGCTGGCCCAGCTTTGACGACGAAATAAAGGGAGCCGTAAAGCGGGTTCCTGATGCTGATGGTATGCGTACAGAAATTGTTTGTGCCAATTGTGGCGCACATTTAGGACATGTTTTTCTGGGAGAACAGGAAACTGCCAAGAACGTCCGCCACTGTGTAAATTCCATTTCTCTGAAATTTATTCCTGCTAAGTAGAGACGTGATGCATCGTGTCTCTACTATTCAAAAACTATGGTCTTATTGCTACTAATAAAAACCTGGTCGTGGCAAACCAATTCAATGGCTTTATTCAGAACTGTTTTCTCCACTTCCTGCCCGGCTTTCACTATTTCATCAATGGTGTAAGTGTGGTCTATGGTAATTGTTCTTTGGGTAATTATGGGGCCATCGTCAAGGCTTTCCGTAACAAAATGCGCGGTAGCCCCGATTAACTTTACTCCGCGGACGAAAGCCTGGCGATAAGGCCGGGCGCCTGCAAAAGCGGGGAGGAAGGAATGATGAATATTAATGATCAGGTTAGGGTATTGAGCCACGAAATGGGGAGAAAGTATTTGCATAAACTTGGCAAGCACCAGGTAATCGGGCTTATAACTGTTTAGAATTTCCTGTACTTCATTTTCAAAATTTTCTTTCGGCTTGTCTTTGTTAGATATATGATAAAAGGGTACTGTAAACCCTTCAGTAAAGGGTTTTAGATCTTCATGGTTACCAATGACGCAACAAATTTGGGTGTCTTTTGTTTGGAAGAAGTTACGGACAAGTATATCACCGAGGCAGTGGTATTCTTTAGTAACAAGTACCGCCAGCTTTTTGGGGCTTGCCGGATTTACCGTTACCATTGCGTGCTCCGGCAGTTGATTTGCCAGTTCGTCTCTGAGTAATTCGCTGTCAGTACCCGTGCCGGTGCATTCAAATCGTGCGAAAAAAAGGAATTCACCCACATCCACGAATTCCTGCATGGCGTCAATATTCAAATTATGTGCTACTATGATCCGGGCAATTTGTGATACCAGTCCCATTTTATCCCGGCACTGTATCAGGATGAGCGTTGATGCCATAAAACTAATTGTTGGTAAATAATTTGAAAGTAAAGAGTCAAAATTAATGGTTTATTATCAAGGTCAGAGCATTGGTTGGTACTGGCCATTGGTGAGGCAACGTATGTTTTGGAGGCAAGGACAAAAACATCCTGTTTACTACGGCTTCCAAACCAATTTATACTTTGCGCATTAAGGTGAAAGGCGGCAGTGAAATGGTTGCCTGTAGTGATTTCTCGTTCAAATATCTAGATTAGAAATAAACCATTGGCTATATGCAGTCATCTCTTGATATACGCCGGTAACTGTTGTGAATACAGATGGGAATGTCTATAACAATTAATCATTATTCGCCATTAGTATTGTTAGTATTTTGCAAACTTTACAGCTTCAGAAAATTATTTGTTTTGACTTGACGAATTATTCTATTTTTGCAGACCTTAAAATTACCGCTTTGGTAATTGGGCCTATAGCTCAGTTGGTTAGAGCACCTGACTCATAATCAGGTGGTCCCAGGTTCAAGTCCTGGTGGGCCCACTTGAAAATCAAAGAGTTACAATTAAACCTGTAGCTCTTTTTTTATTATACGACCACGACTGTAACTTGCTAAGCCGCACCTTAATTAATAAGTTCATTAAGCAGGAAGAAAAATAAAAGGGGGAAATGTATTTCAAAAAACCTGTGTTTTTGTACTAAGATTCTATGTTTACAGAATAGAAATTGAAGACCAAAAAATAATTTGTTTATCTTTAAATAAAACTTTTTCTTTTGCCGGAATGCTCACAATATGATGAAAAAGCTATGCTTGTAGAGATTGCTGCTGGAAATGAGTACGCGTTTAGACAATTATTTGACTTGTATAAAGAGCGCTTTTACTCTGTGGCGCTGAAGATGACGCGATCTGATGAAGTGGCTGAGGATATTGTGCAAGATGTGTTCATGAACATCTGGAGCAAGCGCGAAAGTTTGGTGAATATTGATAACCCTTCTTCTTATTTTTTTACTGCAGTGTACAGACGGGTATATAATCATTACCGAAAGATAGCCCTTGAAAAAAAATTATTGCAGGCTGCGCCGCCTCCTATGGAATCTGTGAATATAACAGAGGAAATGGTACTGGCTCATGAAAGTAAAAATCTGATAGCTGAGGCAGTAGAGAAACTACCATCCCAGCAACAATTAGTATTCAAACTAAGCAAACAGGAAGGGCTTAGTAGAGAAGATATCGCACGCCAATTAAAGATATCGCCCAATACAGTTAGAAATCATTTGGCCGATGCCATTAAATTTATTCGCGGTTGTTTGCGCAATTCCACTCTTATTTTTATGATTATTTTCTGGTTTTTTAAAAAATAATTTTGCACCGGGTAGTACAAATGCTTCAGTCGTGTATCTGTCTGATATAAACGATTGAAAATTGAAAAGGCATGTCATTAACTAAAGAGAGGATTCATTATTTACTAAAAGCTTATATTTCTAAACAGGCGAATTTCGCCGAAGAGACTGAACTCATGAACTGGGTCCTTGAAGTAGGAGAAGACTCTGAACTAAAAAGTTATGTACTTGATATATGGAATGAGTATAAACCTGCTGAAGATCTTTGTTATGTAAAATGGAATGAAATATATTCCCGCATTGTGCAGGCTCCGGTTGTTTCCATGGAACCGAAAGTGAGAAAAATGAAATGGGCAAGACTAACTGCAGCAGGGGTGATCCTGGTTGCGTTGACAGCAGGAACCTATCTCTTCCTTACTTCCCGCACACAGAAAACAATTGCGACCGTACAACCAAAACAAACCGACATAGCCCCGCCCTCATATAATAAAGCAGTACTGACACTCGCCGATGGAACAAAAATCGAGATAGACAGCACCGGAAAAGGAACTCTTGCAGTGCAAGGGAATGTCCATATTATCAAAAAAGCCACTGGAGAGATCAATTACCTGGGAGTTGCTGCAGGAGAGGTTATTTATAACACACTTAGTGTGCCTAGGGGTAGCAAACCCCTGAGACTTGTGCTATCTGATGGGAGTAAAGTGTGGATTAATGTAGGGTCAAGTCTGACTTATCAAGCTGCATTTACAGAGAATGAACGAAAAGTAAAAATTACTGGTGAGGCCTATTTTGAAGTAGTGCATAATGAGAAAATGCCTTTTATAGTGCAGAATGGTGATTTAATGATAAGAGATTTAGGAACACATTTTAATGTAAATACTTACGAAGATGAACCTACTGAAAAAGTTACGCTGCTGGAAGGTTCAGTTCGCGTAACAAGGAATTCGCTTTCTCAATTATTAAAGCCTGGACAACAACTGAGAAGTAACAAAAGGAACATGCAGGTATCGAACGATGTGGACATGCAAGAGGTGATGGCCTGGAAGTATGGTAAATTTATGTTTGATAAGGATACAGATATAGGCACTATTATGCGTCAGATTTCGCGCTTGTACAATGTGGAAATAGAATACCAGGGAAACATTGATCAGCGTTTCTGGGGAACCATCTCGAAGGATGTGAATGTATCACAGGTGCTGAAAATACTGGAGGCCACGGGTGGTGTAAAATTTAAAATAGAGGGGAATAAGATATTTGTGATGCCCCCTCATCGCTAATTTTTTTAAAGTTAACGGAACAAAAAAACCGGGAAGTGTTTGCCCACGACCCGGCGATAAGTTCAGATTAACCTTATATAGTAAATCGCTAAAGACAACTATTTCATTAACCTAAACCAAACAAAGTTATGAATTTTAAAGTTCATTATTACTGTTGGCCTTCTTTGCCGAGAGTATCTAAACAAACGCTGAAGATTATGAAGCTTATGGCAATCATATTATTTGCAGCATGTCTCCAGGTGAGTGCGCGGGGATATTCACAGATTACACTTTCTGAGACCAACACGCCATTACAAAAAGTATTTCAGAAAATACAAGCGCAAAGCGGTTATGATTTCGTATCTAAATACGAAACGCTGAAGGAAGCGGGAAACGTTACTGTAAATGTGCAAAATGTATCACTGCAAAGAGCTCTGGAACAATGTTTGAAGGATAAACCGCTTTCTTACGAAATTATTGGTAAGACAGTGGTGATTCAATTGAAAGAAAAAGATTACTACAAGGTTAGAAATAATACAATTTCTTTAGAGCCTTCACTACCGCCCCCAATTGAAATTCATGGAAGAGTTGTAAACCAAAAAGATGAGCCTTTGCAGAATGTTTCCGTAGTGGTATCCGGTACGAAAACAGGAACCACAACGGATAAAAATGGGCGCTTTACTCTATCTGTCCAAAACAATAAAAATATTGAGTTGGAAATCTCCAGCGTAGGATATCAAACGAAGAAGGTTAAATTGGAAGGTCAAACGGAAATCAATGTTACTTTAAAATCGGAAGCTACAGGGTTAAGTGATGTGGTGATAATTGCTTACGGTACAGAAAAGCGTTCTGATTTAACTGGATCTATTGCTACAATTAAAACTTCTGAACTAAAGCAAACCTCCATTATGTCTGTGGATCAGGGTTTGGTTGGACGCGCTTCAGGTGTTCAGGTAACTCAAACTTCCGGAATGCCGGGTGCTATAGCATCTATACGTATTCGTGGAACCAGTTCCTTACAGGGAGGAAATGAGCCATTATATGTGATTGATGGAGTACCCGTTTATAACGGAGACGGTTATGGAAACACAGGAGGTAAAACACAAATGAGCCCCCTTTCGACAATAAATCCAAACGATATTGCTAGTATAGATGTTCTTAAAGATGCATCAGCCACAGCCCTTTATGGCTCTCGCGCTGCAAATGGAGTTATTCTTATCACTACTAAAATGGGAAAAAATGGGCATGATGTTATTTCCTTTGACGCTTACTATGGTACTCAATCTGTAGCTAAAAAAATCAATCTAATGGATGGTACAAACTATGCTAATTTGGTAAATGAGGCCTATACAAATGACGGGCTTGCTCCTGTTTATAGTGCAGATTCTATTGCAAAAATTCCAAATAATGGAAAAGGAACAGACTGGCAGAATGAAATTTTTCGAGCTGCTCCTGTTAAAAATCATAATCTTTCGTTTTCAGGAGGAGATGAAAAAACTACTTATGACGCATCGTTGAATTATATGGATCATAAAGGAATTATAATTGGCTCCGACATGAAACGCTATTCAGGCCGTTTAAATCTCAATAGGAAAATAGGGGAAAGATTACGTTTATCTTCCCATTTATCTATAAGCCGGATTTTAGCAAATGCAATTTCGACTGATGTAGGGAATATGGGAGGGGCTATAACGGGAGCGCTTGGTTTTAATCCTGTAAGTAGCGTTTATGCAGATAAGAAAACTAATACTTATAATCTTGTTAATCATCCTGGGCTTTTTGTCGCTAATCCTGTAGCTACCGCATTAGAATTGAAAAACTCAAATAATACTACTAGAATATTGGGTGATATTTCCGGTGAATATGAGATAATAAAAGGGCTAAAAGCTAAAGTTTTATTCGCATTGGATTATTTTATGAATAAAGATGGATCGTACATACCGTCAAATATTTATCAAAGTAATGGAGTGGCAAAAGGATCGGTTTCAGATCAAATGTATACAAATTGGCTGAACGAAAATACTATTACATATTCAAAGAAAATTAATCAGAATAACAAAATTAACCTTTTGGGGGGAGTTACTTTTCAAAGACAACAAAACGAAGGTGTTACTGCTGCCTCAGAAGGTTTTGTAAACAATATATTGCAGAATTATAACTTAGGTAGTGGATCCGTTTTCGACCAGCCAGGTTCGAGTAAAACTCAATGGAGCATCATGTCTTTCCTTGGACGCGCCAATTATATTTTTAAGGATAAATATTTATTTACAGTCAGTGGCCGGTATGACGGGTCTTCAAGATTTGGAGAGAATAATAAATTCGCATTCTTCCCTTCAGTAGCCGCAGCCTGGAAAGCCAGTGAAGAGGAGTTTATTAAGAGGCTTAACTTATTTTCAAATTTAAAAATCAGGGTAGGGCATGGGGTAACAGGTAACCAGGAATTTGGAGTATATCAGTCACTTCCTACTTTGGGTTCACTTAATTATACCTTAGGTTCAAATTTAGTTACCGGTTTTATGCCAAACAAAATTCCTAATCCCAATTTACAGTGGGAACGTAGTAGCGAATATGATGTTGGACTTGATGTGAGTGTTTTAAATAATAATATCGCACTAACTATGGATTATTATTATAGAAAGACTACTAACCTTATATACAATGTATCCATTCCTCTGATTTCCGGTTTTGGTACCTCTTTGCAAAACATGGGAAGTATGCAAAACAAGGGTTTCGAATTGAATTTAGAGACTAACAATATCAACAAAGAGTTTAAATGGAGTACCGCCATTAATATGTCTTTCAATAAAAACAAGATTCTCCAACTTGGTGGTGAACAATACAAAGATATTGGTAACGGTGACGGTAGTTTAAAAACGGGACCGGTTCATCGCCTTATTGTGGACAAACCAGTTGGCCTTTTCTATGGGTATGTTTTTGATGGAATTTTTCAAAATCAGGGTGAAGTAGATAACGGGCCATCAGGTCCTACAAGTTTTGTTGGAGGTAAAAGATATAAAGATATCAGTGGCCCGAATGGGACACCTGATGGGAAGGTTGATGCAACATATGATCGTGTTGTTATTGGTAATCCCAATCCAAAGTTTTATGGAGGAATATCAAATGTGTTTGGTTATAAGGGATTTGAACTTAATATTTTTATGAATTACTCGTACGGAAACGATATTTTAAATTATAATGCCATACTACTTGGACTGCCATCAGGTGGACAAAATGTTTATGCTGACTTAGTCCCGTGGAGTCCTGATCACCCGGGAAATAAATATGGAAAAGCGACAACAAATGTGTCAGCCGTATTTAACAGTCAGTTTATCGAAAACGGGTCTTATATCAAATTTAAAACAATTACCCTTTCCTATCTTTTCCCAAAGTTGAGAAGCAAAATCCTGACAGGATTGAAAGTGTATATTACCGGACAGAACCTTTTATCATTTACCAATTACAACGGTTATGATCCTGAGGTAAGTTACAGGGGAGCATCTAATCTTGAAATGGGTGAGGATTTAGGAGGATATCCACAAGCAAGAAGTTTTTTGTTTGGAGTGAGTTTCAATTTAAAGTAACTAATCAAATAAAATCATTAAAAAGATATCATGAAAAAATTATTATATCTGCTTATAACTATTTGTTTAGTTACAAGCTGCAACAAATCTAATTTCTTAAAAGAGTCACCCTCCGGCACATTTGTAGAAAGTAATTTTTACGGTCAAGGTGGAGCATCGGAAGCTCAGGCGGCAGTTGATGCCATTTATAATGGATTGTATAGTATTTATGATAGGTCTATGCTTCTGCTTAATGACTTGCCTACTGATGATGAAAAAAATGGAATTGGAATGGGCAATCAGTTCCTTCAAGACTTGGAATATTTAAAATACTCGTCCCAAAATTCAATTATACAAGGCATGTGGGCCGATAATTATTCTGCGATTGGCAGAGCAAACAATGCTATTAAGAATATTGGAGTAATGTCGATAGATACTGCTCTCAAATCCAGATTAATTGGTGAGGCTTCATTCCTTCGGGCTTTATTCTATTTTAATTTGGTTAGGTATTATGGTGATGTACCATTGATATTAAGTCTCAAAACAGTGCAGGATGCCTATATTCCCAGGGTGCCTAAAGAGCAGGTTTATGCACAAATTATAAAGGATCTTCAATTTGCTGAAGATAATTTGCCAATAAGTTACAACAATAAAAATATTGGACGAGCTACTTCAGGGGCTGCTATTATTCTTTTAGGTAAAGTTTACCTGACTAGACACGATTTTCAAAAAAGTGCTGATGAATTAGCTAAGGTTGTAGAAAATGAAGGTAAATATGGTTATAGTCTGTTCAATGATTTTGGGGATAACTGGAAGTTAGCTACTGAAAATGGCAAAGAGATGGTTTTTTCTGTTCAATATAGCTCACCGCCAGGACATACTAATATTAAGATGAGAGCTGCAGCTGCAAGATATTCTGTTTCTGGTGGAAACGTACCTGGAATTATAGGTGCTTTCGAATCGGATATTCCAACTATGGATTTATATTCTAATTACATTGACCAAGATACACGGAAGAATGTAACATTTAAGTTAGAATATCTCAGCCCCAAAAATGGCAAAATTTACAAATCTTCTATACCGCTTTTTGGCAAATTTTGGCAGGAGGGATTAGCCAGTACACCTGATTGTAGTATAAACACACCCGTGTTCCGCTATGCAGATGCTTTGCTAATGTATGCAGAGGCTTTAAATGAAATTGATAAAACAAGTAAAGCAACAGATATTTTAAATCGTATTAGAGAAAGAGCTTTTCACGATACACAACATAATTACTTCGGATTGACACAATCGGAATTTAGAGATAAAGTTTATTTTGAAAGAAGGCTTGAGTTTGCATTTGAGGGTATGCGTTGGTTTGACCTAGTAAGAACTAATCGTTTACTTGATATAATGAAAGCGCATGGTACATTGGAAGCGCAAATGGCAGGAACAAGTATTAAAAGCTCTATTACTACTAATGCAAAAGAATATCAATCACTTTATCCAATTCCTCAGGTGGAAATTGACCTAAATAAATTACTTACACAGAACCCGGGTTATTAAGATTATGCCATAGGATTTAAACTGGTGACGGAACTATAAAAATACAATGAAGTGTATCGAATACCGGCAAAACAAAATGGGCTGAGGTTGTTCAGCTATATATTCATGATAGCAAGGCAAGTGTTTGCCGACCTGTAAATAAATTGAAGTGGTTTAAAAAGATATTTTTAAACCCGGACGAAAATAGAGTGATAGATTTTACCATTAACCGTAGAGGTGTATCCTTTTTGGATATAAAGCCACCAGTGGAAGCCGGGGAATTTTAATCTCTTCCCGGGGTAGAGACCCGCAAAAATTAAATTGAGTATTAAATAAAACTAATGATGAAAAGAATTGGATGCTTACCGTTATTAATTTTTAGCTTGTGGGTAAATGCACAAAACGTAAAGTATAAAGTACCCGAAAATAATGCACCTAAACTGGAAACTATCCTGGGAAATAAACAAATGAACGTCATTTTTATTTTAACCGATGACCACCGGTATGATTTTATGGGCTTTACCGGTAAACTACCTTGGTTAAAAACTCCGGCCTTAGATGAAATGTCGAAAGAAGGCGCATGGTTTAAGAATTCATTTGTTACAACTTCTTTATGTTCACCAAGCCGAGCCTCTATTCTTACCGGTGAATATTCGCATGTGCATTCAATAGTAGATAATAATGCACCGGAGCCTGCCAACCTCATTTATTTTCCCCAGTATTTGCAAAAGGCGGGGTATCAAACTTCTTTTTTTGGCAAATGGCACATGGGCAATGCCTCGGACAGGCCACGACCAGGTTTTGACCACTGGGAAAGCTTTAGTGGGCAGGGAATTTATTATAATCCTAAATTGAATATTGATGGAAAAGAAGTGCAATATAAAGACAGTACCTATATTACAGATTTACTTACTGAACACGCCATTGACTGGTTAAAAAACAGAGATAAGAAAAAACCGTTCTTTTTGTACCTATCACATAAAGCAGTGCATGCTCCGTTAGAGCCTGCAATACGCCATCGCGGTATGTATACTAACCAACCTTATATTTTACCACCTACGTATTATCAAACATTGGGGGATGAGTATAAAAAGTTAGACTGGCCTGAGTGGGTAAAACAGCAAAGATATAGCTGGCATGGTGTGGATTATTTATACCATACACATCAGAATATTGAGAAAATTGTGCAAACCTATTGCGAGACTTTGATGGCGGTTGATGAAAGCGTAGCTACTTTAATGAAGTATTTAAAAGACAATCATCTGGAAAATAATACCATGGTAATTTATATGGGCGATAATGGATTTAGCTGGGGCGAACATGGCTTAATTGATAAACGCCAGTTCTATGAAGAGTCTGTAAAAGTGCCGTTTTTGGTGTATGCACCCGGTTTGTTTAAAGGTGGTGTAGTGATTGATAAAATGGAGCAGAATATTGATGTAGCTCCAACCATCCTGCAACTCGCGGGGCTTAAAAAACCCGATTATATGCCAGGCAAATCTTTTGTTCAGTTATTAAAAGGAGATACTACTAAATGGCGTAACAAAATATTTTATGAATATTAATGGGAATACGATTTTCCAATGACACCAACTGTGTATGGTGTGCGGACTGACCAATACAAATATATCCGATACATGGGAGTTTGGGACCAGAATGAATTGTATGATATTAAAAATGACCCAAACGAAATTCATAATCTTATCAATCAGCAAAAATTTCAGCCAATAGCTAAAAAAATGGCAGGAGAATTATTTGACTGGCTGGAGGAGACAAAGGGATTGCAAATACCAATTAAACGAACCGTTAAACACCCATTTGGAGATTACAGGCATCCTCTACAATATTAATAATAATGAAAGAAATAATCTTTAGCCTTTTTTATTTATTTACTGGTACACTTGCCAATGCGCAATCCCGTATCAATAAGGACAGCACAGTCGTTCATCCAAATATTATATGGATTGTTTGTGAGGACATTTCCATGCACCTGAGTTGTTTTGGTGAGACAGAAATAAAAACGCCCAACCTTGATGCCCTGGCCAAAGATGGTGTAAAATATACAAATACTTATGCTGTGGCAGGAGTTTGCGCACCCAGCAGGGCCGGTATCATTTCCGGAATGTACCCTATGGAATTTGGGGCAGACAACATGCGTAATTTTTCTGAAACGAAAAAAAAACCGGCCAAGCCAATGATTTCAGGATTTCCTTCCTATTCAGTGGTGCCTCCTGCTTACTTTAAAGGCTTTCCGGAATTTTTGCGAAGGGCCGGTTATTACTGCACCAATAATCCCAAAGAAGACTACCAGTTTGAAGCGCCCGTAACTATGTGGGATGAAAGCAGTGAAAAAGCAACTTATAAAAACAGGCCTTCAGGCAAACCTTTCTTTGCCATTTTTAACCTGGACGTTACTCATGAGTCTTTTATATGGAAAAATGCTAAACTACCACTCACTGTTGACCCAAAGAAGGTTATAGTTCCGCCATACTACCCTGATATTAGGGAAATACGTGAGGATATTGCCAGAAACCTGAGTAATGTAGTGATAATGGATGAGCAAGCGGGTAAAATTATTCAGAATCTGAAGGATGAGGGTTTATATGATAATAGTATCATTTTCTTTTATAGCGACCACGGCGATGGATTACCCTATGTAAAAAGGGAAGTTTTGATGCGTGGTTTACATATTCCTTTGATAATTAAATACCCTAAAAATAAATATGCCGGGCAAACGGACCCGCAATTGATAAGCGGAGTGGATTTGGGGGCTACCGTCCTTTCACTGGCAGGCGTGCCGGTTCCTGCTTATATGAAGGGTAGGGCATTTACAGGAATTCAAAGTAGCAAATCAGAAAGAAAATATATTTATGCTGCGAGGGACCGTATGGATGATTGCGTAGATAGGGTAAGGGCTGTTTATGATGGCCATTATCAATACATACGTAATTATATGCCTAAAAAACCACGTTATCAAAACATCGAATTCAGATTACAGCAACGGGGGATGCGTCGTATCATTAGTTTGCGTGATAGTGGGTTATTAAATCAAACGCAAATGCTCTGGTTTAAAGCGCCTAAACCTGTGCATGAATTATACGACATTCAAAATGACCCTGACGAGTTGAATAACCTTGCAGATAACAGTGCTTATAAAACGGAATTGGAAAAGTTGCAAAAGGTTATGAATAAATGGGAAGCTGAGGGAGACTGGAATGCCACACCTGAAGCTGAGTTGATAAAGAAGATGTGGAATGGCAAGTCTGTATTGCCATCAACTGATGTATCTGTTGTTACAGAAACCAAACAAGGCCTTTACATCCATTGCAGAACTCCCGGCGCATCCATTGGTTATAAAATTATAAAGGCAGGAACGGAACTACCTGCAGATTGTGAAGAAAACAGGAAAGATTGGATGATATATAACTTTCAACCTGTTTGGTTAAATAAAGGCGATCAAATAATTATAAAAGCGCAGCGGATAGGTTATAAATCCTCTGAACTAATATATACTAAGTGATATGAAAAAAATAAACCTTAAACCAATTTTTAAATTGAAAAATATTTTTTTAATCTCACTTGTTATTATAACAGCCTCGTGCATTTTATTTTCCTTCAAAAAAAGAGCGTTACAGAAAAAACGCCCTAATGTAATCATCCTCATTGCCGACCAATGGCGTGGGCGTTCACTTGGCTTTTTGCACGAAGATCCTGTGATGACACCGCATCTTGATTCGCTCGCTAAACATAGCCTTGTATTGAATAATTTTATCAGCAATTATCCCGTTTGTTCTCCTGCAAGGGGTATGCTGATGACAGGCCAATACCCGCTTGCTAATCACGTGTATGATAATATACAAACCGCATCAGCGCCTTACGGTGTTCAATTAAGGACAGATGCAATCTGCTGGAGCGATGTACTGAAACAAAATGGGTATTCTCTTGGGTACATTGGTAAATGGCATTTGGATTCCCCGCATCCGCCCTACATTTCCACATCCAATAATAAAGAAATGCTAAAATGGAATGAATGGACGCCCCCGGAGCGCCGCCATGGTTTTGATTACTGGTACGCCTACGGCACTTATGATGTGCATACCTGTCCAATGTATTGGGATACTCATGCAGCAAGAAATGATTTTCACTACGAGGATGAGTGGGAGCCTCAGCACGATATAAACAAAGCCATTAGTTTTTTAGAAAATAAAAATGACAGTTTTCGCAATGGTGCTAAACCTTTTGGCCTGGTAGTTTCTATGAATCCGCCGCACGGAGGCTATCAATTTGTGCCGGAAAAATATTATAGTCTTTATAAAGATATTCCTCTTGATTCATTTTTAAAAGACCCTGATATTCCTGCTGCCGGTACGCCAATGGGAAATGCTTATCGCAGTGACATCAAATATTATAATGCCGCCATTACAGGTGTGGATGAACAGATTGGCCGACTGATGGCTGCTTTGAAACAAAATGGTTTAGAGGAAAATACCATTGTATTATTTATTTCTGACCATGGAAACTGCCTTGGAAAACACAACCAGATTACTAAGAACAATATTTATGAAGAGTCGCTTCGAGTGCCGTTTATGCTTTATTGGAAAGGCCATGTTGTATCAGGTATAGACAGTAAATGTTTACTATCTTATCCTGATATTTATCCTACACTTTTAAGTATGATGGGGATGAAGAATAAAATTCCCAAAGGTGTTCAGGGTAAAAACTATTCTTCGTATATACTTAACCGTAAGGGAGCGTTTCCTCAAACACAATTTTTTATGGGCAACATTAAGGCCCCTGATTTACAAACCGGTTTTCGCGGAGTGCGTACAGAGGAATACAAACTGGCTTTTTTCAAAAAGAATGCTTCCGATTCCCTGCATAGCTATTTATTCAACCTGAAAAAAGACCCTTTTGAAATGAATAATCTTTTTGGTCAATTTCCTTCGTTACAGGAAACTCTGAAAAGTAAATTAGTAAAGTGGCTCAGGGAAAATAAAGATCCTTTTGTTCAATTGATTGAGCAGGCTATTCCGGATATGCCAGAGCAGTAATAATGGCAACACAAATCTGTTTTAAAGGATAGACTAATGTTTTTACGGATGGAAAATAAACTTTTCGCCTACAAGCCAATGGCAAAGCATTTTTGAGCGCCCATGAGGTTACCTTAATAGATAAAGATTATGGTAATACTCCCGGGGCTTTAAACTCTTAAACATTATTATTAAAAAAGGGTTAATTAAATACGGCTATCCTACATGAAAAATCAAAATAAAAATTCATCTGTAAAATTAGAATGGGCGTTCGGTAACTGGATATTTAGCTACATTTCTAAATATATCTAGAGCAATTCATAAATGATTAAAGCATTTAAATTGCAGGTGCTTTTTAAATAAAGTAGTAAAAATGAAAATCATCATACGCATAATTTTCTTATCAGTTCTCTCCTGCCCCTTTATTACAATCGCGCAAAATAAAAAAATTGTAAAACCCAATATTTTATGGGTCACCATTGAAGATACCTCACCTAAGTTCATTGGGGCTTATGGAAATATAGATGCAAGAACACCCCACATGGATAATCTGGCAAAAAATGGAATCCGTTTTGCAAATGCGTTTTCTACTGGAACAGTATGCTCTCCAAGCCGCTCCTGTATTATAACAGGTGTAAAAACTTATAAACTCGGAACAGGCCACCATAGAAGCGATGTTCCAATTCCTGGCTTTATTAAAGGCTTTCCTTACTACCTGAAACAGGCAGGCTATTATGTTTCTAATAATAGCAAAACTGATTACAATATAGCCAACGCAAAACAATTCATAAATCAAACCTGGAATGAAAGTTCAGGGGAGGCAGGCTGGTGGAACCGCAAACCGGGGCAGCCTTTTTTTGCCGTTTTCAATTTTATGGATTCTCATCAATCCAGAACGATGACATGGCCATATGACCAATACAAGAAAGAGATTTTTGATAAATTGTTACCCCGGGAACGAATTGGAGATAATGATTTTAAACTTCCACCCATCTATCATGAATCTCCCGAAATGCGCCACCAATTTGCCAGAATATATAATTCTTTGAAACGTACAGATAATGAAATAGGTGAGTTGCTAGATCATTTAAAGAAAGATCATTTGATGGACAGCACCATCATATTTTTTTATGCAGATCACGGAGAAGGAATGCCACGCGGCAAAACCAATGGCATTGACTATGGTTACCGTGTTCCATTCGTAATCTGGTTTCCACCGATGTATAGTTATCTGTCTCCCTGGGGTAAGGCTGGATCTGTAACTGATGAATTAATAGATTTTGAGGATTTTGCACCAACGATTATCGGTCTTGCGGGGGGCGATATTCCCGACTATCTTAAAGGAAGAATTTTTTTAGGAAATAAAAGATCAAAAACAAGGCAGGAACTATTTCTCTCGAACGATCGTTCGGATAACAGCCCTGATCTTGGAAGGGCAGTAACCAATGGCAGATTTATGTATTCAAGGAATTTCATGCCTTTTGAGCCGGAGTTAAGATACATCCGCTATATGGAAATAGGAGCCATCAAGCAACAAATGCGGACCGATCTTAAAGGCAATCTGATTAATAGTTTTCAGCAAAGCTTGTTTGCGCCACGGGCGCCTGAAATGCTTTTTGATATAAAAAATGACCCATGGGAAATGAACAACCTTGCTGATGAAAAACAGTATCAGGATAAATTAATGGATTTTCGTAAAGCACTAAAAAGAAACATTATTAAAGAACGGGACGTTTTATTATTGCCGGAATATGAAACGAATCAAATTTCTAAGACAACAACATTATATGAATACAGGCAGCAGGATAAGAAATTTTCTGTAAAAGAAATTTATGAAGCAGCTTCGCTTTCAGGATTTAGGAATTTCGTCACTGCAGAAAAGCAAATTGAACTTTTAAAAAATAAAAATTCCATAATAAGATATTGGGCAATCATTGGATTGCGTTGCCAGCCCAAGGAAGTTTTACAAAAATATATACAGGAAATTATTTCAGCTATGGATGACAATTATCTACCGGTTTCTGTAACATCTGCAGCCATTGCTTATGATTGTTTTGATAATAGCAAAGCAGAAGAAATATTGAAACAAGCTTGTAAAAATACCAACATGGATGTTGCGCTGCTGGCTATAAATTATTTGTTGTATGTGCAGAAGCCGGAGCCATTTACGGATGTGATTAATGAAGTAAAAAATGCAAAAGTTATTTACAATGTAAAGGCAGCCTGCAATGATTTTCTTGGTAAAATGAATTTGGTAGATAACAATGCGGAAAATGAGGATAATTAAAAGAGATTGATCAAAAAAGATAAAGATACTGATGGTGATTTTATAAGATTTATGAAAAACAAGTGATGAATTGTTTAATTTTTTTACCTCAAAAACCAAACAGGTCAAGTTTATAAAGCTAAGGCATATTCACCTCATGTTTGTAAGGTATGTTAACCCTTATTGATTATTTCCTTCAACTCCCATCTTTGTTAGTTTGATTGTATAGCGTTATTTCAAATTAGTAAAGATAAACTGAATTTAGTTTTCATAACAGGTGACGCTGGTTTAAGTTTTGGAGGGGCGCTTGAATTTTAAAAATGTTCTATTAATTTAGAGCGTTTCATATTTCTGAAATGTCATTTAAAATCCAACAGCGAAATGCAAAAAATTGAAAACGTCATTTTTGACCTCGGAGGGGTTATCCTCGACATTGATTACAATCTTACGCGCACTGCATTTGAAAAGTTAGGAGTAGTTAATTTTGATGAAATGTATTCACAAGCAAGCGCCGACAAACTTTTCCAGAAATTAGAAACCGGGCTCATTGCTGAAGATGATTTTTTTGCAGAGCTGAATAAATGTACCGGGCTTCGGTTGTCTCCTCTTGAAATCACTACTGCCTGGAATGCCATGTTGTTGCAATACAGAGAAAAGAGCCTCGGTTTTCTTACCACGATCCAGCCTAAATACAATTTATTTTTATTGAGCAACACCAATTTTATACATTTAACGGCTCTGGAAAAAATGTTTAATAGTAAAAAAAGAAATAAAACATTTGGGGAATATTTCAACAAAGCTTTTTACTCCTGTGAAATCGGATTGCGAAAACCCGATGCCGAATGTTACCAATGGGTAATTGACCATTTACATATTGATCCTGCAAAATCTCTTTTCATAGATGACCTTGAAGATAATGTAGCGGCAGCAAAATCGGTAGGATTGCAAACGATCCAGTTAAAAGCAGGAAATAAAATAGAAGAATTGGGTTTGTAAGTGTAGGGTGCAACCTGTCTCTATACAGAAACAATTTGCATTCTCATTAGGGAGTTTTTACTTCCTCGAACTCAATATAATCTTCTTCTTTCTTTTGTACAGGCTCCTGTGGCTGCGGTTTTGGTTGGCTTTGATATCGGTTCATATCGCTTTGCATTTTAGAGCTCATTTCTCCAAACTGTTTTTTAATTTTCTTTGTAGATTGATAAATAGGGATAATAAAATTGAATATCAATTTATATAAAAGGTAAATCAAAAATAATTCGGCGGCGAGTCTGAAAATATTCATGAAGCAAAAATAATTATTTTAAATCAATTGGCTTTGTGACGTGATGAATTTCATACCAAAGATTTGTTAATCCATTTGTAGGGGTAAAACATAATTTGGGACGTAAGTCTTATTTGCCCTATATTTGCACGCGAAAATGAAAAGTGAAAGGGAACGGAAGCGTTCCCTTATTCTATTTTAAAAAGGGTTTTTAATAATGAGTATGGTATCCCCGTTAGAGCGAATTGAAGAGTTTGTATTACGGTTCATCGAAAAGTGGCCGGAAGTTTTTTTGGTTGAAATTAAAATGACCCCCGGAAATCAGATTACCGTTTTGGTAGATGCGGATAACGGAATAACTATTGAAAAATGCACCGCCATCAATAGAGCTCTTTACAAGTACATAGAAGAATCAGCATTATTTACGGATGGAAATTTTTCGTTAGAGGTTTCCTCGCCCGGTGTAGATAATCCGCTGAAGTGGCATCGCCAGTATTTAAAAAATATGGGTAGAAAAGTAGAAGTGTTATTGAATGATGGCACTAAATTGGAAGGAGTTCTTCTCCGGGTAAATGAAGAAGAAATAATTTTAGAAGAAAAAAAAGGAAAAGGAAAAAACATAACAATGAAAGAAACAACAATTTTATTTAATCAGATAAAGCACACCACTGTGCTGATAACTTTTTAAAAATACAGCATGGCAAGTATTAACTTAATAGAATCCTTCCAGGAATTCAAAGACGCTGAAAATATAGACAGGCCTACCTTAATGAAGGTAATGGAAGACGTGTTTAAAACACTCATCCGCAAAAAATACGGATCTGATGACAATTTTGACGTGATCGTAAATGATCAGAAAGGCGATCTGGAGATTTTCCGCCGTCGCACCATCGTGGACGATGATGATCTTTATAATACGCTTAGCGAAATAGAACTGAAAGATGCTATCAAAATTGAGCCCGATTATAAAGTAGGCGAAGAATTGTATGAAGAAGTTGACATACAAAAAGAATTTGGAAGAAGGGCCATTCTTGCAGGTAAGCAAACGCTGGCCAGCCGTATCAACGATCTTAAGAAGAATATTTTAATAAAAAAATACGAAGGCAGGGTCGGCGATATTGTAAGCGGAGAAGTATATCAGGTTTGGAAAAAAGAGATTTTATTACTGGATGAAGAAGGTAATGAAATGCTGCTTCCCAAATCTGAACAAATACCTTCAGACTATTTTAAAAAAGGGGAAACCATAAGAGCTGTAGTAAAGAAAGTAGAATTAAAAAACAACCAGGCGGTAATTATCGTTTCAAGGACTGATAATTCTTTCCTTGCTAAATTACTGGAGATAGAAGTTCCTGAAATATTTGATGGCCTTATCGTAATAAGAAAAATTGTAAGAGATCCGGGAGAAAGAGCCAAAGTAGCCGTGGAGAGTTTTGATGATCGCATAGATCCCGTGGGCGCTTGTGTGGGCATGAAAGGAAGCAGGATACACGGTATAGTGCGTGAGTTGAAGAATGAAAATATTGATGTCATTAACTGGACTAATAACATTCAACTTTTGATACAACGCTCTCTTACTCCTGCTAAGATTACCAGCATGGAGGTGGATATGGAAGCCAAACACGCAAACGTTTATCTAAAGCCTGACCAGGTTTCACTGGCCATTGGCCGTAGAGGCGTAAATATTAAATTGGCTTGCGAACTTACCGGTCTTGAAATAGATGTGTTTCGCGACAACGAAGGCGAGGTGGAAGAATACGATGTGGATCTCGATGAATTTACAGATGAACTGGAAACATGGGTTATTGATGCCTTTAAAAAAATTGGGTGTGATACAGCGAAAAGCGTTTTGGATTTGTCTGATGAAGAGTTAGAACGCAGAACTGACCTTGAAAAAGAAACCATTGCGGAAGTAAAAAGGATTTTGAAAGAAGAATTTTCGGCTGAATAAACTTTCTTTTATTACTACAAATAATTGAAAAGTTTTTTTGATATAATTTTAAACATAAAAAATTACCTTCTGAAAAGAAGGCAAGGAGAGGCTTTAATGGCAGAAGTAATTACACCACGTTTAATGGCAGCAGCCAAGGAGTTTAACATAGGTACCCAAACCTTGACGGATTTTCTTACGTCCAAAGGTTTTGATGCCGATGAATTAAAACCCACATCAAAAATTACGGGAGACATGTACCTCGCATTGCAGGTAGAGTTTCAGCCCGATAAAGTAGCCAAGCAAAAAGCCGAACAAATTGATCTTCCCAAAAATGCGCCTACAGACAATAAAAAAAGAAGAGATGAACAAGATCTTTCCTTTACAAAAAAAGAACCGGTAAAGTCTAAAGAAGAAGTTGTAAAACCAAAAGAAGAAGTAGTAGTAGAACCGGTACAAGAACCCGAACCCGAACCTGTTGTAGAAATTAAAGCGCCTCCGGTAGAAGAACCGGCTCCCGTTGTGGAAGAAAAACCGATTGAGAAACCCGTGGAAGTTGAAAAAGAAAAACCCGTGGTGGTTGAAGAGGTGCCCGTTAAAGAAGCGGAAGTTGTTCATCAGCCGGAGATAATGAAAATTGAAGTTCCTGAAGTGGAAGGGTTAAAGGTGATTGATAAGATTGATTTGAGCACCATTGATTCTTCCGTAAGGCCTAAAAAAGACAGCAGGAAGAAAGAAGAGAAAGCGAAAGAGGAGAAAGCAAAGGTTAAAGGAGTAAAAGCGAAAGAAATAGCGCATGTTAAGGTGGAAGTGAAACCGGAACCCGCTGCCGGCCCTATAGTAGAACCCGTGAAAGACGTACCGGCAATAATTACCAATATAAAGGCAGCGAAGCTACAAGGCCCTAAAATTATGGGCAAAATAGAACTACCTGTTAATAATGATACGAGGCCAAGGCCATCAGAGGAGAGAAGGAAGAGAAAGCGCATTGTTGTAGAAAAGAAAACACCAGGAGGACAACAACATCCTCCGGGAAGTTTCCATCGCCCGCCAGCAGCGCATGGCCCTCATCGCCCGGCAGGTGCGGGAGGCGGCAGGTTCAACAGGAATGCACCTTTGCCCCGTCGGGAAGAAAAAGAAATTGACCAAAAAGAGATCCAGGATAAAATAAAGGAGACCCAGGCAAAACTGGCAGGCTCCGGCGGAAGAGGAAAAAGCCTGAAGGCAAAATACCGTAAGCAGAAAAGAGAAGAAGCCGCTGAAAATGCAGGAGAAGAAGTAGCTGATAATAAATTATTGGTAACCGAGTTTATTTCGGTAAGTGAATTTGCCAATTTAATGGATGTAAGCTTTGCCGATGTGATCAGCAAATGTATGAGCCTTGGAATTATGGTTTCTATTAACCAAAGACTTGAGGCCGATGTGATAGAGCTGGTAGCCAGTGAATTTAATTATGAAGTGGAGTTTATTGATCTTGAAGACCAGTCTGATTCGGAAGAAGAAGAAGAAGAAAATGAAGAAGACCTGAAGCCACGTTCTCCTATTGTAACAATTATGGGCCATGTGGATCATGGTAAAACCTCCCTTCTTGATTATATACGCCACGCAAATGTAATTGCGGGAGAAGCCGGTGGTATTACGCAGCATATTGGTGCCTATGAAGTTACCGTTAAAAATGGCAGGTCCATTACCTTCCTCGATACACCGGGCCACGAAGCATTTACCGCTATGCGTGCCAGAGGCGCAAAAGTTACCGATATAGCCGTAATCGTTATTGCCGCTGATGACGCGGTAATGCCGCAAACCAAGGAAGCTATTTCCCATGCGCAGGCTGCAGGGGTACCTATGGTTTTTGCATTAAATAAAATTGATAAAGAAGGAGCCAATCCTGAAAAAATAAAAGAACAACTTTCAGCAATGAATATTTTGGTGGAAGATTGGGGTGGAAGTTTTCAAAGCCAGGAAATTAGTGCCAGGCAGGGATTGCATGTGGATGACCTGCTTGATAAGGTACTGCTGGAATCGGACTTGCTTGAATTAAAAGCTAATCCCAAAAAGGCGGCAAGTGGTACTGTAATTGAAGCTTCTCTTGATAAAGGACGTGGTTATGTGGCGACAATCCTGGTACAAAACGGAACATTGAGACAAGGAGATCTTTTGGTTTCCGGACAACATTATGGCCGCATTAAAGCCATGTTTAATGAGCGAAACCAACGGGTGGAGATCGCCCCACCGGCCACACCGGTTTTAATTCTTGGATTAAACGGAGCACCACAGGCTGGGGAAACTTTTAAAGTTTTTGCTGACGAATCAGACGCAAAAGATACGGCCAACAGAAGAGCGCAGATATTACGCGAGCAGGGTATCCGGGCCAAGAAGCATATTACATTGGATGAAATTGGCCGCAGGCTGGCATTGGGTAATTTCAAAGAATTAAACCTTCTTATCCGCGCCGACGTGGATGGTTCAGTAGAAGCGTTGAGTGATTCACTCCAGAAATTGAGCACAGAAGAAATTGCCGTAAATGTCATTCACCAGGGTGTGGGACAAATAACCGAAACTGACGTAATGTTGGCAACCGCATCCGATGCAGTTATTATTGGCTTTAACGTGCGGCCGGCTTTGCAGGCATCCAAACTTGCCGAGCACGAAGGCGTGGAAATAAAGACCTACACCATTATTTACGATGCCATTGACGAAGTGAAGAGCGCTATGGAAGGCATGCTGGAACCGAAGATCCAGGAAAAAGTATTGGGTATAGCAGAAATAAAAGAAACTTACAAATTTGATAAAGCGACTGTGGCAGGATGTATGGTAGTGGAAGGGAAAATTGCGAGGAACAGCCGTATTCGTTTAGTAAGGGATGGTATCATCATTCATACCGGCGAGCTCGGAAGCCTGAAGCGTTTTAAAGATGACGTAAAAGAGGTAAGCAACAATATGGAATGCGGTATGATCATTAAAAACTATAACGATTTGAAAATTGCTGATATGGTGGAAGCCTTTGAGGAAATAGAAGTGAAGAGAACACTGTAGCGGCCATTCAAAAAATAATTTCTTTAACAAAAGCTTCCTGACTTTTAACTTTCCAAAAAAACAAACCCCGTTTTACAAGTGTATTTTTGGCAACTGTTTTACAGATTACCCGCACGCCTAAAAATAATATTACTGATGAAAAAAAGTTTGTTCCTGCTTTGCTTTATGGCAACCACCTTCATTGTATTTGCCCAAGCAAAAAAAGTGGTGGCTGATAAAATTATAGCCACTATTGGAGATAAAATTATTCTTAAAAGCGAAATAGACAATAGCATACACGATATGCAGCGGCAAAATATTGATATTCCTGCCAATGCAAATTGTTTGTTGCTGGAGCAGGCTTTGGGTTTAAAAGCCCTGGTAGTGCAGGCTGAAAGGGATTCTATCCCGGTTGATGACGCTGAAGTAGAGGCCGACATTGACAATAAAATACGTTATTATATTAATCAATATGGCTCAAAGGATGTATTGGAACAAATAGCCGGCAAAACCGTTTTCCAATTAAAAGAAGATTTCAAACAAACTTTTCGCGAACAAAAATTAGCGCAGGGCGAGCGTAATAAAATTGTAGAGAATATAAGGATCACTCCGGCAGAAGTGCAGGATTATTATGAAAAGATTCCTAAAGACAGCCTTCATTTTTATGAGGCCGAACTGGAAGTGGGTGAAATTATTATGTATCCGAAACCGGGACGCGACCTGGAAACTTACGCTTCAGACCAATTGAAAGAATATAAAAAGGAAGTGGAAGACGGGAGCAAAAAATTTGAGGTGCTTGCCTCATTATATACCGATGATCCGGGAAGCAAAGAAACGGGTGGTAAGTATGAGATCAACCGTAATGAAAAACAATGGGATCCTGTGTTTTTGGCAAAAGCGTTCAGCCTAAAAGAAGGACAGATTTCCAGTGTTTTCAAAACAAAATTTGGCTACCATATTATTCAGATGGTAAGCCGCCGTGGCGATGATGCCACTATAAGGCACATTTTAAAAATCCAGCAGGTAAGTTCCATTGAAGTGAACCAGGCGATAGAAAAATTGGATTCAGTAAGAACTCAACTGATGGAAGGAAAATTGCAATTTGGCGAAGCCGTTTCCAAATACAGTGAAGATGATAATAGTAAATTTACCGGTGGCCGTATTTCGAGAAGGGATGGTAGCGGCGCTACCGCGCTGACTATTGATGAACTTGATAAGGAT